>NZ_MPPI01000015.1 GCF_001895925.1 Phormidesmis priestleyi ULC007 | reverse complement strand
CGATAAAGACGAAGCGATCGCGTTTCAACCAGTCATCGAGAGCGTCGAATACGCCTCGGGTTGGTTGCGCGCGCCCAACTGCAATGGTCATGACGCAAATCTCCAAAGATTATGAGAACGAGAGACAAAGTACTCAGCCCATTGTCAAGAGTCGCTTTGGCCGGCTTGACTCTGGTGTGAGAAGAATTTACTTTTCTTCACTTATCTCACCAATTATAGGGGTATGTTCTCCAAAAGTTCTAGCCTCTCGTCTATAAAGCTTAAAATTTCTTCACACTTCTTAATGAGAGAAGGATGAACACCCGATCGGAGTAGATATTTGCGATACTAGATCTTGGTTATCCGTAAAGCACTCTCTTATGTTCATTATCGAATTGACGTTGAAGACTACTCCTGTTCCCCTTTCGGTGCAGCGCAAGACCGCAGAAGATGCGGAAACGACTTATAAAGAGATCACAGAAGCAATGCGTGCTGGCGGTAGCCAAGTTTTAGAGCTGACCTGCGATCGTCAAACCGATAAAAAACTTGCCCTGCTTAGCGATGGCATTGCTGCGGTGCAGATTTATGAGAAATCTAGTGCATCTGCGTCTGGCAGAGCGCCTGGTTTCTTCTCAATGGCTGAGTAAGGGTCTCCATGACTTCTGGATCTACTGCTGCCATTCGTATTCAAGATCTCTGCTTTAGCTGGTCTGAAGATAGAAGCGTTTTAAAGGCCTGCTCTTTAGAAGTGCCTATAGGAGAGTTTTGGATGCTTTTAGGCACGAACGGCAGCGGTAAATCTACTTTATTAAGGCTACTAGCAGGGCTGTTAACACCTGACTCAGGAGACATAGAGATTTCGTCGCCTATAGGTTTTGTGTTTCAAAACCCTGATCATCAGCTTGTAATGCCAACGGTGGGCGCAGATGTTGCGTTTGGGTTAGTTCAAGAAAAGCTGTCGATTTTAGAAGTGCGCCAGCGAGTAGAAGAGTCTCTGGCAGCCGTCAATTTATTAGCGCTGCAACGACGACCGATTTATGCCCTCAGTGGAGGACAGAAGCAGCGAGTCGCGATCGCCGGAGCCGTCGCCCGTCACTGCGAGATTTTGCTCTTAGACGAACCGACTGCCTTGCTCGACCCCGACAGTCAATTAGAACTAGTAGCTCAAGTTAAAAAACTAGTGAAAGACCGGGGTATGACTGCTCTGTGGGTGACTCACCGATTGGATGAGTTGGATTATTGTGATGGTGCTTTTCTGCTAGAAAAAGGGCGAGTCGTTGACCAGGGAGACCCTAAGCGATTGCGACAACGTTTGATGCAGACTGAAGAACCGACTGAGTGACATATCCTCCGTCATCGCCTACCCGACGCTGATTGCAAGCAATACAGCGCGGGGCTTACGACGTTCGGCTAAATTAATCGATCGCTGACTTGCGCGACTACGAGGATGAATTTTTTGGTTCATCCCCAACTTTTGTGCAAATTTTTGTATACAAACCTCGATCGGAGATGCCAATATTAAGGAGTGAGAAGCCACGGTCAGCGTCCGTCTATCCTATCCACTCCAAGCCCATGCCCCCTTCCGTGCCACAAGCTGTGTTATTGGTGGACGGCTACAATATAGTCGGAGCTTGGCATGACTTAAAACAGGTGCGTGACTGCGAAGGGCTTGAAGAAGCGCGTCGCCAATTGATTGCAGCACTCACAGGCTACAGTGCCTTTCAGGGGTTTGACACTCAGGTTGTCTTTGACGCTCAATATCGCGACAGTCTCGCTAATCGCGAAGTGGTCACGCCTAATCTATTGGTTCACTACACTGATTTTGGGCAGACCGCAGACACTTATATAGAGCGATCGTGCGCTGACTTTCGACACGACATTCGCAAATTTCATCAACGGTTGATTGTGGCAACCTCCGATCGAGCGCAGCAACTTACAGTGATAGGCTATGGGGCAGAATGGATGTCAGCCCAACAATTAGCCAATGATGTCGATTTTGCGACCCGTCGAGTTCAGCGTAAACAGAAAGACGTTAAAAAATCGTCTGGTCGGTTTTTGTTTAATTCTCTCGACCCGATCGCCCAAGAACGGTTAGCCCGTCTGCGATTTGGCGAAGATCAGAAATAAGTTTGCAAAAAGCTTGTCAAAAGATCGCGTTTATCGCTATTATGAGATTCGCAACGAGCAACGTTCCTCAGTAGCTCAGTGGTAGAGCGATCGACTGTTAATCGATTGGTCGCAAGTTCGAATCTTGCCTGGGGAGTTTTAAAAGTAAATAATCTCTTATTGACTTCGAGCCATCTCTGTAAGCCAATTTAAGAGAGGTCGCAACTGATTGGGTACTGCCGACTCGCTGACTTGGACGGTGTGATGTTGACCATTATCTTCAGCAGTGACTTTGTATTGAAAGCGATCGGGCTGAGAATTAGGCGATGAGATCGTGGCAGGTAGATGAAAAAAGTCTGTTGCCTGCATTAGTCGACGAAGATGCCCACCTTCAGCCGTCGGCAATGTCTCTGTGTCAACTGTTGTAGTCATGACGATTCCGGCAAAACCGCCGCTACGCTCAAAAGTGACTTTCATAGAGGTTAAAGGGTGAAAGGTGAATGGATCGCTAAAGGCAGGAAGAGGGTGAACTCAGAACTTTTTGCGCTTCATCCACCCTTTACCCTCTAGATGACTCCAACCGTTTTCCAAGCATTTTGTAAGGCAACGTGTTCTTTGCCGTTTTTGCCGTAGAGTTCTGCTGCGATCGTCGTCGTAGCGTTAGCAGCCGTTTTGAACGTTGCTCTGCGGCTCAGACGTTCGGTTAATGCCACATACCAGATTTTTCCAGCTTTCTCCCAAGCGTAGCCTCCAATTTCGATCGCTGCTAGATAAAAAGCTCGATTTGGAATGCCCGAATTGATGTGAACCCCTCCATTATCCGCAGTGCCAGTATATAAATTTTTGAGAACCGCAGGCTGAGGATCTTTGCCCAAAACGCGATCGTCATACGCAGTTCCGGGGGCTTTCATCGATCGTAGAGCGACCCCACTGATCTTAGAAGTAAACAGCCCTTGCCCAATTAGCCAGTCTGCTTGCTCGGCGGTTTGGTTCAGCGTTTTTTGCTTGATCAACGAACCAAAAACATCAGAGAAAGATTCATTGAGTGCGCCAGGTTGTCCTCTATAGATCAGCGCGGCTTCGCTTTGAGTCACTCCATGAGTCAACTCATGCCCGATTACGTCGATTGATTTAGTGAAGCGATCGAAGATCTCACCATCTCCATCGCCGTAAACCATCTGACTGCCGTTCCAAAAGGCGTTGTCATAATTACGATCGAAGTGAACGGTCGAATCGAGCCGCATCCCAAACCCATCGATCGAGTTGCGTTGAAACACTTCGTAATAAAAATCGTAGGTCGCTCCTGACCCGTCATAGGCTTCGTCAGCCGCAATATTGCCAGTGGGTGGGTCGCCCTCCCCGCGCACTAGGGTTCCTGGCAAATCGGTTCCATTTTTGGCATCGAAAATCGTGCGGCGCTTTGTTCCAGCAGGGGACATAAACCGAGTGCTGCCGATCGCCTCCCGTCGTCCTCGAAATTGCTCGGACGATCGCAGCGTTTCTAATGCCCACTCCCGCTGAGTTTGATTGCCGCTAAGAATAATGTGATCGGTCATATACGGCGGCAAAATGCAGCAGATTGGACAGACATGAAACCCTTGATGCTTGCCTAATAGCCGTTTGGTTATCTTTCTCATGGCTTTAAATCGCTCCTAGTTTTAGAAATGAGAGACTGACTTCTGACCCTGAATTCTGATGTTTTGTTACAAAACTTCTATTTGTTCTCAGATAATTTCCCTCTTACTTTTATTATGTTTAACAGACCTGACAAATTGGTTCTACACACTTTTTAATAATTCGATGTTTGAACCCGAAACGTTTTAATCTAAAAGTTAAGCGTAGTTGACCCTGGATAGCGTTGTATTCATGTGGTTCATTACTTCACTAGAATCTATGTTCTAGAAGTAACGAGGCTGATTGACGGTGACAGGTGACACTCTGGTCAGATTTAACACAGTAACGATCCGTAAATGGGAGCTTTAGAAATCCAATGAGTGTTAAGGCAAGTGGTGGAAGCTCGGTTGCACGCCCGCAACTATACCAAACAGTCCCTGTTGCGACTATTTCGCAAGCTGAACAGCAAGATCGGTTTCCCGGTCGGGGTGAGCTAGACGAGTTGGCTCGCTATTTCAGTTCGGGTGCCAAACGCCTAGAAATTGCTGAGTTATTAACCCGCAACTCAGAGCTAATTGTGTCCCGTGCGGCAAATCGCATTTTTGTAGGCGGTTCGCCAATGGCGTTCTTAGAAAAGCCTGCGGAAGCGCCTGTCATGAGCATGGCTGGCACCACGGTAGATACCCCAGAAGCCATGAAACTGGGCACGGCAACCTATGCCAGTGGTGGCAATGGCGGTTTCCTAGATGGAGTTCGCGCCTTCTTCTTGACTCCCGGAAACAATCCAATTCCTGCAAATTTCCGACCTATTAACGTTGCCCGTTACGGTCCGGGCAACATGGCGAAATCGCTGCGGGACTTGAGTTGGTTCTTGCGATATGTCACCTACGCGATCGTGGCAGGCGATCCCAACATCATCTCGGTCAACGTCCGGGGTTTGCGCGAAATCATCGAGAACGCCTGTTCGGGTGAAGCCACGATCGTGGCATTGCTAGAGATGAAGACCGCTGCCTCTAACTACTTTCGCAACGATGCCGAAGCGATCGAGATTGTGTCTCAATACTTCGATGTCCTGATTACAGAGTTTAAAGCTCCGACTCCTTCAGCCAAGGTGCGTCAGCGTCCCTCTAATGATCTGCAAGGTTTGCAGCTTCCTCAGATTTATTTCAATGCCTCTGAGCGTCGCCCCAAATATGCGATGAAGCCAGGGCTATCTTCTTCTGAGAAGAATGAGATTGTCAAAGCCGCCTATCGTCAAGTGTTTGAGCGCGATATCACCCGTGCTTACTCGCTGTCTGTTTCTGATTTAGAGTCTAAAGTCAAAAACGGCGAAATCTCCATGAAGGAGTTTATTCGTCGCTTGGCGAAGTCTCCGCTCTACCGCAAAAATTTCTTCGACCCCTACATTAACAGCCGCGCTCTAGAGTTGGCATTCCGTCACATTTTGGGTCGCGGGCCGAGCAGCCGAGAAGAAGTGCAGAAATACTTCTCGATCGTCTCTAGCGGCGGTCTAGCTGCCCTAGTGGATGCTCTGGTTGATTCAGATGAGTATTCCGATTACTTCGGGGAAGAAACCGTTCCTTATCTACGGGGTCTAGGTCAAGAAGCGCAAGAATGTCGCAACTGGGGTCCGCAACAAGATCTGTTCAACTACAGCGCACCCTTCCGCAAGATTCCTCAGTTCCTCACGACGTTTGCTGCCTACGATCAGCCGCTACCTGACCAACACGTTTACGGTTCTGGCAACGACCCGTTAGAGATCCAATTCGGTGCCATCTTTCCGAAAGAAACGCGCAACCCTAGCAGCAGTCCCGCGCCTTTCGGCAAAAACACCCGCCGGATTTTGATCAATCGTGGCGCAGGCATCAACAACCAACTCAGCAACCCTGGTGCAAGAGGCATCGCCCCTGGCACACTCGGACCCAAAATCTTCAAGCTCGATCAGTTGCCAGGGTTCTCTAACACTTATGGCAAGCGCTCTGTCAACAACAAAGGCGTGAGCGTCAAGTTTTCAGAAAGCTCCACGCAAGCCGTGATTCGGGCTGCCTACTTACAAGTCTTTGGGCGGGCTGTCTATGACGGTCAACGCCTGAAGTTTGACGAAATCAAGCTAGAGAATGGTGAAATCACGATTCGGGAGTTTGTGCGTCGCCTTGCTAAGTCAAACCTGTTCCGCTCACTGTATTGGACTTCGCTGTATGTCATGAAGTCGATCGAGTATATTCACCGTCGTCTGTTGGGTCGCCCGACTTACGGTCGTCAAGAAACCAACAAATACTTCGATCTCGCGGCTAAGAAAGGCTTTTATGCCGTCATCGATGCGATTTTAGACACCGTTGAATATAGTGAAACCTTTGGTGAAGACACCGTTCCTTATGAGCGCTATCTAACCCCAGCAGGTCTTTCACTGCGGACAAGCCGCGTGGGTTCGATCGCCGATAAAGGAATGCCCAAAGTCATTCTCGAAGAAACTCCTCGCTTTGTCGAACTGGGTGCCGTTGAAGGCATACGGACAGAACCCGATGTTCAGTTCCGCGTCAATCAAGGCGTTAGCAAGAAGCGCGAACAAACCAAGGTCTTCAAACTCACGAATTTGTCAGACAAATCGAACCTCAAAGTGATTGCAGGCGCTGCTTACCGCCAAATCTTTGAGCGCGATATCGCTCCTTACGTGGTCAAAAACGAGTTCACCGAATTGGAGAGCAAACTTGGCAACGGCGAAATCAACCTCAAAGAGTTCATCGAAGGCTTAGGCATTTCGAGTCTTTACCTCAAGGAGTTCTACGCACCCTACCCCAACACGAAAGTGATTGAGTTAGGCACCAAGCACTTCTTAGGGCGCGCCCCGCTAGACCAAGCTGAAATCCGCAAATATAACCAGATTTTGGCAACCCAAGGGATTAAGGCTTTCGTTGGGGCGATGGTCAACAGCATGGAATATGCTCAGGCGTTTGGTGAAGACACGGTTCCTTACAACCGATTCTTAACCCTCCCAGCGGCAAACTTCCCCAATAGCCAAACGCTCTATAACAAGCTGACCAAACAGGACAGCAAAGTAGAGAATCCTAGCTTCACAACCGTGAAGCCGCGAATGGATGCCAGCAAACTGCCGTTGACGGGCAAAGCGATCGCTGATCAAGCTGCCGAAGCGCTTCAGATGGATAAGAGCCGGCCTCTATTCATCGAACTGGGTCGATCGTTCTCAAATGGAGGCGGTCAATCGGTCGAAGTGGGCGTTGGCACGACTCGCCGCAAACCTGCTCGGATCTTCCGCATGAACCCTGGCATGGGTCAAGGTGAAACTGAGTTGGTGCTGAATGCAATCTACGTTCAGGTGATGGACGTGTTTAGCGGTCAGACTCCTAGCCAATTCCGACGATCGGACTTAGAGAGTAAGCTTCGCAACGGTGAAATCTCGGTTCGCGAGTTCGTCAAGACGCTGGCAAGCTCGGAGATCTATCGTCGTCGCTTCTACACGCCTTATCCCAACACCAAGGTGATTGAGTTCTTGTTCCGTCACTTATTGGGTCGCGCTCCGGCAACTCAGGCTGAGATTCGCCAATATAACAAGCTGTTGGCGGATAATGGTCTGAAGGCGGCGGTTGAAGCAATGGTGGATAGCGCTGAATATGCTCGTTTCTTTGGCGAAGATGTGGTGCCTTATAAGCGCTTCCCATCGCTGCCTGCGGGTAACTATCTCGGTAGCGTTCAGGCGGATGCTGACCTAGTGAAGCAATCCTGGTCTGATCTGTCTCCATCTTCTCTGACGGGTCGGTTGAGCTAGTGAATTAGACGATTAATTAAAAAGGTCTCGATCGTGGTCATCCCGATCGAGACCTTTTTGTTTGAACATCAGACTCTAAATCCCTTCACCAACCATCGGTTTCAGACTCGTTCCAGACTTCTAAATCTAACTCAGCAAGATAGGTGAGCGCATTCTCTATTTGAGCTTGACTTCCTTGGAGATTGAGGTCAAACCAACCGTCGCCATTAGCGTTTGCACCCAGAATAGCGGCTGTGATATTCACCGTGAGCGAATAGTCAGAGATGAGGCGAGAAATGACGGGTTCTTGATGATAGTGCTTGGGAATGCGGATGCGAATGCGCTTTTGAGTCGATCGTGTATCTTCGTTTATGAATGCTTGCATCGTTATCTTTTGCCTCTTTTAATCTACAGCTTGTCAGTCGGAATATCGTATTTAGTTAAGCAAGATTCTAGCGAGAAACCTGGAAAAACGCAAGTAGGGGCACGGCATGCCGTGCCCCTACTACCCAATAAATGTCGCGCCCCTTACGATGAATACCATGCCTATCGCCGACGAACTTTACTAACCATCTTGCGCGATAGACGTAGCTTTAAGTCTTCCTGGTCTGCCCAATCTTGCAGCAATCGGTAAAAAACTTGGCGATCGTCATTCTTCAACACGGCAACTTGATCCGCCGTTTCGATCACATAGGGATAGCCACTTCCAATCACGACCTCAGCCCGTACCCAATCAATGATGCGATCGTGCCAGCCTGCTTCATAAACCCAGACTGGCATCTCTAACCGCACCGGATAACTATCTTTATTCGTCTTGAGATAAGCGAATGCGATTTTGTCGCCCTGATCGCCATAGTGATCCAAGATTCCAGATCGCTGACAGAGAAATAGAGGGGTACGATCGCCCCATTCCATCCAATGATTTTGGGTGCGGTTGAGGAGCTGGGCATCGTGAATCGATTTTGTCTCAGGCAGATTGCCCAGACGACGCAGCATTTCAGTTAAATCGTGAGCCGTAGATGTGTCAATATAACCCACCAAAGGTACTTGATAATGCTCACTTGCTTGAAGAAGTTTGCACATACATTTGACGTAGAAGTTGCGCGTCTCTTCGTCGAATGCTTCTGCAAATGTGACCACCAACGAGCCATCAAAAAAGGCGAGACACGTTTCACAGCCCGATCGCTCTTCCATATATTGAATCAGGCGATCTGTCTCCATCTCAAAACGGCGGAGATTAACTTTACGATCGGCGATATCCCCCCGTCCGACGCGCAGATCATTGGGAGTCATCACATCTAAATCAATGTCTTTCTCGTAAACACCAGACGGCAAATGAAAGTTTTCGTACCAACCGATTTGCACTAGTGCAATGGGCACCGAAATATCTTTGCTGGGATAAATCTGAGAGCCATCGACCGCAAATGTTGAAATTCCGGTGAGATGATCGCGCACCCATTCCAAACTCTGTTCTCGACTTGGCCAGGTTAGCTGAGATGGAATGATCCAATCAGAATATTTGCCCAACGGCTCTAGAGGCAAGGCTCCACAGTCTTTCATGCCTTTCAGCATCTCAAGCAGAACCGCTGATGACTGCTGTGACATCTTCGCCAACGCCGCTCTATATTGCTGAAGCTCTTGCAAAGCGGTTTTATCATAGCTCATGAAATCATCGCGCTTTTCTTGCAGCAAACTCAAAATTTGAGACGGCTTAATCGGCATAATGAAAAGGTGTTTTTGGTACTTGGGTACTATATTAGACCGGAATGTCCAATCCTCTTCAGTATCTATCGGCGATCGAGCCAGATTGCTCTTAATCCTGCGGTTTGGGCAGCTTCAAAGTCTTCTTCAAAACTGTCGCCAACGTGCCAGATTTGTTCAATCGGATGATTGTGTTTGGCGATCGCGTGGGCGAAAATTTGCGGGTTTGGTTTTGCGGCTCCGACTTCGGTCGAGAGAGTTACAGAACTGAAGAAATCCGTTAAATCCAACGCCTTGAGAACCGCGTAGAGACGAGAATCAAAATTAGATAAAATGCCCATTGTGATGTGACGATCGCGCAATCCCTTTAAGGTTGGTAGCACATCCGCATATAGAACCCAGGGTTCTGCCGTGGCAAAATGATTATAGAGTTCTGCAAAAAATGCGGAGAAATCAGAAAACTCATGCAGTACGCCAAGTTGGGCAAAGGTTTGCTCAACGATCGCGTTCCACCAATGAAACTCTAAATTTGGAATTTCACTTAAAGAATGTCCTGGAAATGCCGGAGAACTTGCTGCTTTGAAGCATTGATAGAATGCTTTATTTAATGCAGCGATCGAAACATAAACGCCATGACGACGAGCAATTTCACCATAGACTTCGCCAACGCTACCACGCACACCAAACAACGTCCCAACGGCATCGAAAAAAATTAGTTGGGGACGATTCATAAAAAATTTTGCATGTCAGGGTGATGAATGCAGGAGAACTTAAATTGAAATGTCAACGATCGTGACTGCCTGCCAGGGCATCCGCGATCGGCTTTGTCACCCAATTTAGCCCAACTCGAATCTGATGTTTTAGGGTGGGCATCCGATTTAAGTAAGCGAGTCGCCGGATGATATGGGCAACCGTCCCGTCTAGTTGAATGCCCATTCCCGTCAAGGTTGCGTTGTTTTCACCCAGCGTCATCATCTCGCCCAGATATTGATAGCGGAACGGCAAGAGCGGGCGATTTGTCAGCGATGCCCAAACATTCCAACCGACATAATCAGATTGTTGAAATGCCGCTTGAGCCGTCGGAGGAACCTGCTGACCGTCGGCATCTTTGCAGTCTGCTAAATCTCCTAACGCAAACACTTCCGGAGAGTCAATCACTTGCAGAGTTGGTGTTGTCAACAACTGCCCGCGTTGGTTTTGCTTGAGCGGTAGGTTTTTCACCACCTCATTAATGCGAGTGCCAACTGTCCAGAGCACTAAATCAACCGGAATCGTGTCAGTCGAGCCTTTGTAGCTCAAAGAAATCGTGTCTGCGGCGATCGCGTCTACGGTCGTCTCTAAATCTAACCAAACGCTCCGCGATTGCAGCGCTTTGTCAGCCGCTTCGCGATTAGGTGCAGGGGAAGAACGCAGAATTTGGTCAGTCTGCTCAACCAATCGCAGTCGCACTCGATCGCCCAACCGATCTGCCAACTTACACGCTAATTCAACCCCGCTATAGCCTGCACCTACGATCGCAATCCTAATTTTGTCGCGGTCTGATGCTTCTAACTGCCGCAGTTGTTCTTCGAGTCGATACGCATCACCGATCGTCCGAAAAGGCAAGGCATAGTCTGCCGCTCCGGGCACTAAATCGAGCGGAGTTTCTCCACCCATTGCTAAGACAAGCCGATCGTAGGTCAAGGCTTCACCGTCTTGAAGCTGTACCTGCTTAGACCCAATATCGATATTGGCAACTTCTTTTTGACAGAAGCGAATTCCTGTGTTTTCGAGCAACTCTGCATAGGGCGGCGCAACTTCCCAGCTTTGCAGCTCGCCCGTGACTAACTCATAAAGCAACGGCGCAAAGACGAAACGATCGCGTTGATCGACCAGCACGATTTCTGGTTTTTCTGCCTTCGTCCAGGGCAGTTGGCTCAATCGCAACGCGGTATAAAGACCACCAAAGCCGCCACCAAGGATACAAATACGGGCAGGTTGTTGAGGCATAAGGCAATGCAGCAGAGGGACTCTTTCCTCATTGTAAGGAAGTGAGCAGAAATCAGCATAGGCGAAATGAAAGAGGTTTTTGACTTTCGCAAACAGCCGATTAGAGGCAAAATAGCTTAAATCTAAAATCGGTGTTTCATCGCGGGAAAAACCTCATGACCAAATTAAAAGTCGGGCTGTTGTTTGGCGGATGTTCAGGAGAGCATGAGGTGTCGATTTCTTCGGCAAGGGCGATCGCGCAAGCGCTCAAAACTGACTTTAATGCTGATAAATATGACGTGTTGCCGTTCTACATCCAAAAAGATGGCTATTGGCAAGCGGGCGACCTTGCTCAACAGGTTTTAGAGTCAGGAACGGCGATCGCGACTATAAACCCCAATCAAACGCGCTGGCAGTTTCCGCTCCAAGCCGCCGAAGTTGAGGTATGGTTTCCGATTTTGCACGGGCCCAACGGTGAAGACGGGACGGTGCAAGGGCTTTTCAAGCTGATGCAGGTGCCATTTGTGGGTTCAGGCGTGCTGGCATCGGCAGTCGGTATGGATAAGATTGCAATGAAAACGGCTTATGCTCAGGCGGGTTTGCCGCAGGTGAAATATTTGGCAGTCACACGATCGCAAGTCTACTCAAATCCCTGCGTCTTCCCCAAGCTTGGAGATCACATCGAATCGGAGTTGGGATATCCCTGCTTTGTTAAACCCGCGAATTTAGGATCATCTGTCGGAATTTCTAAAGTGCGAAACCGTGCCCAATTAGAAGCCGCGTTGGATAATGCAGCCAGTTACGATCGTCGCATCATTGTCGAAGCCGGAGTAGTCGCGAGAGAAATTGAATGCGCTGTTTTAGGCAATGACAACCCTAAAGCTTCAGTGATTGGTGAAATCACCTTTGAAAGCGACTTTTACGATTACGACACCAAATACACCGCAGGGCAAGCAGGACTGGAAATTCCGGCAAAGCTACCAGAGGCAGTTACGACTCAAATCCAGGAGATGGCGATTCGGGCCTTTGTGGCGATCGATGGTGCCGGGATCGGACGCATCGATTTCTTCTACGTTGAATCGACGGGAGAAATCTTCATCAATGAAATCAATACCTTTCCAGGATTCACCGCCACCAGTATGTATCCGCAACTCTGGGCAGCCAGTGGCATTCCCTTCTCAAACCTCGTGGATCAACTCATCCAATTTGCGTTAGAGCGACACGATAAACCGCCTGAGTAGTCCTACCTACACCGAGTCTACGAGTCCCATGCGCTCCCACCAGCGATTGAGCGGAAAGTAAACGATCGGTGCCCACAAACTGCTGAGAATTGCAGAACTGAGAGCAATAAACTGGTGATAAGTCCAGATTTCGACTAGCGATCGCCCCCCTTGCAGGCTGAATTGGATTGCCGTCACCGTCTCGGCTAACACCGCCATCCCAAACACAATCAGCGCCACTGAGATAAAGTCTTCTTCAATGTAGCGCTGCTTTTGCAGTCGAGCCGTCAAAACCCCAACCAGCACCAAACTAACTGCATGAGTCGGAAACGGAGAGGTCATCCCATCCTGCAACAAACCCAAAATCAACCCTGCCATCGCACCTTGAAACATCGTCCGCTTAACGCTCCAGGCAACCACCCAAATCAATAGCCAGTTTGGGCCAATGCCCGCTAATTCCATGCCAGGTAAGCGCGTTGGCAAAACCATCAGACATAAAAGCACCGAGATCACAGTCACGCCCCAGCTCACGAAAGGGCGCGAAATAGGGTGACGATCGAACAAATCATCCAAAGCCGAAGTCTTCATGGGGTTGCTTCTGGAGAAGGCGCTGAAGCAGGAATCGGGGCAGAAGGGGCAGTCAGTTGAGGGTCGCCCAAATTAGCAGAATTGGGATAAACCGTTGCCCACTCTAAATAGTTAATCGGAGCAGATAACTCGATTATGGCTTCAGGTGCCGGACTTTTGTTGAGATCAACTGACTCAATGCGCCCGATCGGAATGCCTGCCGGAAACAATTGGCTAAACGGCGACGTAGACACCACATCGCCCCGACGCACATCCGGGACTTTCTCAAAAAACTCCATAACGGCTCGGTTGGCTGACTTGCCCCGCATAAATCCCATATAGCGACTGCGGCTAATCGTCACGCCCACCCGACTACTAGGATCACTCAACAAAAGCACTTGGCTTGCATCAGACGTAACACTGCTGACACGACCCACTAACCCACCAGGACTGAGCACGATTGACCCGACGCGAATGCCATCCTGACTGCCTCGTCCCAAAATCACCTGTTGCCACCAGTGATCAGCGCTGCGACCAATCACTGGAGCTGTGACTCCTTTAACCTTTTTAGCTGAAACGAATCCCAGGAGTTCTTCCAGACGTTGATTACGACTCTCTAGCTCAATTAAACGCTGCTGAAGTTCTTGCGTTTGAGCATTTATTAATCGGTCTTGTTGAGTCGGTTTGCCGTGAAATGGACGCGTGAGCAACTGGTAAGTTTCTAGGAGCACACCTCCCTGAGTCTGGCGAACAAAGAGAGCCGTCCCTAGTGCCACACCGACCAAGACAGACTGAATTCCGTAGCGTTCCCACCAGCGTTGCAGTGCGTACATTCAACCTCGTATGTTGGCTGGACAACTTCACAAAAGTATACGGCTCGGTTCCAGCATTAGAATCACTTTTCGCAATTTATTTCTTAATATCAGGAAATAAACTGCGAAAAACCTGTTTAGCGAGACGGGCGAGTGCTAAAGACACGCTCTAGCTGCTTGAAGTTTTCTAAGACTCGTCCGGTTCCTAAAACGACACAGCTTAACGGGTCAGCAGCCACGTGAACCACAATTCCTGTTTCATGACTGATCAGCGTATCGATGCCTTTGAGTAGCGCACCGCCACCTGCTAACATGATGCCGCGATCGATAATATCTGCCGCTAACTCAGGCGGTGTGCGCTCTAGAGTCCGCTTGACAGCATCGACAATCACAGACAGAGGCTCTGACATGCTCTCGCGAATCTCAGGGCCCTTAATTGTGACGGTTCTAGGCAGTCCCGACAGCAGGTGCAGCCCGCGCACTTCCATCGTCGCTTCATCATCTTGGGTAGGGTAAGCAGACCCAATGGAGATCTTAATCTCTTCGGCGGTTCGTTCGCCAACCACCAGGTTGTGAACTTTTTTCATGTAGTGAATGATCGACTCACTCAGTTCGTCTCCGGCAACTCGTACCGACTCACTGAGGACAGTGCCTTGCAAACTGAGGACGGCAACTTCGGTGGTTCCGCCGCCGATATCGATGATCATGTTTCCGGTTGGTTCGGCGACGGGTAACCCGGCTCCGATCGCAGCCGCCACAGGCTCATCAATCAAGTAAACTTCTCGGGCCCCAGCCTGAGAAGCAGCTTCCATGACGGCGCGACGTTCTACCCCGGTCACGCCGCTGGGGATGCCAATCACAACGCGAGGAGAAACTAGGGTTTTTCCTTCATGCACCCGTGTGATGAAGTGCTTTAACATCAACTCTGCGGTGTCAAAGTCGGCGATTACGCCATCACGCAAGGGGCGAAGGGCGACGACGTTTCCAGGAGTTCGTCCCAGCATTCTTTTTGCGTCTTCGCCGACCGCCAAGGGAATTCTTTCATTTTGATCCATCGCGACGACGGAAGGCTCTTGTAAAACGATGCCTTTACCTGACACGTAGACTAGAGTGTTGGCGGTGCCCAGGTCTATACCCATGTCCCGGGATAAGGAGAAGCGACTGAAAAGACCCACTGGTTTCTATGCCTCAGATTAACGCGATGAGTACGATCGAGTGAGGTGCAATCAAGCACCAACAGTTATCGATGTGGATTTTATTACAGTTTCTATCCTGAGTCTAGTCAGGTTGCATGAAATCATCAATAAAAAGTCTTTTTCATGGAAGCGCGATCGCTTAGAAGCTTAGATTCAAACTGATCTCATCATAGAGGTAAAACACTGATTAAATTTGATGTTCTTTTAATTACAAATAAGGACTGATTCAAAAGGTAGATAAGATTTTGTTTGCCTGAATCATTGTTAATTAGGACTTACGTAAACCTCGGAGGTTTTAACCAAGAATCAAGCATCGTGACCACCATATTGGCTTGAACCTCCGAGGTTTTAGTCAAAATGCATAAGTCCTGTTGATAAAGACCCTTGGAAAGTTGACCCGATCGTCAGCATTTTAAAGTTAGACTTAAGTACAAGTGTATTGATCATCAATACATTAACCGGGCTAAAGGGAGAATCTTCCTTTAGGATAAAGACACTTAAAGCGTGAGCAAAGAAGCATGAGTCTTAATGTAGTAACCCTGGTTGGGCGAGTGGGCGGTGACCCAGACGTGAAATATTTTGAGTCAGGCAGCGTTAAGTGTCGGCTCACTCTAGCGGTCAATCGTCAATCTAAGAATAATGACCAGCCTGACTGGTTCAATCTAGAACTGT
Organism: Phormidesmis priestleyi ULC007; assembly: GCF_001895925.1. Taxonomy (GTDB): domain Bacteria; phylum Cyanobacteriota; class Cyanobacteriia; order Leptolyngbyales; family Leptolyngbyaceae; genus Phormidesmis_A; species Phormidesmis_A priestleyi_A. The sequence goes on along the minus strand of NZ_MPPI01000015.1, from coordinate 75,345 downwards.
GGGGCAAGCAAGCCGATGTCGCGGCTAACTACGTCCGCAAAGGCAGCTTGATTGGGGTAAAAGGCTCCTTAAAGTTTGATAGCTGGAAAGATCGAAACACGGGAGTTGATCGAACCTCGCCAGTGGTGTTGGTCGATCGACTGCAACTTTTAGGGTCAAAGCGTGATTCTGAAGGCGGAAGTGCAGAATCTTCAGGATATGCAGATGACTTTTAATTGAAGATAGATCTCCGACTGCTCAAAGAAGTCGGAGATCTTGTCTTGTGCTGTTAATAGCTGATCTGCAAGGTCACTGATCCCTCGACCCGCTGTTCGCCTCCAATGACAGGAGTTGGGGCTTGAGCGGCGGCTACCTTAAACCTCTCCATATCTGCCATCAAAGGAATTGGGGCAGACGCACCGTTAATCTGGATGCTGACAACCTCTTTGCGAGTCAAATTGAGGGCACTAAAAACTGCGTCTGCTTGACTTTGTGCGTCCTGAGTTGCTTCACGCAGAGCAACTTTTTGGGCAGCGGCGATCGCCTCATCAGATGCCACAAAACTCACGCCATCGATTCGACTGGCTCCTGCTTTGACTGCATCATCTAACAACGTGCCTGCCTTCTCAGTTGGGACTCGGAAACTCACGGTATTTGACGCGCCATAGCCCTCAAGCTTTTGACGGTTGTTGTTGTAACTGTAGACCGGGTTGAGGTTAATGCCAGTGGTTTCAAGCTTTTCGACATTGCGAGATTTGAGCAGCGTCACTACAGCATTTGAGCGCCGCGCAACCTCCCCCTGAACCTCGTTAGCCGTTTTGCCTTGAGCCTCAACTCCTAATCGCACTTGAGTGACGGTCGTCGCAATCTCTTCGACCCCACGACCCGTGACTGTAAGCGTTCTTAACACTTTTTCTTGTGCCAACGCAGGGCTGGCTAGAGATAGACTCATCAATCCTAAAGCGATCGGAAGTAGCTTGACTCGGTTCCAAGTAAAAGCAGGATTTCCGGCTGAATTCATCATCTTAATCATTTAGATAACTCCTCACTGAGAGCTATTTACATCAGTGTTGTGGTTGATGCTTTTACTGTGTCATTGTTCAAGCGCGATCGTGGTGTTGGTTACATTTTTTGCAACTTAAAAAGCACGCGCCGCTATCAGAAGTGGATATTATTTTTGACTAATACGAATCACCCGTGCCGAATGGCACATTGCTATTTTTGATTAAACCTGAGCGTAATAAAATATTAGTTCAAACTTGACCTCTATCCTGAATAGGAGATTCCTGATGTTGTCCCGTTTACCTTTATATTTCCTAACAGGATGTTTGACGCTTGTAACAGTGACCTCATCCGCCGTTCCAGGTTCTGCTCAGCTCTTTAACAGCCCAGTTGATCGCTTGTCAGCCAGCGATCGCACAGCGTTGAGGAGCGGTCAAACCTTAGTGACCGGAGAGAAAGGAAACTACGTCGCTAAGATATTAGTCAAAAGTTCTCAAGATGCCGCTTGGAACGTCTTAACTGACTATGGCAGTCTCTCAAAGTTCTTACCCAATGTAGTGTCTAGTAAAGTACTAGAGTCAAACGGCAACCGTAAGGTGATTGAGCAAGTCGATGCTCGGCAGGTCTTTCTGATCAACGTGCGATCGCGCATTCGTTCTTCAATTACAGAGACGGCTAAGACTCGGATTGATTTTCAGCAAGTGGATGGCGACTTGCAAAAGCTGCAAGGTTATTGGACTGTGGAACCTGTAGCGCCTTTTTCTGGGGCAAAAGCAGATCAGGTGCTGATCACTCATGTCGTAAACGCACAGCCCAAGCCTGGAACCCCAAAAGACATTTTTTATAATTTGTTCAAAGATTCTTTGGGGAAAAACCTGAGTGCCATCAGTCAAGAAGTCGTGCGACGATCGCGATAGTCTCTTGAGCACAGATAAAAATAATCTGGACTGTAGTCTAAACTCTGCTGACTTGATTCAAGAATTCACTTGATTCAAGAATTCATTAGAGTAGGACTTACGCAAACCCCGGAGGTTTAACCAAGAATCAAGCATCGTGACCGACAGAGTGGCTTAAACCTCCGAGGTTTTGGCAAAATGCGTAAGTCCTGTAGAAATAGGTGGAAATCAGGTAGCAAGATTAGAATAATTCTGAATAATAGATTAATAAGAGTCATGTGCCCAAATAAGAAATGGCGCTGTTCTAGGATGATTCAGCTTAAAGGTTTCCGTAGCTCTATGTAAAATTTGTCACGTTTTCCGGAGAATCGGAGAACCAGAACGATTTTATACAATGGACACTTCAGAAAATCCATCTTTTATGATGCATCCACCGCGCGACCTTTTAGAGCTTCGCGATACCCACCCACCTGAAACACAGACAACCTGCTTTCTAGACCTCCCAAGTTTTCCTGCTCAACTGGAACGAGTCGCAACAGTGGATACCCATCAAATTTTTCAACTTGTCGATCGCATCTTGCCGTTTGAAGCCTGTCTCTATCATCAAATTTTGCCCTTGTCGCTCAAAGACCAGTGTCTTCAGCTTGGCATGGTGACTTTAGAAGATGCCGCTGCCCTCGACTACGTGCGGCAAATTCTGACGTTTATGAACTATTCGCTAGCGCCTCAAACCATTAGTTCAGACGTTCACTACGCCACTCTTTCTGCCTATCTCAATCATGGGGTCAATCAAGGGCTTGTGGTTCCTTCCTTAGACGATTCCGTTCTTGCTCAAGAACCTGGAGAGGCTGAGAATGTTGACTTGCTAGAAGAAACCAGTCTAATCTCAAATCAAAGTTCCTGCGAGATTTCAGATCTTGATTTTTTCTCTAGAGGCGACTCCGCACAAGCTACTCAAGAGGCAAAAGCAACATTTTTAATAGACAGCCCCGATGAGATTGATGATTCCCCAAATCTTCTCTCACCCGCTACAGTTGTCTTAGTTTCAGAGCTGCTTCAGCACTCCAAATCTCCCATTCCTGGAAACGCTTTGCCCACGTTGGAAGTTAGTACCAATTATTTAAACAGCCCTTCAGATCATTTAGCTGCCTTACCGCCTGCCCAACTCTTGCAAGAACTGCTGGGACGAATTGTCAGCGATGGAATTGGGCGACTCTATCTTGAGCGCCGCTCCACCACAGGACAAATTCTGTGGAGTCAAAACGGAGTTTTGCGATCGGTGCTAAGTGATTTGCCTCTGTTTAGTTTTCAGGCTGTCATTGATGAGTTAAAGCAACTTACCCACTTGCCACGGACTCCGGTGCAGCAGCCAAAGCAGGTTGAGGTTGAGCGGCTTTGTGATCAAAATCGGGTACTGCTGCGTCTGCGCGTGATGCCGAGTGCTCATGGTGAAGAAGCAACCTTGCAGATTTTGCGAGGAGCCGCTCTCAAATTTTATCAGCAGCGGCAGATTGCCAACTTAAGCCGCGACGCGCTCAACATTGCCCAAGGTTTGCAACAGAAGATGCGCGAGATTCACGATCGGACTCACGCCAGTGCTCAACTCCCTCCTGACCAAGCTAACCTAACTCAAATCTTACAAATTGTAGAACAACAGATTAAAACCCTCAACCAGATTGATGAGGGTTGAGTTTTGAGTCATTCGTTCAAAACTCAACCTACGCGATCGCGGCGGCGGGTTGCCAACGCCCCAAGGGTTTGCCGATGATCGCGAGTTCTTGCATTAATTGGTCAAAGCGATCGGGCGTTAAAGATTGTGGCCCGTCAGAGAGCGCTTTTTTAGGATTGGGATGGACTTCGATCATCAGCGAGTCGGTGCCTGCGGCGATCGCGGCCATTGCCATCGCTGGTACATATTCTGCCCGACCCGTACCATGACTGGGATCGATCATAATCGGCAGGTGAGTCAGCGAGCGCAAGACTGGGATTGCGGCGAGATCGAGTGTATTGCGTGCATAGTCACGATCGAAGGTGCGAATTCCCCGTTCGCAAAGAATCACGTTGGGGTTTCCGGCTGCTAAAACATATTCAGCCGCCATCAGCCAGTCTTCGATCGTGGCTGCCATGCCTCGCTTCAGCAAAACTGGCTTATCTTGAGCGCCCACTTTCTTCAACAGAGAAAAGTTTTGCATATTGCGGGCACCGATTTGGATCACATCTGCCACCTCTGCCAAAGGCTTTAGGTCAGCCGCATCCATCAATTCGGTGATGATTCCCAATCCGGTTGCCTCTCGTGCGGCAGCCAGCAGATTTAAAGCGCTCTCGCCATGACCCTGAAAGGCGTAGGGCGAGGTGCGAGGCTTAAAAGCGCCGCCTCTCAAAAATTGCGCGCCTGCCGCTTTGACACGTTGAGCCGTCTCGACAATCATGTCTTCGTTTTCAACCGAACAGGGCCCCGCGACCACCACTAAAGGATGGTGTTCACCAAAGTAGACCGTTCCGTTAGGGGTCGGGACGGCAACACTGCTGGCTTCACCCTGGCGATATTGGCGACTGGCACGCTTGAAGGGTTGCTCTACTCGCAAAACTTGCTCAACCCAGGGGCTAATTTCTTGAAGTTGTAAGGGGTCTAGGTCAACCGTGTCTCCAACCAGACCCAGAACGACCTTATGTTTGCCAATAATCTTTTCGGGGGACAATCCCCACGTCGCCAGTTCGTCGGTGACACGGGTCAGTTCGACTTCCGGGGTGCCGACTTTCATAACCACAATCATGTGAGAACCTCTGCTGTGTTGTAGATGGGCAGTGTCTTCTATTGTGCGATCGCCCGCCCTAATAAAGCTATTAAGAAACTATTCGATTCAGGCCCAAAAAACGGTTGGTAGATGGGCACCAAACCATCCATCTACCAGCCCCTGCACAATGTGACTACTCGCTCAATTCTTTCTTTTGTCGTGCCGACTTCCAAGCACCAGTTAACCGCTTGAAGTTGAGATTAAATTCTTCTAAGCCGACGCGGGTGCCGACTCTCTCTTCATCCCAAGACGCAGAGATTAAGCCATAAGATAGCCCCAACACGCCCAACCCTAGAAAGCCCATGCTCACCAACACAACCGCCACGTTGGGCAGTTTGATTCCAGCTTTGACTAAAAGAAAATAGCTGACGATAAAGGTCAACATCCCCAAGGCGCTGGGAAGACCGCAGAAAAACGCCATACGACGTGCCATGCGCTTGCTGACCACTTCGGGAATGGTGCCTGAACCTCTCGCCGATCGCTGGCTCTTCTTAGCGGCTTTGCGATCGTTGGGCTGCTCTTCTTTCTCGATTTTAGAGGACTTAGAAATACTGGGCGGCTTTTCGCGCTTGGGCTTTTTGTTTCCCTTCTCTAGCACAGGATTGCTATCGATCTTTGCCGATTTTTTCTTTTGGGTAGGCTCAAAGGGCAAGCGATCGGGCAGTTTAGAGTCTTTAGGATCAGAAGACATCGGCTAAAATACTCCTTAACCCCGAATGCCAAGACGAGTAATCAGGGCACGGTAACGCTCTTGGCTATTCTTATTGATATAAGCCAGTAAGCGCTTGCGTTGACCGATCATTTTTAGCAAGCCCGTCCGAGAAGCGTGGTCTTTTTTGTTGGTTCTCAAGTGAAGGCTAAGTTTATTGATGCGATCGGTCAGCATCGCAACTTGCACGTCTGACGACCCGGTGTCGGTTTCGTGAATTTGATAGTCGGTGATAATTTCTTGTTTACGCTGTTGCAGCAGAGCCATGAGATGAAGTCTTTCCGTTATTGATTGTGGGTGTGCAGTCTCATATGGTATCACAAGGAAATTCGTTGCACACGATGGAATTTGCACGATCGCTACCTGGATCCATTCAATCAAGCTGGGTAAAGTGCAGTTAGTACTTCATCAACATTGACTAGTCACGCAAGGTGGGGCAGAAATGCACGCATGAACGATCGCAATGACTCTAGCAGCAATAGCCTGTGGACATTCCTAAATCAGATCAGTGCTCCTATCTTGGCAGGCATCTCATTGATTTCTGGTGTCTATGGTTTTGTCAAACTGTTTGTTGATAAAGATGCCGGACTAGTCACCCTGATTTCCCTAGCGATCGGCGTTCTGCTCCTGTTAGGCATTTGCCTGTACTACGCCCGATTCTGGAAACCCGAAAAGCAAGATCGGGGGCGATCGGCATTTGAGCCATTATCAGATGAGCACGTGAAAGCACAGGCAAAAAAAGAACGGCAGCGAAAACGGGTTCGTCGATCAGCCGTTGCTGGACTGATTCTAATTCCGATCCTCAGTTTCTCTGGCGTTGTAGGCTGGCAATATTTTCAGAGTCTCCCTGCCAAAGACATTATTGTTCTGGTTGCCGAATTTGACGGGCCCGACCCTAAAACCTATGGCGTGACTGAGAAAGTGATCAATCAACTGCGCCAAGCTACAAAAAATTATGCTGACGTTAAAGTTGAAGCCTTAAATAAGTCGATTACTGAACAGGAAGGCAGTAAAATTGCCCGGACTGTAGGGGAGAAACGCAAAGCCACGATCGTCATTTGGGGTTGGTATCGCAACCCCGGTGAAGTGGTGCCTCTGAGTGTGAATTTTGAAGTGCTGCGCTCACCCAAAGATTTGCCCGAACTGGGGCAGACTGCCAAGGGGAATATTCAGCAAGCTGCGATCGCCGATCTAAAAAGTTTCACTCTCCAGACTCGTCTCTCCAACGAGATGAGCTACCTGAGCCTGTTTACTTTGGGAATGGCTCGTCGTGCGGCCGGGGATTGGGAGGGAGCGATCGCCCGCTTCAGCGATGCACTGAGCCAAAAAACAGCATCCTCATCAAGCTTAAACCAAAGCCTGGTTTATTTTTACCGGGGGTCTGCTTATTTGCTAAAAGGGGACTCCGATCGCGCCCTGGCTGACCTCAACCAAGCGATTAAACGCCAGCCTAACTTTGCTGAGGCTCACGCAATTCGAGTCATCGTCTACGTTGCCAAGGGCGACTACAACCGTGCCCTAGCCGATGCAAATCTGGCAATTAAACTGAAGCCTGATATGGCTCTAGCTTACGACAACCGGGGTCTAATTTACCTCACAACAGGCGATTATGATCGAGCGATCGCTGACTTTAATCAGACACTTAAATTGCTTCCCGCTGCTGATCATGCTTCAGACTCTATCCATGCAGATGGCAGTCAGCTTGGCACTTTGAAGCTGAACGATTCCGGGGTTTCTGTCGTCAATTTTGCCCTCTCTGAAGTCAGCGATTACCTCGTTTACAACAATCTTGGCACTGCTTACTATGCTAAGAACGACTTCGATCGCGCCCTTGAAGCTTTAGATCAAGCGATCAAACTCCAACCCGATCGCGCCTTTGCCTATTTCAATCGTGCATCAGTCTACTTTAGTCAGAAAAACTACGACTATGCCTTGTCCGACCTCAACCAGACCCTCAAAGTTCAGCCCGATCTTGCCCTCGCCTATCTGAAGCGGGCAAGCGTTTATTACATCGGCAAAGGCGACTCCGATCGCGCCCTAGCTGACCTCAACCAAGCGATTAAACTTCAGCCTAGTTCAGCCCTGTTACACACCATGCGTGGTGAAATTTACTCCGATATCAGTGATTACGATCGCGCTCTTCTCAACTATGACCAGGCACTCAAACTCCAGCCTAACGACGCTGAAATCTACCACGATCGCGGGCTTACCTATGCCAAAAAAGGCGATTACGATCGCGCCATTGCAGACTATAACCGGGCGCTCAAACTAAAACCTGGCTACGCCAAAGCCTACAACAGTCGTGGTGTCAGCTATAAGCGCAAAGGCGACTTCGATCGCGCAATTGCTGATTACGACCAGGCAATCAAACTAAAACCTGACGAGGCCGGGGCCTACAATAATCGTGGGTTTGCCTATGCCGAGAAGGGCAACTTCGATCGCGCCCTCGCTGATATTAACCAAGCACTCAAACTCAGTCCGAATGAAGCCACTATTTACGATAGCCGGGGCTTTGCTTACGCCAGGAAAGGGAACTATGGTCGAGCGATCACAGACTATAATCAAGCCCTCAAACTAAAACCTGATGCTGACTATGCCTACTATCACCGAGGAATGGCTTACAGAAAGCAAGGCAGTAAAGCTCAAGCGATCGCTGACTTCAAGAGAACCCTGGAACTGACTCAAGATCCCAAAAAGCGGCAAGACACCGAAAAACAACTTCAAGAACTTGACAGATCATAGTTTGTAGCGGTGAACTGAAGATTGTTGTGGAGACATTAATCATGGTGGCTCTGAGCAATAGCTGCGGACGGAATAATGCGAGGGGTCAGGCGTGAGGAGACTAGCGGTTCTTATCGGTTTAATCATCAGCATTGCCGTTTTTCCTCACGCTGCTCAAGCTGCGATCGCTCAACCCGAACGAATTCCTCTAACCCTGGAGCTTTTGCAAGAACGGCTGCGATCGCCCGTGCCCCGTGAAGGGACTCGAATTCTCGATTTGCGGCGCACCACGATCGACCTGCGCCCCGAAAATGCAGACTTTCGCGATCAGTTTTATAGTCTGGTTCAAGCTCAGTTACAACGTCCAGGATTGCCGCTAGGACTGGATCTGAGCTATTCGCTGATTGAGGGAGACTTAGCGATCGCAAGACTAGGATTGCGTGCGCCACTCTATGGAGAATCGCTGTCTCCGATTTTTACGCCCAACGAAAAAGCCCAATTGCAGCGCGATCGGCGGCGGCTCTCTCGTCTGAGTACGCTGTCTCAATCGCTGCTGATCACGTCTAAAGAATCATCACAAGCGCCTTCTGCCCAAATCACGGTGTTTCGCGGGCCGATTAAACTTGTGCAAACTCGCATTACTGGATTTGCAGACTTCACCAACACGTTTTTTCTCAACCGCATGGAGGCACAAGGGGCACAGTTCCCGTCGGGCGCAGATTGGTCACAGACTCGGTTTAGTTTGCCTGTGAGCTTTACGAGTGCCAACTTTGGGCGAGAAGCGCTGTTTCGCAACAACATCTTTTTTGGCAAAGCAGAATTTAATCAGACGCAGTTTCGCGGTGAAGTCAGCTTTCAGAGCAGCGAGTTTCAGGCGACCGCGAACTTTAATCAGGCAACCTTTTATCAATCGGCAAACTTTACGCGGGTGCAGTGGCAGGGCAATGCCGATTTTGCTCAAACGCGATGGCGGGAACAAACGCTGTTTACAAAAGACACCTTCAATCAGTTGTTTTTTCTCACCGATGCCACGTTTGATAAATCTGCCGTCTTTCGAGACGCTCGATTTAATCGAGCCGTTAACCTACGCGGAGCCACGATTCTCGATCGAGCCGATTTTAGCTATTGCTCTTTCTCAAAGGGCGCTTATCTCAATGTGGCGGGGTTACGATTTGACTCTGACAAAGCCAAGATTTTGGGCGACCCTGGGCAGATCGGCAAGGTGATTTCGGTGCCGACGTTGCAGGGCAATGAAAATCTGCTGCGTGAATTAGTGCGAAACTTTCGGCGACTCGAACAAATTGCTGACGCAAATCAAATCGATTACACCGCCCAGCGATTGCGATCGCAACAACTGCTGCAACGGCTATTTGGCACCAATTTAAACACTGCCACGATTCCTCAGTTAAGCAGAATTGGCTTTAATCAAACTCAAGCAAACGCGATCGGGCAGCGTCGAGCCAAACAACCGTTTCGCAATCCGACTGAGTTGCTCACGGTTACTGCTGTTGATTTAGAAACGTATATTAGAGTCCGCGATCGCGTGATCGCCGTCGAGCCGTTGTCTCCAGTTCTGAACGTGCTCGATCGCTTGAGCCTCGCGTTTAATTGGGTGGCGCTGAGTCTATTGCTCTTGTTGAGCCGCAACGGCACGAGTTTTTGGCTGATCTTTGGCGTAGGACTGGTGACGATCGCTTATTTCAGTATTTTGTTTTGGGGAGTTGATCGCTGGCGCAGACGCTACCCTAAACCGATTCTGCCAACTTGGGGAGAATTTGCCTGGGTGAGCAGTTTCGCCACCGTTCTCAATCTGGGTGGGCTAGTGGCAGTGTTTCGCAACGGTGATCGACCCTGGATGACCTTGGCATGTTTGGCGATCGTGATGGTGCCGATTCCGCTAATTTTGATCGGGCTGCTGTTTCGTCAGGGTCGCTACCACCCACTTTTAGATGCCAGTTATTTTGTTGAAGAAGGCACCCTCCGCCAGTTACGAATTTTGATTGGACGGTTGCCGATCATTCCACGAGAACCGATGTTTCGCGATCGCTATCTGCCCATCTTGTGGGATCGTCATTGGAGTTGGCTCAACTATTTCGACTTCAGTTTTAATAATTTTTTGCGCTTTGGCTTTAACGATATTCGGCTCCGAGATCAGCACCTACCCAACCTAGTCACCGGGCTGGTTTGGTATCAGTGGAGTCTGGGGACGCTCTACATCGCCTTGCTGCTGTGGACACTTTCCCGCACGATTCCGGGTCTAAATCTACTGATCTACTTCAAGTAAGATTTATGACTGACGATCGCGATTAAATGACCCATAACTCAGAAAAATGACTCATAATTCTCAAAATCGGCTAAATTCACAGAATATTGTCCAGTTTTTATAGATAATCTGAGAAATCGTTGTTATCGTGCGTCTACAAAAGCTTTATTTCTCAAAAGAACTGAGCAAATAAAAAATCAGCTAAATATGTTTTACTGCATACAATGAAAGCTCAAATTTAAGATTGGTTCTCTTTAGTCGATGATCAATTGGTGTGTGTTGAGGAAACCTGTGAAAAGCGCTAAAAAGCAACCCGTCTCCCCGAAATCAGTCCCCGCGCAATCTGCTCAACCTAGACGAGTGACTTCTAAAACCAAAAGGTCGGCAAAGCCCAAAGGCAAGAAGCTGCTCTGGCTGATGTTTTGCTTGACGGGGGTCGCCATGCTTTCGGCAACAGCAGGCGCGCTACTCGCAGTTTCGCTCGCCAGTACGCCTCTGATGCAGCGTCAACTCAGCCCCGCTCAAGCCTCAGTGTTTGGCAAAGGTGGCATCTCAAGCCGAAGCAGTTTGAAATTGCCCGAACTGACACGCCCCGTCAACATTCTGGTTTTGGGTGTAAAAGTGCTAACGACGGATTTACAAAATCCTCCTGACCACCTCAAAAACCTTCGCTATCAGGCCCTCGTTAACTCGTTTGAAGGGTTGACTGATGTGATGTTGCTGCTGCGCTTTAACCCTGAGACTAAGAAGCTGACGGTGCTCTCAATTCCGAGAGATACGCGCACTTATATTCCTGATCACGGCGTTCGTAAAATTAACGAAGCAAATCTGTATGGTGGCCCTGCCCTGGGTGCAAAAACGGTCAGTGAGCTGCTGGGAGGCGTAGGGGTCGATCGCTATGTCACGATCAATGTTCAAGGGGTAGAAGCGCTGATCGATGCGCTGGGTGGCGTGACGGTTTTCGTCCCCAAAGACATGAAATATAAAGACGATAGTCAGCATCTTTACGTCAATCTCAAAGCCGGACAGCAACACCTCAACGGCGATAAAACCCTGCAACTGCTGCGCTTCCGCTACGACGAAAATGGGGATATCGGGCGAATTCAACGTCAGCAGACCGTGATGCGCGCCCTCATGGAGCAATCCCTCAATCCCACTACCGTGACTCGGATTCCTAAACTGCTCTCGATCATTCAGTCACACATCGATACCAATCTGACCGTTGAAGAACTGGTGGCGCTGACTGGCTTTGCCTCTCAAGTGAATCGATCGAACACCAAAATGCTGATGATCCCAGGCGAGTTTAGCGCTCCGGGTGAATATGACGCGAGCTATTGGCTGCCCCACCCGGCTCAGATTCAAAAGCTAGTCGGTCAGCATCTCGATTTTGGCACCACTGCGTTGACCGAAGATCAACCCGCGACGCTAAGAGTGGCGATTCAAAACAGCATTCCTCAAGATAAAGGAGTGCAGTCGGTAATTACTAGGCTGAGAGGGTCAGGGTTTAACAACGTTTATCAAGACAAGCCCTGGACAGAGCCTTTAAGCATCACTCGCATTGTGGCTCAACAAGGCGATGTGATTGGGGCAGAATCAGTGCGACGATCGCTAGGGTTTGGCGAAGTCAGAATTGAGACAACGGGGAGTCTTGACTCAGATGTGACAATTCAACTGGGCAAAGATGCGCTTCAGCCGCCTAAAAAACTGCTGCGTCCGGGGCTGAAAGATCCCGCCGCAGGTCGCGGTGAGTCACGATCGCTGACCAACCCCGCCAACAAAGGATAAAGTGTAGAATAGGATCAGGGTCAAAACTCTTCGTCAGTTAGCGTTTCAATCAACAGATCCACTTGATTCTGACGTTGAGCTAAAAATGCTTCGCACTGTTTCAAATACCTGACGGCGGTCGAAAATTGCTCAAACACATCGGCAAGGTCTAACTCACCCGACTCAATGCGTGACAAAATCGACTCAACTTGGGCAACCGTTGCCTCATAATTCCAGTTAGTTTGAGACGGGTATTCAGAAGAACGGCTGTCAGGGGTCGAATCTTGATCCGCTTCGATTTGTTTTGAATAGGCTGCATTTGAGCCAGGGGAAATATTCATGCAGCGCCCCAAGGTGAAGGTGAATTCTGACTCTTTTATTTATAGTCTTTATTCGTCGAAACTGGGTGGAGCGATCGAGACTTCCGTGACTTTAACTTTCAGGTGCCCTTGCCCTAATTGAATTGACAAATCCTCTCCCGGAGAGACTTCTAACGCCGATCGAGCAATGCTTCCGTTCATCTGCCGCACCACTGCATAGCCTCGTTGAAGCACGGCTTGCGGGTCAAGCGTTGCTAACTTTTCTTGCAGAAGTTGATGGTGTTGAGTCGCTTCTTGAAAGGGGCGCAGAGTTGATTGAATCAAGCGCTGTTTCAACCAGGCAACGACCTGAGTTTCTTGTTTAATCTGGCGATCGAGCTTCACGCGTTTAACGCACTCCCGTAGACTTTGCAGGCGATCGCGCTCGACTTCTAGATATTGCACCACCGCTTGATTGAGGGCATGAAATCGTTCTTGATGCTCGGCGTGCAGATTGGAGAGAAAGGGAATTGCTTGCTCGGCGGCAGCAGTTGGGGTGTGGGCGCAAACATCGGCAGCGAGGTCTGCTAACGACTCATCGCGCTGGTGTCCAATGCCCGCAATCACAGGAATCGAGCAATTTGCCACCGCCCGAACCACAAATTCGTCATTAAAACACGCCATATCTTCGATCGCCCCGCCGCCCCGTGATAGAATTAGTACATCCGCTCTACGATCTCGTTCGACTCGTGCGATCGCTGCCACGATCGATGCTGGTGCCTGATCTCCCTGCACTAATGCTGGAGAAAACAGCACCCGCAACCCCGGATAGCGCCGTTTTAGCGTTCGTTGGATGTCTCCCCAGGCTGCGGCTTGAGGTGAGGTGACCACCGCAACCGTTTGAGGATGGACGGGTAGAGGACGCTTTCTCTCTGGGTCAAAGAGTCCTTCTAGCTCTAGGCGATTTCGCAACTGTCGATAGCGCAGAGCCAATAGCCCCTCCCCTGCCGGAAGCGCTTGCCAGACAATCAACTGGTAGTTGCCCCGTTGAGGATGGACGTTGACCCGACCCAGCAAAATCAACTGTTCTCCCTGCGCTGGCAGAGCAGCCAATTTATCGAGTTGACTGTTCCACACGACGCAGCTAATGGAGGCTTTGGCATCGGGGTCTTGCAGCGTGAAAAACAACCCACTGCGATATCGCGATGCACTAGAAACTTCACCTGTCACCCAGACTTGACGGAGTTGGTCATCTTGCTCAAGCAGCAGTTGAATGTAGGCGGTTAACCCCCCGACTGATAGGGCGGAATCTGGCTCGATCGAGCTAGGCAGATTAAAAGACATCACGTGTAACCTGGAGAGAGAAGCATCAAATTATCGGCTGATTTCACTGAAATTTCTAACTCTCATGCTAGAAGGTTAATCACGAGTCTCAATCTTAGACTCTCAGCCCCTTCCGACTTGCTCTCTATAACTCTTTCTTTTTTGAGGCGCTAATGGCTAGTAGTAAAACAACCGAAAGTTCCGATAAGCAAAAAGCCCTGACGATGGTGCTCACCCAGATCGAGCGCAACTTTGGGAAAGGCAGCATTATGCGTCTGGGTGATGCCACCCGGATGAAGGTTGAAACCATCCCCAGTGGCGCTCTGACGTTGGATCTGGCGCTAGGCGGTGGGCTGCCAAAAGGTCGGGTGATTGAGATTTACGGTCCTGAAAGTTCGGGTAAGACGACGGTGGCGCTGCACGCAGTTGCCGAAGTCCAAAAAACAGGCGGAACGGCGGCTTACATTGATGCTGAACACGCGCTCGACCCCAAATATGCAGCAGCTTTGGGCGTTGATATTGCTAATCTGCTGATTTCTCAGCCTGACACGGGGGAAGCAGCACTAGAGATTGTGGATCAATTGGTACGATCGACCGCCGTTGATATTGTGGTCATTGACTCGGTGGCGGCACTGGTTCCTCGTGCCGAAATCGAGGGCGAAATGGGCGATTCTCACATGGGTTTGCAAGCCCGTCTGATGAGCCAAGCGCTGCGGAAAATCACCGGAAATATTGGCAAGTCTGGCTGCACAGTCGTCTTTATCAACCAGTTGCGTCAAAAGATCGGCGTGACGTACGGCAGCCCCGAAACCACCACAGGCGGACAGGCGCTGAAATATTATGCCTCTGTGCGTCTCGATATTCGCCGCATTCAAACCCTGAAGCGGGGCAACGAAGAATATGGCAACCGCGCCAAGGTGAAAGTTGCCAAAAACAAAATCGCACCGCCGTTCCGCATTGCTGAGTTTGACATCATTTTCGGCAAAGGCATCTCGACGATCGGATGTCTGGTTGACCTGGCAGAAGAAACGGGCGTGATCGTTCGCAAAGGTGCCTGGTATAGCTATAACGGCGATAACATCAGCCAGGGTCGCGACAACGCGGTGAAGTATGTGGAAGAGAAGCCCGAATTTGCCAAAGAAGTTGAAAAACTGGTGCGCGAGAAGCTCGAAATGGGCGCTGTGGTGTCTGCTAACTCGGTCGGAGCGCCTGACCCAGAAGATGAAGATGACGAAGAGTTTGTAGAAGCAGCAGAATAAGCGCGATCGTTCTAACGCTTAAATTTCATAGAGGGTGGGCTAAATGCCTGCCTTTTTTATTATTCAACCTGAGTTCGGGTTAAGCCGAAGGCTGAAATCCCCACTGCAAGTAGCTTGAGCCAAACAACCAGCTAGTAATCTTTTCTCAATAAGTCCTACTATTAAGAATATTCTCAACTGTGAGGCTTATTGACAAGAGCCTGATGTGGAGCATAGCAGCAAGGCACGGAAAATCAGGACTTCTGGCGATTTCTTATCCCGAACTCAGGTTATTCAACGTGAATTCGATGAAGCTTTTCGCTACGGTTGCGAATTCGGGCTGCCCCTAAATCCCCCAAAATTGGGGGACTTTGAACCTAAACAACCTGAGTTCGGGTTAAGCCGAAGGCTGAAATCCCCACTGCAAGTAGCTTGAGCCAAACAACCAGCTAGTAATCTTTTCTCAATAAGTCCTACTATTAAGAATATTCTCAACTGTGAGGCTTATTGACAAGAGCCTGATGTGGAGCATAGCAGCAAGGCACGGAAAATCAGGACTTCTGGCGATTTCTTATCCCGAACTCAGGTTGAATAATATCATCGAGCAGGATCATCGAATCATCAAGCGATTGACCAAACCCATGATGGGATTCGGCTCATTCAACACGGCAAGACGAACTTTGAGCGGGATTGAAGCCATGAGTATGATTCGCAAAGGACAAGTGAAGGGAGTCAGCAAAGCGATTATCTTGAATGTCAAGAATCAAATGTGAATTTGAGGGGTCAGCGAAATCAACGCTACGAAAAAAACAAAGCACAATAAAGCAGCGACTCGCACATCGCTGTTGGAGCCACTTTGATCAACACACTCTCATCCTTCCTAAAACTGAGCGTTAACGCCTAGATCAGCAACAAATCTCATCAGGTCGTAGCACTTCAGGAACTCGCCAAGGTTTGAGATCGCGAATCATCGCATTCAGAATGCGGAGCAACTTGTGCATACAGGCGATTAACGCCACTTTCTTCGCTTTTCCCTGACCCAGAAGCCGCTCGTAAAACGCTTTGAGCACCGGATTGTATCGCCCAGCAACGAGCGTGCCCATGTAGAGCACCGCACGGATATTCGCGCGTCCGCCCCAAATCATGTG
This sequence comes from Phormidesmis priestleyi ULC007, assembly GCF_001895925.1. Taxonomy (GTDB): domain Bacteria; phylum Cyanobacteriota; class Cyanobacteriia; order Leptolyngbyales; family Leptolyngbyaceae; genus Phormidesmis_A; species Phormidesmis_A priestleyi_A. The sequence goes on along the minus strand of NZ_MPPI01000015.1, from coordinate 59,208 downwards.
ACTGCCGCGAAACTTGCCACTATCTCGATTGAATGGAGCAACCCCCACCAAGGCACTGATGCGTTTATCACTAACGGTTCCAAGTTCGGGCAAGGCAGCCATCAGCGTTGTGGCGATGACTGGACCGACACCGGGCACAGTTTTGAGCAGGGCGATACGCGCTTGCCATTCCACTTGAGATTGACTGAGTTCCTCAATTTCCTCATCGAGATCCTCAATGTGCTCTTCCAGCCACTCGATGTGAGTGTCAACGTTCTGACGCATCGTGCCCCGCAGACTCGCTCGGCGATTTTTCTCAGCGCTCAACATCTCGACCAATTGCCGTCGGCGCGTCACCGCCTCTTGAAGTGCGCGGTCTTGGTCACTCGCTAAGACTGTAATGGCAGGTCGGAGCGCTTCTCCAAAGTGAGCTAAGACCGCCGCATCAATTCGATCTGTTTTCGCGAGTTTGCCACTGGCTTTGGCGAAGTCTCGCCCTTGTCGAGGATTGATGATCGAAACAGCAATACCCACGTCTTGCAGCGCTTGGGCAACTTCCAGTTCCAATCCACCCGTCGATTCGACAATCACCTGCTCAATCTCAAACGCCTGAGGTCGCTTCACTAAGTCAGCGATGCCAAGGGCTTGATTCTGAACTTGAAACTGCTGAGCGATGGGTCGGATATAGATATCTAAAGTCGCTTTGCTCACATCAATGCCCACCCATTGCGATCGTTGTTGCATCACCTGTTCACCTCTGATTGGATCGAATTGCTCGAAGACTGCACTCTTTCTGGCTCCATGCGGACTTTACTGTCCAGGCGATTTTACGAGTTCTCAGTACTTCGAGAAGGTGTGGCGACCCAAGCTTAACTACGGTTTTGAAGAACCTTGGGGACATCGGTCTACCACACTCTTAACATACCAGGGGACAGGGTTTCTCAAGTAAAATTTATTGAAGAACTGTTCGGAATTAGCGCTTAACGGAATGCGAACGAAACACTTCGTTTGTCACTAAAAATATTTGCAACACAACCATCTGTTCAGAGTTCCTCAGCAAGCCCTAATTCTTCTTGCCACGTCGGATCGTCTCATTTTTCATGATGTCATCCGACCCACAAGTTGCTCAGATTAGGTAAGGTTTCATGATAATTGCAGCTAACTTAAGACTACTATCCCGCTATTTTCCTCATATCTTTGATAAAAGGGCACTGCCGATCTCGGGGTCTCGCCTGATTAACTGCGCCATGCCTACTAATACCTGGCGCGAACCAGAATATGGTAAGCGTCCATGAGCCACTAGCATGTTATCTAACATCAATACATCTCCCTGCTGCCACGGCACAAGCACCATTTCTTGCTGATGGCACTGCCGTAGCTCCTTAACTACTGAGGCTTCAATTGGGGTTCCATCCCCGTAAAAGCTATTACTTGGGAGTTCATCTTCTTGAAATGCCAATAGTAAACCCTCTTGGATTTCTGGTTCAAGGGTACTCACATGGAAAAACATTGCATGATTAAACCATACCTCCTCCCCAGTTTGAGGGTGCGTTAAAACAGGCTCCCGTACTACGCTTGTTCTGAGATGTCCACCTTCCATCCACTCTATCTCAATCTTGTTTTCCCGGCAGTATGATTCAACTTCGGCTTTATCGGCTGTCTGAAACACCGTTTGCCAGGGTAACCCTAAGAAGTGGTAAAAGTTGCGAACATACATGACCTGTTTGTTAATAAAGCGCTGCCGGATCTCAGGATCTATCCGGGTAAGGACTTTGCGAGTATCAGCAATCGGGGTCTCACCGCCGACAGCAGCGGGCGTTAGACAATGAAAAAAGATCCGCATCGGCCAACTTTCCTGGTAGGAATTTTCACAGTGCAGGGCAATGGTTTGCTCTGCTGGATATTCTGTAGAAGTATAAATTTTGCCTGAGATCGTGCGGCGCGGTGAGGATCTCTCCCGATACTCCAGGGGTTCGCCTGAGAGACTGTGAATCAGGGCTTCCAGGTCGGATGAGCCATTGACATTAAAATTCCGAAATAGCAAACCGCCATATTGCAACACCTGAGATTCGATCAACTCTCGATGACCCGTCGCCCATGCCCACAAGCCAAGTCCTTCAGCAATTGGTTCAACAACCAGAGGGAACTGCTTATCCGGATCTAAGAAAGACATTTTTACCGAGGTCTCAGACACTGGGTGGAAAATTCCTGTCATGACTGTTCCTCTTGCTGAGTAGCTTTGCAAATATGGCAACGGATGAATAGGCGAGGACACAAAGCCCCTTGAGAGGTAAAGGAACAGCGGAGATTGATGTCTTGACCTTTTCTCGTACTGCTATAGCAATCCTAAGTGAGTTGTGAAACGTAAGATTAATCGTGCCCCTAGCTCCTAAGTTTAGGGTGATTCCAGGTTTCACAATTCACATCGGCTTGCTATATAAAGCAATTTATCATATATATCTGCGCCTTAAAAGGCGGGTGTTGCGCGTCAATTAAATTGACCGATCGCGTCAATTACAAATCCTGTCCCCCCAGTAATTGTCGTCTTCGTTCCTCCTGCTCGATTGCCCGTTCCCTTAGATGGATTCAATTCAACCGCCAGAACCTCTGACTCTTACAGGTTTCCTCCGGAGACACGGCGGGATACAATCTCTGGCAAAGTCAAGGTTTTGTGGTTATGCCTTGCTCACAATTCGGTCGCTTTTTCAGAATCTGATTTCATCGTAGGAACCCCCCTGTTAGCGCCAGCGTCAACCCATAACTGTTGTCTGATTGCGCCCTCCCAGCTTTAGCCCGCAAGAATCGAGCTTGTTCGCTGTAGGCAGATCAGGAGTTACTTCTGAGTTTGAAGGGTAGGGCTTGCACCGACATCAAGCGGGAAGTTCAGCTAGACTTAGGAGTCTTGGCTGGAGTGATTATGGACGGACTGGATACCGTATTTCATCCCTCAACGAATCGCACCCGGACTATTGATCATTAAACATAAAATAAAGGCGTTGCATCCTGGCATTGCGTCTTGGCGTTGCATACGATGGAGGGAATGAATTTGGTTGAGAGATGAATTATTGAGAGACAAATTTCCCCTGACCTTTGACTAGACCACGAGATTTGGTGAAGCAACTCGAAAACCTTCGCTTTCAGCACAGAGGGACGATACAGTGCATAATTTCTTAGAGCATTTCCCAGATACTTTGGCTAAGGGTTTAACGTTAATCGAGCTGCTGCGGCATCGAGCTTTATACCAAGCCGACCAGACCCTTTATACCTTTCTTCAGGACGGAGAAACAGAATCTTTCAGGCTGACCTGTGGAGAATTGGATCAACAAGCACGAGCGATCGCGGCATCGCTGCAATCCCTAGTCGCCCCAGGAGATCGAGCGATACTGGTTTATCAGTCCGGTCTAGACTACATTGCGGCGTTTTTTGGGTGTTTGTATGCCTCTGTGGTGGCAGTTCCTGCTTATCCACCCAGACGCAATCAAAATCAGTCCAGGCTACAGTCCATTGTTGCCGATGCTCAGGCGACGGTAGTACTGACTACGACAGCTGAGTTAGGCAAGATGGACAATCAAATTGCCCAAAATCCAGAATTGGCGGCTTTGCACTGGTTGCCCACCGATCTCATCGCCAGCCATCTGGCTTCAGAGTGGCAGGAGCCGATGGTCTCCGGGAGCGACCTGGCTTTTCTCCAGTACACTTCCGGTTCTACGGGAACTCCCAGGGGCGTGATGGTCAGCCATGAAAATTTGCTGCAAAATTTGACATTAATTCATCAGTGTTTTGAGCATGCCCCCCATAGCCGAGGGGTCATCTGGTTACCGCCTTATCACGATATGGGGCTGATTGGCGGCATTTTACAGCCCCTTTTTGGTGGTTTCCCCGTCGTGCTGATGTCCCCTTTCGCCTTTCTCCAGAAACCCTTACGCTGGTTAGAAGCGATTTCCCGGTATCAGGCTACGACCAGTGGTGGCCCAAACTTTGCTTATGACCTTGCCTGCCGCCAAGTTACTCCTGAACAACGGGCAACGCTGGATTTGAGCCGTTGGGATGTCGCGTTTACAGGGGCGGAACCGATCCGGGCTGAAACGTTAGATCATTTTGCTCACACGTTTGCGGAGTGTGGCTTTCGCCGAGAGGCATTTTACCCCTGCTATGGCATGGCGGAGACAACATTAATCATATCGGGCGGTTTGAAAGCAGACCCACCCTTGATTTGCCAGGTTGACAAAGCCGCCTTAGAACAAAATCAGGTGGTCGTTGTGGGTGAGGAGTACAACACTGCTCAGGCGATCGTGAGTTGTGGTCGCAGTTGGTTAGACCAAAAAATTGAGATCGTTGACCCAGAAACCTTCATCCCCTGTCACGCTGGCAAGGTTGGAGAAATTTGGGTCTCCAGCTCTTCTGTGGCACTTGGCTATTGGAAACAACCCGAGAACACGGAAGCCACGTTTCGAGCCTACCTGAACGATAGCGGCAACGAACCCTTTCTGCGTACAGGGGATCTGGGATTTGTACAGGACGGTGAGTTGTTTGTCACCGGACGCTTGAAAGACTTGATCATTATTCGGGGGTGCAACCATTATCCGCAAGACATTGAACTGACAGCCACTCAAAGTCATCCAGCCCTGCGCTCCGGTTGTGGAGCAGCGATTTTAGTCGAAGTCGATGGGGTTGAGCAGTTAGCGATCGCGTGTGAGGTCGAGCGGAATTATCTGCGCCAGTTGGATGTCCAATCTGTGGCTACAGCGATCCGGCAGGCCGTATCGAAGCACCACGACCTGCAAGTCTACACCGTGGCATTACTCAAGACCGCCAGCATTCCCAAAACGTCCAGCGGTAAAATTAAACGTCATGCTTGTCAGGCTGGTTTTTGGGATGGCAGTTTGGATGTGGTTGGTCATTGGACTGCAATGCCCCAGGACATCAATTTAGAACAACAGGCACAAGTAAACCCGCTGCAGGAGCAAGGTCCCTCTGAGAAGCAGGGGTTGGCAGCGATCGATCAAACTTTAACTCCAACGTCCACACCTGACGAGATAGAAAATTGGCTAATCGCTTATCTCGCTTTATACCTGAAAGTACCATCGAATGAGATTAATATTAATGAACCATTTGCGAACTACGGAATGGATTCCTCGGTCGCTGTTAGTGCCACAGGTGAATTGGCTCAATGGTTGAATCTAGAACTTGACCCCACTCTATTCTGGGAATACCCTAGCATCAAAGCCGTTGTCCAATACCTATCGCAAGAATGCCGTTATTTACAACCAGAAGATACTCAATCAGGTGATGCCGATACTTAAAAGAGAGAGTTGAACATGGAGCCAATTTCAAATACAAATCAAGAGATTGTCGATTCTGGCAACACTAAAAAACCAGAAACAACAAAAGCATTCAAGTTCAATCCGTTTGATCTTGAGTTTCACACCAATCCTTATCCGGCTTACCACCGCCTTCGCTCCTACGACCCCATCCATCGGCACTTTTTTGGATCATGGGGACTAACCCGCTATGCGGATGTCAAGGCCGTTTTGCGCGATCCTCGGTTTCGCAGTGACAATCTACCCCAACGCCTCAATGATAAGAATCAGTACCTCAAACATCAAAATCAAAATCTTAACGCACTAGTACGCGCCACCAATACATGGTTATTATCTCTGGAGCCACCTGACCACACCAGGCTGCGAAAGTTAGTTGGTCAAGCCTTTTCTCCCAGCGTGGTAGAACGCCTGCGTCCCCAAACGCAAGATATTGTAGATCAGTTAATCGGCACTGTTCAGAAAACAGGGCGCATGGACATTATTTCCGATCTGGCACGCCCCGTACCTGTGCGCGTGATCTCCACCCTGCTGGGGATACCAGAGGACATTCAAGACCAGGTGTATCAGTGGGCGAATGACCTGTCTGGCATCCTGGATCCATTTAATTCTCTGGAGACTCTGGTTTATATGAATCAGATCATCCAAAAGTTTTCCAACTGCTTTCGCGAGTTGATTGCAGAGCGGGAAAAGCAACCGCAATCTGACCTGATCAGCTCTCTAATCGTGGCTAGAGATGAAGGCGATCGACTCAGTAATGATGAACTGTTAACGGTTTGTATGTTGTTGTTTGCCACAGGCGAAGAAACCACCGTCAATCTGATTGGGAATGGTATGCTGGCGTTGCTCCGCCATCCTGCACAGATGGAGTTACTCAAACAGGAACCCACAATGATTGCTAGTGCGGTAGAAGAACTGCTGCGCTACGATAGCCCAATTCAGCGAATTGCCCGCATCGCGCTGGAAGATGTGGAAATCGATGGCCATAAAATTGCGGCTGGCGAACAGGTGATTCTTTATCTGGGAGCGGCCAATCGAGATCCCGCCCAATTTCCTGACTGCGATCGCCTCTTGCTGAACCGCAGTGATAACAATCACCTGTCCTTTGCTGATGGCATTCACTATTGTTTGGGCGCGGCACTAGCACGAGTTGAAGGTCAAATTGCCATCAACACCCTGTTACAACGCTTACCCGACTTGCAGCTACAAACCAACACCCTAGAGTGGAGAAAGAATATTGCTTTACGGGGCTTGAAAGCGCTCCCGGTGACTTTTAGAACTTAGGCAATTTCCAGACAAGCTTATACCGTAAATCGTAGATACTGTTTTACATCCCGGTGGTCAAGTCTTTGTCTTATCTTCCCCTCAATACAAGGGGCGGGTTTTGTCTATCAGTAGTTGAGTATTGGAGACTCTGACTAAACCCGCCCGGACACCACCCCATCAACAGCCTTGGAAATAAATATATTAAGAAGGAAAAAATGGCAACGGACTTTGAACCCATTGCAATTATTGGAATCGGATGTCGGTTTCCTGGTGCCAACGACCCGGACGCTTTCTGGCAACTCCTGCAAGATGGGGTGAGCGCTATTACGGAAGTACCGCTCGATCGCTGGGATATCAACGCCTTCTACGATCCCAACCCCGCCACGCCGGACAAAATGAATACCCGTTGGGGTGGTTTTTTGGATCAGGTGGATCAGTTTGAACCTGAGTTTTTTGGTATCGCTCCCCGTGAAGCGGTGAGTATGGATCCCAAACAGCGACTTTTATTGGAGGTGACTTGGGAAGCACTGGAAGATGCCGGACAAGTTCCAGAGCGTCTGGCCGGGTCAGAAATTGGTGTTTTCGTTGGCATTTCGAGTTACGACTACTACGAGTTGCTAATGAGAAATCCTCGTAACGTTGATGCCTACGCCGCCACAGGCAACAATAACTGCATCGCCGCCCACCGGATCTCCTACGTGTTTGATTTTACTGGGCCCAGTATGGCCATTGATACGGCCTGTTCCTCTTCCCTGGTGTCCGTTCACCTCGCTTGTCAGAGCTTGTGGAATGGGGAATCCAGCATGGCACTGGCTGGGGGTGTGCATATCATGTTATCGCCGTGGGTTACGGTCAGCTTCTCCCAAGGGGGATTCATGGCGGACGATGGACTTTGCAAAGTCTTTGATGCCCGTGCAAACGGTTACGTCCGGGGTGAGGGGGCAGGGATGGTGGTCTTGAAGCCCTTATCTCAGGCGATCGCGGATGGTGATACCATTTACGCAGTGATTCGAGGCAGCGCCATCAACCAGGATGGGCGCAGCAACGGTCTGACCGCTCCTAACCCCCACGCCCAGGAAGCTGTGCTGCGGTCAGCCTATCGCCGATCGGGGGTTTCTCCAGAGCAGGTTAGCTATATAGAAGCACATGGCACGGGGACGAAGTTAGGCGACCCGATGGAGCTGAAAGCCTTGGGAAAAGTATTGTCCAAGAATCGTCGTCCTGGAAGCTACTGTGCCGTCGGTTCGGTGAAAAGCAATATTGGTCACTTGGAAGCAGCGGCAGGGATTGCCGGGTTGATTAAAGTGGCTCTGTCACTCAAACACCGCCAGATTCCGCCCAGCTTGCATTTTCAGCAACCCAATCCCTACATTAATTTTGAAAAGTTGCGGTTACGGGTGCAGGAGCAACTGTCGCTCTGGACGGCTGGGAATGGTGGCACTCTAGCGGCTGGAGTCAGTTCCTTTGGCTTTGGCGGGACGAATGCCCATATCGTTATGGAAGCAGCACCGGATAGTAGGGCTGGGGATAGGTCTAGCCCGGAGCAATTGGCGTTCAAGCGGCAAAATCTCGCAGCGATCGAACGTCCCTGGCATGTGCTAACCCTATCTGCCAAGAGTGAAGCGGCTTTGCGATCGCTCGCCCAACGCTATCAGGAGTTTTTGGCAAACCAACCCCAGACCGAGATCGCAGATATTTGTTTTACAGCCAATACTCGGCGATCGCAGTTTAATCATCGTCTAGCTATAGTTGCAGACTCTACCGGGTCGTTACGGAGACAGTTAGCAGCTTTTGTCAGCAGCATACCTACTGAATCTGTAGTCAGTCACGTTTTTCGCAGTCGGAAACCTCCAAAGCCAGTATTTTTATTCACAGGTCAGGGGTCACAGTATGTCGAGATGGGACGGCAACTTTACGAAACTCAACCGATTTTTCGGCAAACTCTAGACGAATGCGCGACCCTTTTACATCCCTATCTGAACCTCCCCCTGCTCGAAGTTCTATATCCAGATCCCCACATTCCCAACTCACAATCCGCGCCATTACTCGATGCAACCGCTTACACCCAACCCGCCCTATTTGCCATTGAATACGCCCTGGTTAAGGTGTGGAAATCCTGGGGCATCGAACCGGGTATCGTCATAGGTCAGAGTGTGGGGGAATATGTCGCAGCTTGTGTAGCGGGAGTGTTCAGCTTAGAAGATGGACTGAAGCTAATTGCTGCAAGAGGTCGTTTAATGCAAAACCTGCCTCAAGATGGAGAAATAGTGGTGAAGTTCCACTCTCCGTTAATGCAGCCCATACTGGCAGAGTTTGAGCAAGTCGCCGCAACTGTAACTTACTCTCCAGCGAAAATGAACTTAGTCTCTAATGTCACTGGGCAACTCGCCACGGAGGATATTGCGACTCCTGACTATTGGAGCCGTCATCTGTTGCGATCGGTCAAATTTGCCACGAGTATGGAAACCCTGGTTCAGCTAGGGTATGAGTTATTTGTGGAGATTGGTCCTCAGCCGACTTTGTTGGAAATGGGTCAGCAGTGCTTGGAGTCTGGAGCAATGGTGTGGTTGCCCAGTTTGCGTCCGGGAAAAGACGATTGGCAACAAATGCTCCGAAGTTTAGCGGAGTTACACATTCGCGGGGTGCAGGTAGACTGGTTTGGCTTTGACCAGGAATATGCCCGTCGTCCTCTAAAAGTACCAACATATCCATTTCAGCGCCAACGGTATTGGATTGAAACGACAGACAGTAGTCCGCACACAGCCCAGCCTGCATTACCGGAAAAAGTTCAACCTTCAGTCGTTGGACTGTATGAAATCCAGTGGCAACCAAAACCCCGCCAGCAAAACCTAGATATAACGGCTACTCTGGACAGTAAGCCTAGTAGTTGGCTGATTTTCGCTGACTCTAGTGGTATAGGAGATGCCCTGATAGAAATTTTACACTCCCAGGGACAAACGTGTTTTGTTGTCTATCCCGGCGATGCTTATACCTGTCAGCAACCTGGAGTTTACAGCGTCAATCCAGTCGATCCTGAGAATTTTCAACAACTGTTACGGGACGTTGACCTCATCAATGCCCTCCCGTTGAAGGGAGTGGTTCATCTATGGAGTGTTGGATTAGAACAAACGCCGGAGTTAAATCTTGCCGCTCTGGAGCAGGTGCAAATTTTGGGTTGTGCTAGCATCTTGCATTTAGTGCAGGCGATCGTTAAGCGTAACGGGTCGGTCTTACCGCGATTGTGGTTGGTCACGCAGGGCGCTCAGTTTGTGGAATCTCAACCTGGTTCTCCAGCCGTTGCTCAAGCTCCTATATGGGGATTGGGTAAAGTCATCGCCTTAGAACACCCGCAATTGTGGGGGGGGCTGTGCGATTTAGCGTTAGACGCAACGCAACCAGATGCAGCAAGGATGCTGCTTACAGAAATTTGTGCTGCGGAGGGTGAAGACCAGATTGCTTGGCGATCGGGACACCGTTATGTGGCACGTTTAATCAACAAAGGCGAGTTGCCAGCAGCAGCCGTGCCGCTAAGACCCGATGCGACCTATCTAATTACGGGGGGTTTAGGAGCTTTGGGATTGCAGGTCGCTCGGTGGATGGTTAAGCAGGGCGTTCGGCACTTGATTTTACTGAGCCGTCGGCCCGCATCGGCCCCAACTCAAGCTGCGATCGCGGATCTGGAGCAGGGGGAAGCTCAAATTCTGGTTACGCAGGCTGATGTATCGAACCACACAGAGATGCTCAGGGTCTTTGACAGACTCAATGCCTCAATGCCACCCCTGAAGGGCATTATTCATGCGGCAGGTGTTTTGGAGGATGGAATCCTGCTGCAACAAGACTGGGAACGGTTCGCCAAAGTAATGAATCCCAAGGTTCAGGGTGCCTGGAATTTACACACCCTCACCCAGCGTTTGCCGTTAGACTTTTTTGTTTGTTTCTCCTCCGTGAGTTCGCTACTGGGCGCGGCAGGTCAAAGTAATTATGCTGCTGCCAATGCATTTCTGGATAGCTTGGCCCATTATCGACAAAGGCAAGGGCTTCCTGGTTTGAGTCTGAACTGGGGACTGTGGGCGGATACAGGAATGGTGGTCAACTTAGATGATCGTTATCAAAATCGTCTGGCTGTTTTGGGCATGAATCGGTTCAGTTGGGAGCAGGGATTGCAGGCGTTGACAAACCTGCTAGGACAGCAGGGGATAGCTCAGATGGGTGTGTTTTCAGTGGATTGGTCACGGCTGAAGCAGCAGGTTACCGCCGAGCAAATACCATTACTGACCCACTTGCTGAATGAAGTGACCAGTCCAGAGGAGAATGCGTCAGCACAGCAGCATACGATTTTACAGGAGCTGGAAACCGTTCCTATCTGCGATCGTCAACCCCTGTTAATCGCCTATATCCAGCAGGAAGTTGCCAAAATCATGGGTCTGAGATCGCCACACCTGCCCGATCCACAGCAGGGATTCTTTGATATGGGGATGGACTCGTTGATGGTACTGGAACTAAAAAACCGCTTAGATACTCATTTGGGTACTTCGTTGCCTGCAACCTTAATGTTTGAGTTTGCAACCATCCAGGATTTGGTGGAGCATCTGCTAAACGACATCCTCCGACGGGAGGCTACTGGATCAGCAGATCCGGTTCAATTAGCCGCAGCAGAACCTCAACCCCGAATCGTGCCGTCAGGGTCAGATATCACTCAATTGCCCAAGGCGAAAACCAAACCAACCGCCCGATCGAGGGTAGACGTACTCACAGAAGAGGATATTGATGCCTCAATTACAGAGCGGCTGGAAAAACTGGAAAAGCTGCTAAGGGGAAAATAACATGAGCGATTTTTCTGAACCCATGAATCAAGTTTCTATCAAGCAACGGCTCCTGCTTGCCCTCGATGAAGCCGCCGCCAAACTGGAAGCTGTTGAATATGCTCAACACGAGCCGATCGCGATTATTGGAATGGGCTGTCGGTTCCCTGGTTCTGCCGATCATCCAGAGGCGTTCTGGCAGCAATTGCGGGATGGCGTGGATGCGATCGATCTGATCCCAAAGACCCGCTGGCATACCGATGCCTATTATGATCCAAATCCCGACGCGCCAGGAAAAATTTACACTCGTTATGGTGGATTTCTTCCCCAGGTAGACCAATTTGATGCCCAGTTTTTTGGGATTTCTCCTCGCGAAGCGGCCAGCCTAGATCCCCAGCAGCGCCTGCTATTAGAAGTGAGTTGGGAAGCCCTAGAAGATGCCGGACAAGCCCCGAACCAATTGACTGGCAGCAAAACGGGTGTTTTTGTGGGGATCGGACAGAATGATTACGCCCAGTTACAGATGTTTTCCGGTCATTATGAAAACATTGATCCATACGCTGGGACGGGCAATGGGTTTGCATTTGCAGCAGGTCGGCTGTCGTATATTCTGGGTTTGCAAGGCCCTAACTTAGCCATCGATACCGCTTGTTCCGCTTCGCTCGTAAGTGTCCATTTAGCGTGTCAAAGTTTGCGGGCTGGAGAGTGCGACTTAGCTCTGGCGGGTGGGGTTCACTTAATCCTGTCACCGGAGGTTACTATTTTTCTGTCCAGAGCGCGGGTACTCTCTCCGGATGGGCGCTGCAAGACCTTCGATGCCTCCGCCGATGGGTATGGTCGGGGCGAAGGATGTGGGATGCTAGTACTCAAACGGTTGTCCGATGCGGTGGCCAATAGCGATCGCATTTTGGCGGTGATCCGTGGGTCAGCCGTTAACCATGATGGTCACAGTAGCGGTCTCACCGTTCCGAATAAACAGGCGCAGCAAGCACTGATTTCCCAGGCTCTAGCGAAAGCCAAGGTAGACCCATTACAAATAAGCTACGTAGAGGTTCACGGCACTGGAACCGCTTTAGGCGATCCGATCGAAATCAGGGCTTTAGACACTGTTTTGGGGAAAGGGCGTTCTCAAGCAAACCCGTTGGTGATTGGCTCAGTCAAAACGAACATTGGGCACCTGGAAGCCGCAGCCGGGATTGCCGGATTAATCAAAGTCGTGCTCTCGCTGCAACATCAAGAAATTCCCCCTCACCTCCACTTCTCTCAGCCCAACCCGCACGTTAATTGGGAGCAACTCCCGATGCTTGTCCCCACCGCCGCCAGGCCCTGGCCGGGTGGTCAGAAACGCTTGGCAGGAGTCAGTTCCTTTGGGTTTAGTGGCACCAACGCCCATCTCATCCTGGAAGCCGCCCCTCCCGACTCGCCCACCGCTCCAGAACCGGGGGAAAGGGAGCGGGAGCGTCCCCTGCATCTGCTCGCCCTCTCGGCCAAAACTCCCAACGCCCTACTCCAACTCGCCCACCGCTACGCTCACCATCTGCAATCCCATCCCGACCTCCCCTTGAGTGATGTTTGCTTTACCGCCGCTGGCGGTCGTTCCCACTTTCCCTACCGCCTCAGCATCGTCGCAGCAACGATCGCGGAAGCCGTGGACAAACTGATGGTCTATCCAGTTGCAGCGGCACCCCTCCCAGCCGCTCAGTCTCCGGGCAACTCCCCCCCTAAAATTGCCTTTCTGTTTACAGGGCAGGGCAGTCAATATGTCCACATGGGACGACAACTTTACGAAACTCAACCGATTTTTCGGCAAACGCTGGAGGACTGCGACACCCTGCTCCGACCTTACCTCGACCCGCCCCTGCTACAGGTGCTTTATCCCCGACCGGGAGCGTCCTCGCCGATTGACCAAACGGCTTATACGCAACCCGCCTTGTTTGCTTTAGAGTATGCCCTCTGCCAATTGTGGCGCTCTTGGGGCATTGTACCGGATGTGGTGATGGGGCACAGTTTAGGGGAGTATGTGGCAGCCACGGTGGCGGGGGTGTTCACGCTGGCAGAGTCCCTGAAGTTGGTGGCGACGCGGGCGCGGTTAATGCAATCGCTGCCGCAGACGGGGGGAATGATGGCGGTGTTTGCGCCGCTTGCCGTGGTCGAGGAGCTGATGCCCGACCAGTCTGGATTAGGGATCGCCGCAATTAACGGGCCCGCTCATGTGGTGATTTCGGGAGCGCGACCCGCGCTGGAGAGGGTGCAGGCGAGCTTGCAGTCCAGGGGAGTGGCAACGCGAGCCTTAAATGTCTCTCATGCGTTCCATTCCCCCGCCATGCAACCCATTTTGGACGACCTTGAACAAGCTGCCAAAGCAGTAACCTATGCCCAGCCACAAATCCGCTTAATCTCTAATGTGACGGGAGAAGTGGCAACGTCAGCGATCGCCACTCCTGAATATTGGGTTGCTCATTTGCGGCAATCTGTCCAATTTGCTCGCAGTATAGACACGCTGTATCAGCAAGGAATTGAAATCTTTGTCGAGATCGGCCCCAAGCCTATCCTCTTAGAAATGGCTCGGCATTGCTTGCCAGCAGCAGTTGGAGTTTGGTTGCCCAGCCTGCATTTCGGTCAAGCAGACTGGCAACCGTTGCTACAAAGTTTGGGAGAGTTGTATCGGTGTGGAGCCAAGGTAGACTGGTCTGGTTTTGATCAAGACTGTCCCCGTCGTCGAGTTGCCTTGCCCACCTATCCGTTTCAGCGAGAGCGCTATTGGGTGAAGACAGCTACACCCGGAGCCAATCCATCTTCATTCCGGGCAAGCAGTACTGCTCCCCGCCTGCATCCTCTGTTGGGGCAACGGTTGCATTTACCCGGCACTGAAGAGATTCGTTTTGAGTCTACCCTTAGTCAAGATTCTCCTGCCTATCTTGCACATCATCGCCTTTACCAGCAAGTAATTTTGCCAGCCACGGCTTATCTAGAAATGGCACTAGCGGCTGGGGCTGTGGTTTGCAACTCGAACAACTTGAGGCTACAGGAAACCGTCATTCAGCAGGCTCTGATGCTAGGCGATGCCGACAAAACCCTCCACGTAGTTCTGAAACCCGAAGACTCAAAGACAGAAAACTCAAAGACATTTTCCTGGCAGGTTTATAGCCTCAATGTTGACGAAAACAATTCTGAGTCCTACTGGGCACTCCATGCTTTTGGCAACCTGGTTGAAGACCCCAAAAACTCACCCCCTCAAGTGAATTTAGCGGCCTTACAGGCCCAATATACGGAAGCCGTATCTACAAACCAGTATTACCAGCAGTTACGCCAGCAGGGAGTCGATTATGGTACCAGTTTCCAGGCCATTGATAAGCTCTGGCGGCATCCAGGACAAGCATTGGCGCAAATTCGCTTACCAGAACCCTTGATTTTAGAGGCAGAAGCCTACAAACTGCACCCAATATTGTTGGATGCCTGTTTCCAGGTCGTAGGCACAGCTCTGGCTGAGGCTGACCAACAAGCCGTCTATATTCCAGTGGGGGTAGAGCGCTTACAGTTGTATCGTCGTCCCAGCACCCATTTGTGGACTCAACTGAAGATCTGCCAGGTTGAGGGCTGGCAGCAAAAGACCGTAACGGCTACAGTCCAACTGTTGGATGAGAGCGGCAATATGGTGGCCCAGTTAGAGGGCTTAACCCTCCGAAGTATCACTCGTCAAGCCTTGCAACAAGTTCTTCAGCAAGAAGACCTGAGCCACTGGTTGTATGAAACCACTTGGCAGGTTCAGGAGCGCAGTGCCAAACACCCGCCCTTACCATCCGGACAATTGAGTCATTGGCTGCTGTTTGTTGACCCAGGAGAAATCGGCAGGACGCTGGCTACCTACCTCAGGGATAAGGGCGATCGCTGTGTCTTAGTGTCCCCTGGTCTAGGGTATGCCAGATTAGCCGCAGACGAGTATCAAATTAATCCGACCAACCCGGCAGATTTTCAGCAATTGCTGCTGGATAGCCAGGACGATCACTCACAGTTCTATAGCGGCGTGATTTTTCTGTGGAGCCTAGAGGACTCGTTACCAGACATCACCCTGGCAAGCTTAGAGGACGCGCAAGCACAAAGCTGTGGCAGTGTTTTGCATTTATTGCAAAGTCTTGTCCAAACGAACCCCGCCGTGATCCCCCGCTTATGGTTAGTGACCAGGGGAACTCAACCGATCGGGGAAAGCCAGCTCCCGCACATTCAGCAAGCGCCTCTCTGGGGGCTGGGGCGCGTCATTGCCCTGGAACATTCTGATCTGCGGTGTGTGCGACTCGATTTAGACCCAGCGGTAGATCAAACTGAAGTTCTGACCCTGTTGGAAGAATTACGATCGCCCGATCGAGAAGACCAGATTGCCTACAGACAGGGAGTTCGCTATGTTCCTAGACTGGTTAGGTCTCGATCGGGCGCGGGTGAACGTCAAGCAAAAATGCTGGAGTTTCCGACTGAACCCTTCCAGGTCAAAATAACCAGTTACGGACTTCTGGAAAATCTCACCTTGGCACCGATGACCCGCCGCGCCCCGGAACCAGAGGAGGTGGAAATTGAAGTTTGCGCCTGTGGACTGAACTTTAGAGATGTCCTCAATGCCCTCGGACTGCTCCAAGCCTATACGCAGCAGCAAGGGATTGATGCGGCGATCGACATTCCCTTTGGCGGGGAGTGTGCGGGCAGGGTTGTGGCCGTGGGCAAACAGGTTTCCAGGTTTCAAGTGGGTGATGAAGTGATGGCTGTCATGGCCCTGGGCAGTCTGAGTAGTTTTGTCACCGTCAAAGCAGATTTTGTTGTTCCCAAACCCCCAGACCTGAGTTTTGCAGCCGCAGCTACGATTTTGACCCCCTTCTTAACGGCTTACTATGGCTTGCATTACCAAGCTAAAATGCAACCCGGAGACAGAATCTTGATTCACGCGGCGGCTGGCGGGGTTGGACAGGCCGCAGTCCAGTTAGCTCAACGGGTGGGGGCAGAAATTTTTGCTACAGCCAGCCCCAGCAAGTGGGAATTTCTCAAATCAACTGGGGTAACCCAGGTAATGAACTCCCGCACCCTGGACTTTGCTGAAGCAGTCATGACAGCCACTGACGGACAAGGGTTGGACATTGTTCTTAATAGCCTGAATGGGGAGTTCATTCCCAAGAGCCTTGAGGTTTTAGGGCAAGGAGGGCGATTTGTCGAAATTGGCAAAATCGGCATTTGGGATCAAACCCAGGTGCAGTCCCAAAGACCTGATGCGTCCTATTTTGCCTTCGACTTATTAGAACTCTCTCTACAGAATCCTGGTTTAATTGCCTCGATGCTTGAGGAATTGATGGAGGAGTTCAAGCACGGTACTCTCAAGCCGTTAAATTACAAAGCATTTCCGATTCATCAGGTGGTCGATGCCTTTCGTTATATGCAAACGGCCAAGCACGTGGGCAAAGTCGTGATTTCCATGCCGCAAGCAAGGCAGGGGGAGGGCAGCTATTTAATTACAGGTGGGTTAGGTGCTCTGGGTTTGCAGGTAGCTCGCTGGTTAGTAGTAGAGCGACGAGTCCGCCATCTGGTCTTAATGGGGCGGCAGGCGGCATCTCAGGCAGCCCAGGCTACGATCGCTGAATTACAGCAGGCTGGAGCCAATGTCAAAATCTGCAAGGCGGATGTGGCTATCCGGGACGAGGTGTCCCGCGTTTTGACGGAGGTGCAGGCATCCATGCCACCCCTGCGAGGAATCATCCATGCGGCGGGAGTTTTGGCAGATGGAGTATTGCTCAGTCAAACCTGGGAACGCTTTAGCTCGGTGATGGCACCCAAGATCACAGGAGCCTGGAATCTGCATGTATTGACCCAGGAACTGCCCTTAGACTGTTTTATCTGTTTTTCGTCCAGCGCTGCCCTGCTTGGCTCACCGGGACAGGGCAACTATGCCGCAGCCAACGCCTTTATGGATGCCTTAATGCATTACCGTCGAGCATTAGGACTACCAGGCTTGAGCATCAATTGGGGCCCTTGGGCAACGGCTGGGATGGCAGAGGAAATGACGCCTCGCGATCGCGATCGCTGGGCAGCTTTGGGGATCAGTGCCATCAAGCCTGAGCAAGGATTGCAAGTGCTTGCCCAGTTGCTGGAACACCCTGCAACTCAGGTAGGGGTCTTATCTGTGAATTGGGCGAAGTTTCTCAAGCAACTTCCTCAAGGGCTGGATTTACCGCTTCTGGAGCATTGCACTGCTGCTTCTGACCAATCCCAGGCGCAGCAACCCGAATTCCTCCAGCAGTTAAAGGACGCTCCCTTCAAAGAACGCAAAATTCTATTGATGACGTATATTCGTTCTCAAATTGCCAGGGTTGTTGGGTTAAAGTCATGGGAGCAAATAGAGCCGCGCCAACGATTATTTGATCTGGGTCTGGACTCGCTCGTCGCGGTTGAATTAAAAAATTGCTTTGAACGCGATCTGGGCAAATCTTTGCGCTCAACGTTGATCTTTGATTACCCCACCGTGGAAGCGCTAGTCGAGTATTTGGAGGATGTCCTGTCCCTGGAGCTTTCCCCGCCACTCAGCCCGGAATCACCCCCCCTTGCAGAGGACACGGAGTTATCAGCAACTTTGAAAGAACTGTCTCAAGAAGAACTCGCAGACTTATTGGCTAAAAAATTGGCAAGTTTGGATTAAACGAGGTGAACATGAGCCAAAGCTCAACAGGCATAGACTATCGGGCGTTAATGGAAAATGCCCTGCTGAAACTGGAAAAACTGCAATCCAAGCTCCAGGCTTTAGAACAGGCCAAGACTGAAGCGATCGCGATCGTGGGTTTAGGCAGCAGGTTTCCGGGGGCTGATACCCCAAATGCTTTCTGGCAACTGCTGCGAAATGGGGTAGATGCGATTCGCGAAGTTCCTCCAGACCGTTGGGACATCAACGCCTACTATGACCCCAATCCAGAGGCTCCCGGCAAGATGTCTACTCGCTACGGGGGTTTTTTGCCTCAGGTAGATGCCTTTGATGCCAAATTTTTCCATATCTCCCCACGAGAAGCGATCAGTCTAGACCCGCAGCAACGCCTGCTTCTGGAAGTCAGTTGGGAAGCCCTGGAACACGCCAATCAGGTTCCTGACAAGTTATTCAACAGTTCCACGGGCGTATTTGTGGGCATGAGCACCAGTGACTACACGAAAGTCCTCTGGCAAGCGGGTGATGCCACGCATATCGATGCCTACTTTGGTACGGGTAACTCTCTTAGCGTGGCGGCTGGACGTTTGTCCTATAGCTTGGGGTTAACGGGCCCATGCCTGTGTGTAGATACGGCTTGTTCGGCTTCCCTGGTATCCGTCCATCTAGCCTGTCAGAGTTTGCGCCTGCGAGAGTGCAGTTTGGCCCTAGCTGCTGGCGTAAACCTGATCCTCTCGCCAGAACCGAGCATCAATTTTTCCAAAGCTAGAATGATGGCGGCGGATGGTCGCTGTAAAACGTTTGACGCTCAAGCAGACGGCTACGTCCGAGGCGAAGGGTGTGGTGTAGTTGTCCTGAAGCGCCTCTCAGATGCGATCGCGGACGGCGACAAAATTCTGGCCTTAATTCGCGGATCGGCGGTGAACCAGGATGGGCCAAGTGGTGGCTTAACTGTTCCCAATGGACCATCTCAGGTCGCGGTAATTCGTCAGGCTCTCGCCAATGGGGGAGTTGAGCCAGCGCAAATCGGCTACATTGAGGCTCATGGAACTGGAACCTCCTTGGGCGATCCCATTGAGATAGAGGCATTGGCTGAGGTGTTTGGCAAACACTGTTCCCCAGAGCAACCCTTGGTGATTGGCTCAGTCAAAACGAACATTGGGCACTTGGAAGCCGCAGCCGGGATTGCCGGATTAATCAAAGTCGTGCTCTCGCTGCAACATCAAGAAATTCCCCCTCACCTCCACTTCTCTCAGCCCAACCCGCACGTTAATTGGGAGCAACTCCCGATGCTTGTCCCCACCGCCGCCAGGCCCTGGCCGGGTGGTCAGAAACGCTTGGCAGGAGTCAGTTCCTTTGGGTTTAGTGGCACCAACGCCCATCTCATCCTGGAAGCCGCCCCTCCCGACTCGCCCACCGCTCCAGAACCGGGGGAAAGGGAGCGGGAGCGTCCCCTGCATCTGCTCGCCCTCTCGGCCAAAACTCCCAACGCCCTACTCCAACTCGCCCACCGCTACGCTCACCATCTGCAATCCCATCCCGACCTCCCCTTGAGTGATGTTTGCTTTACCGCCGCTGGCGGTCGTTCCCACTTTCCCTACCGCCTCAGCATCGTCGCAGCAACGATCGCGGAAGCCGTGGACAAACTGATGGTCTATCCAGTTGCAGCGGCACCCCTCCCAGCCGCTCAGTCTCCGGGCAACTCCCCCCCTAAAATTGCCTTTCTGTTTACAGGGCAGGGCAGTCAATATGTCCACATGGGACGACAACTTTACGAAACTCAACCGATTTTTCGGCAAACGCTGGAGGACTGCGACACCCTGCTCCGACCTTACCTCGACCCGCCCCTGCTACAGGTGCTTTATCCCCGACCGGGAGCGTCCTCGCCGATTGACCAAACGGCTTATACGCAACCCGCCTTGTTTGCTTTAGAGTATGCCCTCTGCCAATTGTGGCGCTCTTGGGGCATTGTACCGGATGTGGTGATGGGGCACAGTTTAGGGGAGTATGTGGCAGCCACGGTGGCGGGGGTGTTCACGCTGGCAGAGTCCCTGAAGTTGGTGGCGACGCGGGCGCGGTTAATGCAATCGCTGCCGCAGACGGGGGGAATGATGGCGGTGTTTGCGCCGCTTGCCGTGGTCGAGGAGCTGATGCCCGACCAGTCTGGATTAGGGATCGCCGCAATTAACGGGCCCGCTCATGTGGTGATTTCGGGAGCGCGACCCGCGCTGGAGAGGGTGCAGGCGAGCTTGCAGTCCAGGGGAGTGGCAACGCGAGCCTTAAATGTCTCTCATGCGTTCCATTCCCCCGCCATGCAACCCATTTTGGACGACCTTGAACAAGCTGCGAGTCAAATCACGTTTCATGCTCCAGCCATCCCGCTGATTTCCAACTTAACGGGTCAGATGATGTCGCCTGAACAACCACCAGGTAGCCAATATTGGCGACATCACTCGCGATCTGCCGTGAGATTTACGGCAGGAATCCACACAATGTTTCAGCAAGGCTGTGAACTATTTGTAGAAATTGGCCCGAAACCGATCCTGTCAAGTTTAGGCAAAGGTTGCCAACAAGATGTTCCAGCAATCTGGTTGCCCTCTTTAGCGCCGGGACAAGAGGATTGGCGAGTCTTATTAGAGAGCTTATCTGCTTTATATGTCCGGGGGATCGGTGTTAACTGGCCTGAATTCGATCGCGGCTACTCCAGACATTGGCTGTCACTTCCCACCTATCCCTTTCAGCGCCAACGTTATTGGTTTGAAAACACAAATGCAGCTATGAAGCAGAGCAATGAACTCAATGAACAACCATCAGGCGAAAATAGACCAGAGCCTCAGATCACTGAACATCCCAGCATGACTCAAAAAGACCGAATTCTGGCGATCTTACAGTCCACGATTGCAGAACTACTGCGATCTCAGCCATCGGAAGTAGAACCTCATGCGGCGTTTCTGGAAATGGGTGCAGATTCGATTGTTCTCATGGATGCTGTACAAACGATCGAACAGATATTTGGCATTAAAATTGCGATTCGCCAACTATTTGAACAGTTGACAACCATTGATGCTTTGGCAACCCACATTGACCAACATTTACCTCCAACTTGGGCGGCGACAAATTCACTTCAACCTCAACTCCACCAATCTCAATTCCAGTCTGCCCAGCCAGTCGCACGGAACGCAACGACTATACCGACAAAGCCAGGAATGCTTGATGTCCAGGTTTCTGGAGAATTAGAAGTCACTCCTGATGACATAAGACTGGTGATTCAGCAGCAGATTGAATTGATGTCTCAACAGTTACAGCTTCTCTCTGGAAACAGTTTCATAACCGAGAAGGAGCCAGTATCCAAGAATGGATTTTTGCCATTCAGCGATCGCCCCTCAGACTCCACCGCTCATTTATCGACCCCTCATTTCAAGCCAGAAACGCAACCTAAAAGTCTCAATCCACAACAACAGCAGCACTTAGATTCACTCATCGTTAAATATACTCATCGTACTCAAACATCAAAACAGCGATCGCAAGCCTATCGTCAGGTTTTAGCGGACAGTCGATCGGTAGCAGGTTTTCGGCCTTCGATCAAAGAAATGCTTTATCCGATCATTGGGGAGCGAGCGCAGGGCTGCAAATTTTGGGATGTGGATGGCAACGAGTATGTTGACATCACAATGGGATTTGGTGTGCTGCTGTTTGGTCACAACCCACCCTTTATTACTGCATCTATAGAACAGCAAATCAAACACGGGATACAAATTGGGCCACAGTCAAATCTGGCCGGAGAAGTAGCCCAGCTAATTTGCGAATTGACGGGTATGGAACGGGCGGCATTCTGCAACACCGGAACAGAAGCCGTAATGTTAGCCCTCCGTCTGGCACGCACCGTGACGGGTCGCAACAAGATTGCTCTATTCGCGAATTCTTATCACGGGCATTTTGACGGCGTTTTGGCGACAGCATCGAATGCTGGGATCAATACTGCCGGGATCAATACTGTACCAATGGTGCCAGGAGTATCGCCGCAAGCCGTTAAAGACGTTCTAGTCCTGGATTACGACAATCCCAGATCCCTGGATATTTTGCAGGCCCACGCACACGAACTAGCCGCAGTGCTGGTTGAACCCGTGCAAAGTCGCCGCCCCGATTTACAACCCAAAGCCTTTCTACAGCAATTAAGGCAATTAACACAGAGCACAGGAATAGCGCTGATCTTTGATGAAGTTCTTACAGGCTTCCGCATCCATCCGGGCGGGGCACAAGCCTGGTTTGGGGTTGCAGCAGACATTACCATTTACGGCAAAATTGTCGGAGGTGGAATGCCGATCGGGGTTGTTGCAGGCAAGGCTCTCTACATGAATGCGATCGACGGGGGGGTGTGGCAGTATGGAGACGCTTCCTACCCCCAGGCAGAGAAGACATTTTTCGCCGGAACCTTCAACAAAAACCATATCACAATGAACG
The DNA here is from genome assembly GCF_001895925.1 of Phormidesmis priestleyi ULC007. Lineage (GTDB taxonomy): Bacteria > Cyanobacteriota > Cyanobacteriia > Leptolyngbyales > Leptolyngbyaceae > Phormidesmis_A > Phormidesmis_A priestleyi_A. The sequence goes on along the minus strand of NZ_MPPI01000015.1, from coordinate 36,715 downwards.
CTGCCAGGGCGGTGCTGCAGCAGCTTAAACAACAAGGCGATCGCCTGACGCAGCAGTTAAATCAGCGCACGTCACAGTTCGCGGAAACGTTGAATACTTACTTTAAAACTGAAAATGTCCCCATCCGTATCATCCATTTTGGCTCCCTGTTTCGCTTTTCATTTTCAGGTAATCTGGATTTGCTGTTTTATCACCTGCTGTTCAACGGGGTTTACATCTGGGAAGGGCGTAACTGTTTTCTGTCAACTGCACATACCGATGCAGATATTGAGTATTTGATTCAGGCTGTCAAGAATAGCGTAGAGGAACTGCAAAAAGGAGGATTTTTACCTGAAACTCTGTACCGACGTTAACTGGTGCAGCTTTTGAGAGATGATTTGGAGCAGGAGGGGCTGGGCTGATTGCAGGAAAAAGTGATCACCGGGAAGCAGATGCAGGGAGAAGGACGCGGTAGTTTGTTCTCGCCAGCCTGTCATCTGTTCGGCGCTGACTTCCGGATCGTGTAAACCACCCAGAGCCGTAATGGAACAGTTAAGGGGTGAATCGGTAGTGTAAGTATAGGTTTCAAAGACAGCAAAATCAGCACGCAAGACAGGCAACAATAGTTGCCTCAATTCGGCGTTCTCCAAAACCACCTGGGGAGTCCCATTGAGGTTACGTAGTTCCTCCAAAAATGCGGCTTCTGGCAACGTATGGATAGGCGGTTTAAGGGCGGGCAGTTGCGGCGATCGACAACCGGAAGCGAACAGGTGAACGGGTTCCCGATCGTAATGTTTGTTGAGGAAACGGGCCACCTCGAAACAGATTAGCCCACCCATACTGTGACCGAAGAAGGCGAACGGTTTGTCTAGATGAGGCGGAAGAACTAGCGCAATCGCCTCAACGAGCAGTGGAAAACTGGTTAATGGGATCTCCTTTAATCGAGTTCCGCGTCCAGGCAGTTCAATAGCACACGTCTCGACATATTCTGGTAAGCCATCTGGCCAGGTGCGAAATGTAGCAGACCAACCCCCTGCAAAGGTAAAGCAGAACAGGCGCAGGCTGGCTTGGGGATTGGGTTTGAGATATTTTACCCAGGAGTCAAAGGTCGGTGCCATGAAGTAAAACTAGGATTCCCCAGATGCTTTCTCCATTTGCCGACGGAGACTGAGCGGTCGCATATCAGTCCATACGTCCTTGATATAACTTAAACAGTCGTCTTTGGAACCACTTTTACCTGCATCTGTCCAGCCAAGGGCATTTTCGCGATCGACTGGCCAGATAGAATACTGCTGTTCATGGTTCACAACTACTCTGTAAAGTGTTGGATCCTCGCTACTCTCTTGATTCATCTGCTTTTCTATAGAGTATGAATTCACTAGACCTCCTGCATGAATAAAATTCTCGATATAAGCTCTCTCAGATCTTGCTCCGTTTAGGTCGGCTTGTGCCCCCTAAATCCCCCATTCTGGGGGACTTTGAGAAGACTTGCGGTTTCAAAGTCCCCCATTCTGGGGGATTTAGGGGGCGTTCCCGGATTTGTGCAGGAGGTCTACTGTGTAGATTGGTTTGAGGTAAGAAACCCAACGCTCTAAAAATGTTGAGTTTCCTGCTTCAACCCAGCCTACGAAAGCTTAATTCTGTTAGCCCACACTTTGTTACAGAGTGGGTTGTGACCAGGAATACAAGATCTTCTGAGGTATTAGAAAATCCTTAGTACTATAAGATTGTCAGCGATCGCATAGACAAAATCGTTACATAGAGTTACATTACTGAGGTTTGGCACCATTCTCAGTACCCCGCCATCCCGCCCGCAATTCATTGCAGAGCGGGTTGTTGCTAGGACAAGGTTTACATTAGATTCTTCTAACGATTACTGGATTCTTCGGCTTATGAGTTATTATCTTCACAAGATCGGATATTTTTAGGTTACTTCTGATTTACATTCAGAAGCCAATAGGGTTGATTTTCGCTTTTACTCGTCGTCCTGATGAGAGCAATACGAAAGTTCGCTCAGCTACAACAACGATGAATTAGTCATATACGAAAGTAAAAGCTACCTTAACGGAGCCACAAGTAGTTTCTGCTTAACAGAGATATCTAGAGGATGTCAAGGTTATATAGACGTTGCTAGGTTAGCGTAGATGCCGAACCCAAAATTGTATTTCAGGCAGGATGTTCAGGTTGAACCCCTATTCAATTTGTGGGTGGCTTGGGTATTACTGATCCCCCCGGCTACAGCGGCGATGAATCTGGTCGATCGCCATCTGGCTATCATGACCTCATACATCAATTCGCCCCAACTTCATATCCTGGCTTTGAAAAACCTAGCCATGCAGAGCGGCCCTTTCATTGCCCTAGATAGTTCCAGAGTCGATGAAGTGAAGGATCTGTTGCAACACACGCAGGAACGCCACGGACACTTAATCGAGTTTGTCCATGCCGTTAAAGAATTGGAAAATCTCTTGAGTCGCGATGCCAAGGGGTATAGCTTGGAATCGCTTTACGCCAAAGTCCCAGAGATCCTGCAAGGATATGTGGAACTCAGCTACGACCTCAACAACAATCCTACATTCAGATTTTTTGAACAGTTGCTCTACCGCAGCCCCTTTTACGATGTGACGTGTCAAAGTATGGGACTGTCTCAGGTGAAGCACGATCGCAGTCGCCCATTCATTTTCAGTACACCCAGGCTAAAGCAGGAGAACTACGCTCATTTACCGATTCCGTTTGCTCATCCGGGATTGGATGAACTGTTTAAGATGAGGTCAACCCCGCAAGATTATGACTATATTTGCAGTCAGCTAGACGTTGAGATTACGAACCCAGAACTATTCAGATCATTTTTTACTGAAGCACCTCCACCAAGTCAGGAAAAGTATACGGGCGATCGTGTCCGCATTCGGTATTTCGGTCATGCCTGTTTGCTCATTGAGACGCGGGAGGTCAGTATTCTGTTCGATCCGGTCATTAGCTATACTTATGATTCAGATATTCCCCGGTACACCTATCAAGATTTACCCGACTGGATTGATTATGTACTGATCACTCATAGCCATCAAGATCACTGTTTGCCGGAAACATTGATGCAGTTGCGGCATAAAGTCGGTCATATTGTCGTGGGTCGCAACTGTGAAGGTGCGCTGCAAGATCCATCTCTGGGGCTGATGCTGAAATATCTCGGCTTCAAGAATGTGATTGAACTCAGAGAACTGGACGAGATTGAAATTCCCGGAGGGGTGATTGTTGGACTGCCGTTTCTGGGAGAGCATCATGACCTGTTAGTCCGCAGCAAACTGACTTATTTAGTGCGCTTGTTGGATCATTCCATATTGGTACAGGCAGATTCTTGCAGTATCGATCCAGTCTTGTATGACCGCATTCACAATTACACCGGAGATGTCGATCTCATTTTTCTGGGGATGGAATGCGACGGCTCACCGCCTTCCTGGGTTTATGGCCCGTTGTTTAAATCACCTTTACCGAGACCGATGGATCAAAGCCGCCTGGGTCGGGGTTGTAACTATAGGGAGGGGATGCAGTTGGTCGATCGCTTCCATCCTCAGCAGATGTATGTTTACGCCATGGGACAGGAGCCTTGGCTGCAATACATTTTAGGGCTGGAGCTACAAGAGGATGCTAATCCCATGGTTCAATTGCAGCGCTTAATCAGTGAGTGTAAATCCAGAGGGATATCTGCTGAATTCCTGTTTGGGAAAAAAGAGGTTGTGCTATGAGCCAGACCCGATTGCAACAAAACCTGTGGCATTACACAGGAAAAAACTATCAGCCCCATGCCGATTTTTGGAGGGCACAACTCGCCCAACTGGAAGCCCCTTTCCGCCTAGAAGGCACTTTTCTGCTAGAAAGCCCTGTTGAACCGGATGGCTCTTGCTGGAATGTGAAAGAAACCTATCCCTTTGAATTGGATGCCAGTGCGACACAGACCCTTGACACAATCGCCAAACAAGATCTCCTGGCGACCTATATTGTCATTGTTTCAGCGCTGACCTATTTATTCAGTCGCTATACTGGACAGCCCACTATTTTGATTGATTCCCCTGTGCTGGCCGTTCAAGAGTTCGGTGAAGCGATGGGAGAGTCAGTGAGTTTGCTGTTTCAAGTGAATGAAACAACATCTTTAAAGACCTTTATTTCCACCGTTTCCCAAATCGTTTCTCAAAGTTACAGCTATCAAGGTTTCCCGTATCGGGAAATGATTGCCACCGATCAAACCAAAGAGAATCTGGCGACCAATGTCGTCGTGTGGCTGCCGGAGATTCATGGGTCATGTCCTGATCTAAGTCCCTATGACTGGGTAATCGAGATTCACAAAGACTCAGCTCTGCACTTGACCTGGCGCTACAACCCCAGACACTGCGATCGCGCGTTTGTGCAGGGCTTTGCTCAACAGTTACAACATTTATTTTCAGCGTATACGCAACTTGATACCCCTCTGGCTCATCTGGAAATTTTGTCGCCCGCAGAACAAACCAAGCTTGTGCAGGATTGGGCTGTCGGCGATCGTATGGAGCGGCAACCACAAACGATCCATGAACGGTTTGCCGCTCAGGTATTAAAAACGCCAGACAATATTGCCATTCAAACCCCCAGCCGTAGCCTCACTTACCAGGAACTCGACGTTCAAGCCAATCAACTCGCTGATCATCTCCGCACTCAGTACGACATCCAACCGGATGAGCCGATTGGAGTAATGCTGGGGCGTAGCGAATCCTTAATCATTGGCTTGCTGTCCATTCTCAAAGCAGGTGGGACGTATGTGCCCATTGACCCGGACACGTTCAGCGATCGCTTGGAATTTCTCATCCGAGATGCGGCTCCGAAGGTTTTGCTGATGGAGCTAGACAGCCTGCCCCAACTGCAAAATCTGTTGGATATTCCCATGTTTGCGATGGATATCCAGTTGTCCCAACTGAAGCAGATCACCCACCCTCCTGCATCCCTCAGTCAGCCCTCTGACCTGGCGTATATCATCTATACCTCCGGCTCTACAGGCATACCCAAAGGGGTGACAGTAGAACATCACAGCTTTGTCAACATGGCGATCGCCCAAATCGATGCCTTTGATATTCAGCCCAGCGATCGGATCTTGCAGTTTGCCAATTCCTCTTTTGATGCGTCGCTGTCAGAGATATTTATGGCCCTGTTCTCTGGGGCGACGGTGGTTCTCGTAGACAAGGCCACGCTTGTCGATCGCCAGCAGTTCCTCGCTTACCTGGATGCCCAAAAAGTCACAGTTGCGACGTTTCCCCCGGCTTATCTGCGTGCCCTGGAGCAACCGAAGTTTCAGCATCTGCGGGTGATGATTACAGCGGGTGAAACTGCCTATGCACAGGACGCTGATCATTACGCCCAGCAGTTGGACTATTTCAACGCCTACGGCCCAACGGAAACCTCGGTCTGCACAACAATTTACAAATTGGAGGCGGGGCAGCCTGAGCGAGGGGATATCCCCCTCGGTAACCCAATTCCCAACACCGCCGTTTACTTGCTTGACCCCTTGTTGAGACCTGTACCCACGGGAGTCGTAGGTGAGATTTGTGTCGCGGGTCAAGGACTGGCCAGAGGCTATTTACACAACCCGGAGTTGACCGCCAGCAAATTTGTCGAAAATCCGTTCGTACCTGGGGAAAAGCTCTACAGAACCGGGGATCTGGCCAGGAGGCTGGCTAACGGCGAATTGCTCTTTGGGGGACGGCGCGATCGACAAGTTAAAATCCGGGGTTATCGGATTGAATTAGGGGAAATTGAAGCCGCGCTATACCGCATCCCTGGAGTCACCCAGTCCGTAGCCGTGACCAGAACCGCCCATGACAACAACCAGGAAATCCTGGCTTATGTCGTCGCACCAGAGTTGGAAAGTTCCCAGTTGCGGTTCGAGTTGAGTCAGATCCTACCGGACTATATGCTGCCAGTCGCTTTTTTGTTGCTGGAGGAATTCCCGCTGACCCCCAATGGCAAAATCGATTACCGCGCCCTCCCCACTCCTGAGATCGCTTTTGGCAGTTCAGAAGCCAGCTATGATCCACCTACCACCCCGATACAAGCCAGTTTAGCGGCGCTTTGGGCAGAAGTGTTGGGTCTGGAAAAAGTCGGTATCCACGACAATTTTTTTGAGCTTGGGGGGCATTCCCTATTAGCTACCCAACTGGTTTCACGGATCAGGGATGTGTTAGCGGTGGAAATCCCCCAGCGCCACTTATTTGAAACCCCCACGATCGCGGGACTCAGTGCCGTAGTTGAATCGTTGCGCCAAACAGGATCGGAGGTGCCCACCCTGGCGATCGTGCCAATTAACAAAACCGGAACCCTGCCGCTATCCTTCGCCCAGCAACGGATCTGGTTCCTCGACCAACTTGAGGGCAGTAGCGCCACTTACAACATCCCAGCGGACTTGCACCTTCAGGGATCGCTTAATGTTACGGCCTTAGAAATGGCTGTGCAAGAAATTGTTCGACGGCATGAAATCCTGCGAACTAGCTTTGTCTTAATAAATGAGACTGTAGTCAGTGTGATCGCACCGACCTTCAGTGTGACTGTCCCGATAGTGGATTTGCAGAGGTTACCAGAAGAGCAGTCCCATGAGGTGCAACGGTTAGCAAGCATTGAAGAGCAGCGGCCCTTTGACTTGGCATCAGACCCCTTACTGCGCGTCAATTTACTGCGGCTGGCGGAAAAGTCCCATGTGCTCCTGGTGACCCTGCACCATATTGTCTCTGATGGCTGGTCAATCGGGATATTTATCCGAGAAATGGCGGCACTGTATGAAGCCTTCAGTCAAGGAAAACCTTCACCACTGCCGGAGTTAACCATCCAGTATGCAGACTTTGCCCACTGGCAACGGCAGTGGTTGAGCCGGGAAGTGCTAGAAGTGCAAATGAACTACTGGCGACAGCAATTAGCAGGGGCACCGCCGTTGCTAGAGTTGCCCATCGACAGAACCCGCCCACTAGTACAAACCTTCCAAGGAGATATCCAGTATTTTCAGATTGACCGTGCCCTGACACAGAAGTTACAAAGTCTCAGCCAGAAATCAGGGGCAACCTTATTTATGACCTTACTGGCGGCATTCGCCGTCCTACTAGGGCGCTACAGCAATCAAGAAGATATATTGGTTGGTTCGCCGATCGCCAACCGCAACCGTCGGGAAGTAGAGTCGCTAATCGGTTTCTTTGTCAACAGCCTAGTATTGCGTGCCGATTTGCAGGGAAACCCAACGTTCCAACATTTACTGAGTCGGGTGCGGCAGGTTGCAATGGATGCCTATGCACACCAAGATTTGCCATTTGAGCAGTTGGTGGAAGTTTTACAACCAGAGCGTTCCCTCAGCTATAGTCCCCTGTTCCAGGTGATGTTTGTTTTGCATAATACACCAATGGGAAAATTGGAACTTCCAGGTCTGACTCTAACTGCCTTGAAAAATGAGAGCGCAACAGCGAAGTTTGACTTGACACTGGTGATGGAAGAAACAGAAGAGGGGCTGAGTGGAGAATGGGAATACAACACCGACTTATTTGATGCTGCCACAATTGCCCGGATGGCGAGACATTTCCAAAATTTGATTCAGGGAATTGTTGCCAATCCAGAGCAAAGAATTTCAGAATTTTGTTTTTTAGAAGAGGTAGAGCGGCATCAATTACTGGTGGACTGGAATCATACCCAGACTGAGTATTCCCCTGGCCAACGCATACATCAGATGTTTGAAGTGCAGACTAGGAAAACGCCAAATGCGATCGCATTAGCATTTGCAGATGTTCAGAATGCCCAACAGCTAACTTACTGGGAATTGAACGCCCGCGCCAACCAGCTAGCACACTATCTGAAAAAATTGGGAGTGAGACCAGAAGTACTAGTCGGTGTATACATGGAGCGTTCACTAGAGATGGTAGTGACGCTACTTGGTATTCTCAAAACTGGCGGGGCTTATGTACCTTTAGGTCCACAGATGCCCCAAGAACGTTTAGCTTTCATTTTGAAAGATGCCCAGGTATCCGTATTGTTGACTCAGGAAAGGTTACAAGCTGGGTTACCCAACTATGGCAAACATCTGGTCTGTTTGGATACAGTTTGGCAGACAATTAACCAGGAGAGTCAGGAAAATCCGGTTAGTGGTGTAACAGCCGCAAATTTGGCTTACGCGATTTACACCTCCGGATCTACAGGAAAGCCCAAGGGTGTTGCAGTCACCCATGAATCTGTCACCAACTTCTTGAATTCGATAAAACAGCAGCCAGGTTTGACAGACCAAGATATTTTGCTGGCAGTTACTACCGTAACTTTTGATATTGCAGGGCTGGAACTTTTCTTACCCCTAATTGTAGGAGCGAAATTAGCCTTGACCAGCGATGAAGAGGCTGTTGATGGAGCAAGATTGTTAGAGAAGTTAGTTAAATCTCAGCCTACTGTTATGCAAGCCACTCCAGCTACATGGCGAATGCTTGAAGCGGCTGGGTGGGAAGTTTCCCCTCAATTGAAAATTCTTTGTGGGGGTGAAGCTTTACCTCAAGCACTTGCTGATCAGTTGCTAGAAAAAGCAGCCTCTGTTTGGAACTTATATGGCCCCACTGAAGCCACTATCTGGTCAACTATCCACAGCGTCAGCCGTCCGGTTAAGCCCAGCAGAGTGAACCTAGAGCCTATTGGTCGTCCTATTGCGAACACACAGATTTACATTCTTGACCGTAATCTCCAACCAGTTCCAGTTGGAGTTAGAGGTGAACTATACATTGGTGGGGCTGGCTTGGCAAGAGGTTACCTCAACCGCCCAGATTTGACGGCTGAAAAATTTATTCCCAACCCTTTTAGCCCAGAACCGGGAAGTCGTCTCTATAAAACTGGAGATTTAGCCCGCTATCTGAGTGACAGCACGATTGAATTTCTCGGTCGAATTGATCATCAGGTGAAGTTGAAGGGGTTTCGCGTTGAACTGGGAGAAATTGAGGCGGTGCTGAGACAGCATCCCCAGGTGCGAGAAACTGTAGTGATTCTCCGGGAAGACCAACCCGGTGACAAGCGACTGCTAGCCTATATTGTTACAGACTCAGAATCAATTGACACCAGCGAAATTCGCCGCTTCTTAAGTGAGAAACTGCCCGGTTATATGCTGCCTAGTGCCTTTGTGCAGATGGAAGCCTTGCCCCTAACCCCCAATGGAAAATGCGATCGCCACGCTTTGCCAGCACCCGATGCATCGGTAAATTTAGCAACTCGCTTTGTTGCACCTAGGACTCCTACAGAAAAGATTCTGGCTGACATCTGGGCAAAAGTCCTGAGATTGGCGCAGGTCAGTATCTATAACAACTTCTTTGAACTCGGTGGAGATTCCATTGTCAGCATTCAAGTCATTGCCCAAGCTCACCAAGCAGGGCTACAACTGACGCTCAAGCAGCTATTTCAGCATCAGACCATCGCTGAGTTAGCCTCTGTGCTAGATACAACTATTTCTGCTCCATCTCAACAGGCGATCGTCACTGATCCAGTGCCACTTATTGATCGCTTTGAGTCTGCCGATGCTGGGGATTATAAGCCTTCAGACTTCCCGCTTGCAAAATTGGATGAGGAAAAGTTAAAAAAAATATCCTCTCTATTCAATTAAGTTCAATGTCAACTATCCGGTTCTAATGGGGTACAGCGATGGTGGTCTTCTGGAGGTTTTGAGATGAAGAATGTTGAGGATATATACACTCTTTCACCCATGCAGCAGGGTATACTCTTTCACTCGCTGTACGCTCCAGCATCGGGAGTTTATTTCCAGCAACAGTGCTGTACGCTGCACGGGAACTTAAATATTTTGGCGTTTAAGCAGGCATGGCAGCAAGTGATCGTTCGTCATCCGATTTTGCGTACCGCCTTTGTTTGGGATGGTTTAGACGAACCGCACCAAGTTGTATGTAAGTCAGTAAATTTACCTTGGTTTGAAAGCGACTGGCAAAGTCTGACTCCGCCTGAACAACAACAGCAATTAGAGGCTTTATTACAGAGCGATCGCACCAAGGGATTTGAACTGAATCAGGCTCCCCTAATGCGCTGCACTTTGATTCAGATTGCTCCAGAGACTTTCCACTTTGTTTGGAGCCATCATCACCTGCTGCTTGATGGCTGGTGCTATCCGATCGTCTTTAAAGAAATCTTGTCTTTATATGATTCTTTCTGCAAAGGCAGTGACTTGTACCTAGAAACTCCCCGTCCCTACCGAGATTACATCGCCTGGTTGCAGCAGCAAGACCTCTCTCAAGCACAAGTATTTTGGCATCAAACCCTTAAGGGGTTGACCGCACCTACTCCTTTGGTTGTAGATAAAGCTGGGGGCAAGGGAACTACTCAACAGCCAACGATCCACGACCAGCAACATCTTCGCTTATCCGCAACAGAAACTGCTGCGATACAGTCTTTTGCACAACAACATCATTTGACACTAAACACTTTAGTACAAGGAGTTTGGGCACTACTGCTGTATCGTTATAGTCGGGAATCAGATGTAGTTTTTGGTGCCACCGTCTCCGGTCGTCCTCCTGTCCTCATGGGAGTGGAATCGATAGTAGGGCTGTTTATTAACACCCTGCCCGTGCGGGTTCAAGTCTCGGCCTCCGCGAACCTACTGCCTTGGCTGCGTGAGTTGCAAGCACAGCAAGTAGAACAGTTGCAATATTCATACAGTCAAATGGTTGAAATTCAAGGTGTTAGTGAAGTACCACGAGGAATGCCCTTATTTGAAAGCATTGTGGTATTTGAAAACTACCCAGTAGATACTTCTTTGCAACAATTGGATAGCAGTTTAGCAATTAGTAATTTTCGGACTTTCGATCAAACGAATTATCCCTTAACGGTGGTAGCGGAACCTGGTTCAGAATTTTCTGTACGCATTGGCTACGATACTAACAGCTTCGAGCCAGAAACGATACACCGAATGTTGGGTCACTTTCAAACCTTGCTTTTAGGAATGGTAGCAAATCCACAAGCAAGTTTGTGTGAATTACCGCTGCTAACGCCTCAGGAGCAACAGCAGTTGCTTTTTGAGTGGAATGATACGCAGACAGATTACCCCCAAGATAAGTGCATCCACCAGTTGTTTGAAGAACAGGTAGAGAGAACTCCTGATATAGTCGCGGTAGTGTTTGAAGAGGAGCAACTGACCTATCGAGAATTGAACGCTCGTGCCAACCAACTGGCGCACTACATACAAACCTTGGGAGTTGAAGCGGAGGTGTTGGTGGGTATCTGTGTAGAACGTTCAATTGAGATGGTAGTGGGCTTGTTGGGAATCCTCAAGGCGGGTGGGGCTTATGTGCCTCTAGACCCCACTTATCCTCAGAAGCGATTGGCTTATATGCTGGAGGATTCCCAGGTTTCAGTTTTATTAACACAGGATAGATTAGTAGCTAGCTTACCCAGAAATCAATCCCGTGTAATCCGTTTAGATGCCGATTGGTCAATCATCTCCACTGAAAATCACCAAAACTTAATGAGTGGTGTTTCCTCTAAAAACTTGGCTTATGTAATTTTTACATCGGGGTCTACTGGAAAACCAAAAGGAACAGCGATCTCCCATCAAGGACTGATAAATTACTTGTACTGGTCTACTCAGACCTATGCAGTAGCACAAGGGAATGGCGTTCCTGTTAACTCTTCGATTAGCTTTGATTCAACGATTACTAGTTTATTCTCTCCCTTATTGGTAGGGCAGAAGGTCGTCATGCTACCAGAGAATGAACAAATAGAGGTTTTGTGTACCGCCTTGAACTCTAACAGTCATTTCAGCTTTGTCAAACTGACTCCTGCTCATCTGGATATTCTCAGCCAATTGTTAACTGCTGATGTTGGGGGTCAAACGAAGTTGTTGATTGTTGGTGGTGAAGCGCTGTTGGGGGACAGTCTCTCATTTTGGCACAATTACGCGCCTCACACCAGAATAATTAACGAATACGGACCCACAGAGACCGTGGTGGGTTGTTGCGTTTATGAGGTGACCCCTCAGACCCCACGATCGAGTGCAGTGCCCATTGGTCGTCCTATTGCCAATACCCAGCTTTATATACTGGATTCCTTTCTCCAACCAGTCCCCATCTCAGTTGTCGGCGAACTGCACATTGGCGGTGTCGGTTTAGCCAGGGGGTATCTCAACCGCCCGGATTTGACGGCTGAGAAATTCATTCCCCATCCTTTTAGCCCAGAACCGGGAAGCCGCCTCTATAAAACGGGTGATTTAGCCCGCTACCTCAGTGACGGCACGATTGAATTTCTCGGTCGGATGGATCACCAGGTGAAGTTGAGGGGGTTCCGGATCGAATTGGGAGAAATTGAGGCGGTGCTGAGACAAGATCCCCAAATCCGGGAAGCTGTGGTGATCCTCCGAGAAGATCAACCCGGTGACAAGCGCTTGGTAGCCTATATTGTTGCCAGCACAGAATCAATCGACACCCGGGAAGTGAGTCGCTTCCTGAAGGAGAAACTACCCGATTACATGGTGCCTAGTGCCTTTGTGCAGTTGGCAGCTCTGCCCCTGACTGCTAACGGAAAATGTGATCGCCGCGCCCTGCCAGCACCCCAAGCATCCGTCAATTTAATCGTTGACTCTGTTCCCTCTACATCTGCGGAAAAGGCATTAGCTCCCATCTGGGCTGAAGTGCTCCACTTAGAACAAGTGGGTATCCATGACAATTTCTTTGAACTCGGAGGACATTCCCTGTTAGCCACCCAACTGATTTCTCGCATCCGGGACGCTTTCTCCCTGGATGTGCCTCTGCGCCACTTGTTTGAGTCTCCCACAGTCGCAGAACTAGCCAGGGTCATAGAACAGCTACAAGTCCAGGATGAAAAACTGCAAACATCTGCGATCGTGCCTCTCTCGCGGGAGACTCGCCGCATGAAACGTTCTTTACTGATGGATGAGGAGCGACAATAGGGGGTTAATAGAGAGAAAAATTCGATCCATGCTGCAATGATGATCACGGGAACACCCAGGAGAGGTTTTCATGAAACAGACCAACGATTTTCTAGCGGTCAGTGAGAATAATTTTGGTACGATCGAAGAGGATGTCTTCGTATTTCCGGCATCTTTTGCTCAACAGCGCTTGTGGTTTCTCAGCCAACTTCAGGAGGGTAGTGTTGTCTATAACATTCCATCTGCGTTGCAGTTAACCGGGGTGCTGAACCTGGCAGCACTCAAGCAAGCGCTGACTGAAATCGTTCAACGCCACGAAGTCCTGCGTACTCACTTCCAACTCCACGACGGCTCCTTAGTCCAACTCATCTCTCCCACCGCTGACTTTGACCTGACTCTGGTGGACTTGCGATCTCTCCCCTCAGCAGAACAAGCCCAACACGTCCAAGACTTCGCCTTCCAGTCAGCCCAGGCTCCCTTTGACCTTGCAACTGGATCTTTAGTCCGGGTCAGCCTCCTGCAACTGGCTGAACACTCCCATGTCCTCCTGGTGACCCTGCATCATATCGTCTCCGATGCCTGGTCTACCAGCATCTTCATTCGAGAAGTGGCTGCCCTCTATGCCGCCTTTTTACAAGGACAGCCCTCCCCCTTGGATCCCTTACCCATCCAATACGCAGACTTTGCTCACTGGCAACGCCAGTCCTTAAGCGGCGACATACTCACCACCCAACTCGCCTACTGGCAACACCAACTCGCAGGCGCTCCCCCCCTTTTAGAATTACCCAGCGACAGAACTCGTCCCGCGGTGCAACGCTTTGCGGGCGGCACAGAGCAATTTCAACTCGACTCTCCCCTGAGTCAGCAACTCGTAGCCCTGTCCCAGTCAGCCGGGACTACGCTCTTCATGACCTTGCTCGCCGCCTTTGCCACGCTCCTCGCCCGCTCTAGTCACCAGGACGATATCGTCATCGGGTCTCCGATCGCCAATCGCACTCGTCGAGAACTGGAGCTACTGATTGGCTTCTTTGTCAACACCCTGGTGCTGCGCCTGCCCCTGCAAAGCAACCCCACCTTCCTAGAACTGTTGCAGCGGGTGAAGCAGGTGGCGATGGAGGCGTATGCCCATCAAGACCTGCCTTTTGAACAACTGGTGGAAGCCTTGCAACCCGAGCGCTCCCTCAGCCACACGCCCCTGTTTCAGGTGATGTTTGCTTGGCAAAATGCCCCGATGGGTCAACTGGAACTACCTGGTTTGACGCTCGAACTTTTAGACATTGCCAATGTCACCGCCAAGTTTGATTTGCTGTTGTCGATGGCAGAAACAGAAGCGGGGTTGACTGGAGTCTGGGAGTACAACAGTGATTTGTTTGATGCCAGCACTATCCGCCGCCTGAGCGGGCATTTTCAAACCTTGCTGCAGGCGATCGTTACTCATCCAGAACACCCCATTGCTACCTTACCCTTGCTGCCGCCGTCAGAGCGTCAGCAAGTGGTGGAGCAGTGGAATCAGACGCAGGTGGAGTATTCACAAGCCTGCATTCACCACTTGTTTGAAATGCAGGTGGAGCGCACGCCAGATGCAGTAGCAGCAGTATTTGAGCAGCACCAGTTAACCTACCGCCAACTGAATCAGCGAGCGAATCAACTGGCGCACTATTTGCAGTCGTTGGGAGTGGGAGCAGAGGGGTTAGTGGGGATTTGTTTGGAACGCTCTCTAGAGATGTTGGTAGCGGTGCTGGGCGTGCTCAAGGCAGGGGGCGCTTATGTCCCGTTAGACCCGGCTTACCCAGCAGAGCGGTTGGCAGTGATGCTGGAGGACACCCCGATAGCGGTGTTGTTGACGGACTCCACGCTGGCTGTGAAGCTCCCATCTCAGTCCGGGTCGGTGGTGTGTGTGGAGCAAGTGTGGCGGGAGTTAGCCCAACTCTCGCAGGCGAATCCGACCTCTGGGGTGCAATTAGACAACCTCATCTATGTCATTTTTACCTCTGGCTCTACGGGTAGACCGAAAGGAGTCATGAATACCCACCGTGGGATTTGCAACCGCTTGCTCTGGATGCAGGAAACTTACCCATTAGCCTCCCACGATCGCGTTCTCCAGAAAACTCCCTACAGTTTCGACGTGTCGGTCTGGGAGCTATTTTGGCCGTTGTTGACCGGGGCGTGTTTGGTGTTATGCAAACCCGAAGGACACAAAGACAGTGCTTATCTGCTACAGCTAATCCAGGAGCAGCAGATCACGACCTTGCACTTCGTTCCCTCCATGCTGCAAGCTTTTCTGGGAGTGTCAGGGCTGAATGCTTGTCATTGCTTAAAACGAGTTTTTTGCAGTGGCGAATCGCTTCCTTTTCAACTTCAAGAGCGTTTCTTTGCCCATTTGAGTTGCGAACTGCATAATCTTTACGGTCCCACAGAAGCTGCGATCGACGTGACCTTCTGGCAATGTCAACGGGACAGTGTGCAGCCAATTGTATCGTTGGGCTATCCGATTAGTAATATCCAACTTTACATTCTCGATCACTATCTCCAATCTGTGCCGATCGGTATTCCAGGTGAACTGCACATCGGCGGTGTTGGTTTAGCCAGGGGGTATCTCAACCGCCCGGATTTGACGGCTGAGAAATTCATTCCCCATCCTTTTAGCCCAGAACCGGGAAGCCGCCTCTATAAAACGGGTGATTTAGCCCGCTACCTCAGTGACGGCACGATTGAATTTCTCGGTCGGATGGATCACCAGGTGAAGTTGAGGGGGTTCCGGATCGAATTGGGAGAAATTGAGGCGGTGCTGAGACAAGATCCCCAAATCCGGGAAGCTGTGGTGATCCTCCGAGAAGATCAACCCGGTGACAAGCGCTTGGTAGCCTATATTGTTGCCAGCACAGAATCAATCGACACCCGGGAAGTGAGTCGCTTCCTGAAGGAGAAACTACCCGATTACATGGTGCCTAGTGCCTTTGTGCAGTTGGCAGCTCTGCCCCTGACTGCTAACGGAAAATGTGATCGCCGCGCCCTGCCAGCACCCCAGGCATCCATCAATTCAGCAACTCGCTTTGTTCTACCCTCTACTTCTACAGAAAAGATTTTAGCCGCCATCTGGGCTCAAGCATTGGGGTTGACGGAGGTCGGTATTTACGACAACTTTTTTGAGTTGGGTGGAGATTCCATCAAGGCAATCCAGGTAGTATCCCGTTTAGCCCAACACAACCTGAGAATCAAAGAAAGACACCTGTTTCAGTTCCCAACCATCGCCGAACTCGTGCAACAAGCGGTTTTGCACGAAAATCAAGCTGACCAGAGAATCGTATTAGGGATTGTACCCCTAACCCCAATTCAACTCAGATTTCTCTCAACTTACCCCGGTAAGAAACATCATTTTAATCAGTCTATTATGCTCGCCACTGCGGAGCGATGGAATGTGGATGCCCTACGCTGCGTTGTTCGACAGATTCAGTGCCATCATGATGCACTCCGGTTGCGATTCAGGACGATCGATGAGGCGATCGTCCAGGAGTGTGCAGACGTTGAGCATTGTTTTGATTTAGAAGTTATTGATTTAGTAGGGCAAGTGGATGCCATCCATCGGCTAGAGACAGAAGCCGATCGAGTTCAATCTAGCATGGATCTAGATCACGGTCCTTTGATCAGGTTTATGCTCTTCCATCTGGATCAAGGAGACAGACTGTTAATGGCTGCTCACCATTTAGTGATAGATGGGGTCTCCTGGCGGATTTTACTGGAGGATCTAGCCCAGGGGTATGATCAAGCGTGTGCGGGTTCGGAAATCAGATTTCCTGCTAAAACTGACTCTTATCAGCGATGGTCAATGACGCTGCAAGAATATAGCACCAGTCAACTATTACAACAAGAAGTAGAGTATTGGCAGCACCTGACCAACACAGTGGTGGATACTTTTACAATCGATGTTCCTGAAGGGGAAAATCTAGTTCGGGATAGTTGCACCCTGGACTTTGCTTTAACTCCAGAGGAAACAGACTCCCTACTGAAGAAAGTTCACCGTCCTTATAATACCGAAATTAATGACATCTTACTGACTGCTCTGGCTCACGCCCTCCATAGGTGGTGTGGATATCGGAGCTTTTTGATTGATTTGGAGGGACATGGACGAGTAGATGATATTGATGGGGTAGATGTCTGCCGGACTGTAGGCTGGTTTACCAGTATTTACCCTGTCTTGCTCGATTTAGGTTCTACTAGCGATTTGGGATACCAAATCAAGTCCATTAAAGAAATGCTGCGACAAATTCCTCACAAAGGGATCGGTTATGGGATCTGGTGCTACTTAATACTAAACGAGCAAGAACGAAATGCTTGGATTGATCAACAATCTGCCATTTTGTTCAACTATTTGGGGCGTATCGACGAAGATATTCGCTTCAGTCGATTTGATTTGGCGGAAGAGCCATGCGGTAATTTGATTGATCCCGAATCTGCACGAACACACGAATTGGAATTTTCGGGATTTGTTCATGAAGGGAAACTGAGATTTTCAGTTACTTTCAGTACTGACCGATTTCATTTGCAGACTATTCAAAGACTTTTAGAGAATTACGAGCAGGCGTTGAAAGAGATCGTTGAGCATTGTCAGCAGCAACAGACGATCGAACTCACCCCTGCTGATTTAACCTACGACAATTTAAGTTTGGAAGAGTTTGAGGAAATTTTTACCGAGGAATAATGAGATGAATAATCAAGGTAAAGTTCAAAGTGTCAGCACAGGTAAGGAAAATTTAAAGGATTTGTATCCATTGACTCCCATGCAAGCGGGAATGCTGTTTCATTCGCTCTACGACGAAAGTCTGGGTACTTTTCTAGAGCAGATTTTCTGTTCAATTACGGGTGATTTTCATATTGATCTGTTTGAGAAAAGTTGGAACGAGCTGTTTAAACAAAATGACATTTTTAGAACTATTCTAATTCCTCAAAAAGCGTCCCAACCCTTACAAATGGTTTTAAGGGAATGCCAGATAATTTTTCACTATGAAGATATTCAGCATCTGACAGGGAAACAACAAGAAGATTTTTTGAAAACCTATCAACAGAAAGACCGAAAAACAGGATTTAAGTTAGATCGAGATTTACTGATGCGGGTTGCGGTTTTTCAGACGCACCCCGATGCTTATGAAATCGTCTGGACGTATCATCACATTCTTTTAGATGGGTGGTCTTCTGGTCTGATGCTAGGACAACTCATTGACACCTATAAGGCACTCGTTGATGGTAAGCGTCCAAATCCTGGTAGTGCCCCACCTTATAGCGACTTTATTCGCTGGTTAAAACAGCAAAATACCGAGGCGGCACAGCAGTACTGGAAGCAGTATTTGCAGGGGTATACCGATCCAGTGAGGATGCCAAGAAGTCAGTTTGCAGCAACGGGGTATCAATTATCTACATTTACTTTTACGCTAGACGAACAATCGACCAGCCAGTTAGAGCAGTTGGCTCGTCAATATCAGGTTACTCTGAACAGTCTAGTTCAAAGTATGTGGGCAGTCTTGTTAGCCCACTATCATGATGCTGATGACGTTATTTTTGGCTCTACAATATCGGGTCGCCCTCCTGAAATTAGGGGCATTGAGCAGATGCTTGGTTTGTTCATCAATACGGTTCCGGTGCGGGTTCGTTTGACATCGCAATTAACATTTGCTCAATTAATGGAGCAGATTCAAAACGATGCGATCGCCAGCATGGAACACAGCTATTATTCATTAGCAGATATCCAGGCATTGAGTGAGCATCGGTCGAGCCTGATTGACCATCTGATTGTCTTTCAAAACTATCCTGCCCACGATCGCGTACGTGAAGCATTAGAAACGACTCATTATGGATTTACAATTGAAAAAGTTCAGGTTGTAGAACAAAGCAATTATGACTTCTCGGTAGTTGTAACTCCAGGAAATCAACTCCAATTCCGGTTTTTATACAATGCAAACGTTTTTAGTCCGGCTTATCTCCAACGCCTTGAGAGCCATCTGAGCAATATCATCAAAGCGGTGCTGCAATTCCCGGAAATTGCGATCGCTGATATTCAACTCCTGAGCGATCGCGAAAGCCACCTGCTACTATCAGAATTTAATGCGACTAAAACGGTTCGTGAGCCAGAAAAAACCATCGTTGACTTGATTGAACAACAGACCAATCACACTCCAGATGCAATAGCCGTACAGTTTGCTGACAAAAAACTCAGCTATCGGGAACTGGGTATCACCGCTGACAAAATCGCAGCTTACCTGATGACACAAACCCAGGTGCAACCCGGTGAACCGATCGCAATTCTGCTTTCGCCGTCCGAACAATTCGTGATTGCGGTACTGGCTGTGATCAAAGCGGGATGCGGATTTATGGCCCTGGATCCGAAAGCCCCCATAGAACGAAATCTGGCAATGATCAGCGAATCTGGGAGCAAAGTCGCGATCGTCGATGAGAGATTCAGTACCGAACTGAAAAACTTTTCTGGCACCGTGGTTGTCATCGAAAATCTAGATCTGCTTGAACCACTTTCAACAAACCATTTGCCATCCCCGGCCGACCTGGCTTATATCATCTTTACATCGGGTTCAACTGGCAACCCAAAAGGCATCGCAGTCAATCATTCCAGTCTCTTTAACTACATTCAGTGGTGTGCCAATTTCTACTTCCGGGGGCGAAATTTGGGAACCATGCCCCTGTTTACCTCTCCGGCTTTCGATCTAACGATCACCAGTCTCTTCTGTCCTTTGGTTCTCGGCAAGACAGTCGTAGTAGTGGACAGAGAAGAAATTGACCAAACCCTCAGACAGATTATCGACCTGGAAAACCAAATCGATACTATCAAACTGACACCCGCTCATATTTCAGCCTTAAAACAATTAGAAGCAAAGCAAACTGCGATTCAATTAGCCATTGTGGGTGGCGAGGAGTTGAAAAAAGAGCAAGTCGAAACATTACTGGCTCTCAATCCGAATATGGAAATCTATAACGAATATGGCCCAGCAGAAGCAACTGTCGGATGTATTGTCGATCGAGTAACAGAACCAGATCACATCACGATCGGTCAACCCATAGACAATACCAGAGTCTACATTCTCAATAGTCATCTTCAGCCTGTCCCGATTGGCTGTGTGGGTGAAATTTATATTGCGGGTTCCTGTTTAGCCGATGGTTATTGGACAAACCCTGCCTTGAGTGCAGCAAAATTTATTGCACATCCCCTAGAGCCAACCAGTAAGCTTTACCGCTCAGGAGATTTGGGCAAATGGTTGGAAACTGGAACAATGATCTACCTGGGTCGAAAAGACGATCAGGTGAAAATTAGAGGACACCGCGTAGAGTTGGGTGAAGTGGAGGGTTTGCTCAAGCAGCACCCCGGCGTTGAAGAGGCGGTTGTGGCGACCCGTGAACTCCCAGACCAGGAGCAGGAATTAAAGGCTTATCTCATCCCTGATTCTGGACGGGCACCCCTGCTACGACGGTTAGTTAGGCTGATCGCAGAGGATCCCAATCTTCAAAATCAGTTACACTCGTTGCCCAATGGCTTACAGATGTTTGGCATGAATCGGAAAGAAATCGATTACCTATATCAGGAGATCTTTGAGGAAGAGAATTACCTGGCACATGGAATTACCGTTAGCAATGGTGACATTGTTTTCGATGTGGGAGCCAACATTGGTATGTTTTCACTGTTAATCCATCAGCAGTATCCCGAAGCACAAATTTACGCTTTTGAACCGATTCCTCCAGTCTATGCAACCTTGAGTAAAAACTCTATCCTTTATGGTGAAAAGATTCATTGCTATCCCTTTAGCCTCTCCTGTGAAGAAACTCAGCAAACGTTTACGTATTACCCCACGAATACTGTGATGTCAGGTCGATATGGGGATACTGAGGACGATCGAACAATCGTGTCATCATTTATCCTGAACAACGAGAAAGTCAAAGGGTCAAATGGAGTACTCTCAACCGAAGAGGAACTGGATGACAGCATGCGATCTCTTTCCCAAACTGTTCATCTCAGACGGCTATCCTCAGTTCTGCGAGAGTTAGATATCAGTCACGTCGATCTGTTGAAGATTGATGTTGAAAAAAGTGAACTAGATGTTCTGGATGGTATTGATGCAGAGGACTGGCAAAAAATTAAGCAACTGATTGTGGAAGTTCACGACATCGACGGGCGGTTAGAACACGTTAAAGCCCGTTTAGCCAGATACGGATTTCAAGTTCAGGTTGCCCAAGACAACCTCCTCAAAGGCACCAACCTTTATAAAATCTATGGACATAGAGTCCAAAGCCAAATGTCCAACACGGCTACCCAATCTCAGCAGGAGAAAGCAGCGGAGCAGTGGGGACAGGTGGAAACGTTAGTCAAGAGTATTCGGGCTTTTCTTGACGACCAACTACCACAATACCTAATTCCAAGTGATTTCCAATTAGTAGATCAGTTCCCCTTAACTCATAACGGCAAACTTGACCGCAAAGCTCTGTTGCAACAAGCAGGACTCACTGGGAAGCAAAATCAAGCCTATGAACTGCCCAGGAGCCGTGTAGAAAAAGTTTTAGCTGAGATTTGGCAGGATTTACTGGGTGTTAAAAGTATAGGGGTGGACGATGATTTCTTTGTGCTTGGCGGTCACAGTTTAAAGGCATTGACGCTGCTTTCCCGAATTCGCAAATCTCTGGGCATCGAAATCGCCCTCAAGTCTGTCTTTGAATTTTCCACAATTCGCACCCTCGGTAACTATCTCGGTAGCTATATCGCCACGATCGGGCCTGATCAGAATATCATTATTGGCAAAGAACAGATGATCTTGCTCAGTACCGAACGCGAGAAACCCCTCTTTGCTTTACCCACTGTGTTGGGTTATGGAATCGCGTTTAAGGGACTGGCTCAACAGCTTAAGTTTCACTCAGTCTACGGCTTAGACTTTATTGAAGACAACAATCCTGTCGCCCGCTACATAGAATTGCTGGAAAAGGCGCAACCGGAGGGTTCCTACGTCTTATTGGGGTATTGTGGCGGCGGTAATTTGGCTTTTGAATTAGCAAAAGGATTAGAGCAACGCGATCGTCACGTTTCAGACATCATTATGTTGGATTCCGTGCCCCGATTTTGCCAACGCAATGACAGCGAGGCGATGATTCAAGAGCAAGTTGATGCAGAAATCGGCTACTACTCTACGTTTGTTCAAGAAGACAAAGATTTAAAC
The DNA here is from genome assembly GCF_001895925.1 of Phormidesmis priestleyi ULC007. GTDB lineage: Bacteria > Cyanobacteriota > Cyanobacteriia > Leptolyngbyales > Leptolyngbyaceae > Phormidesmis_A > Phormidesmis_A priestleyi_A. The sequence continues at coordinate 14,632 of NZ_MPPI01000015.1, read as the reverse complement.
CAGTTGTTCAACAACCCACACTTCAAAGAGAAACTCAGGACGAAAATGACGGCTTACCTGCGCTACTCAAATCATGTCATCAATAATGGACAAATAGCAGCCAATATTCATTTGATTTGTTCGCAAGAGAATCAGCCAATCTCCAATAACCTGGATAGCTGGGTTAACATCACTACAGGGAAGGTATCGGTTTACGAGGGCTTGGGCAATCACGGGGATATGCTCGTCAATGAATACTTATACCATAACGCCCACGTGATGAATGAAATTCTGGAGCAGACTCTCCAGAATTAACAATGTAGTTCTTAAGCAGTATCAATGAACGACTCCGCCGCAAGCGGACGGGGTATCAAACAGCCCTTTTTTAATTAGACACTTACGCCCCAAGGGGCGGGGAATCTACCCTCTACGAGATTGAAGTACCTAGTTTTCAAGAGGATCGAGACCTGATAAAGTGCAAGAAAAATTGCTATAGCAATCCTATTTCAGTTGTGAAAGTGGGGCAGGCTTCTAGCCTGTACGGGCAAGATGCCCATCCCACAATTCATTTAGGATTGCTATATAAACCTCTAAAACCCTTGATGTAAAATAAAATAAAATTGACAATTTAGTGGAAGGATTTTTATGCAAAACCCCTCTGAACCATTGCCAAGCCTACCTGCTGCCGCTGCTCCTGAAGCCAAGAGTATCTTTGAAAGCGAAACCTTTTGGGGAGCCATTTCGAGCGCTGCCGTCGCGATCGCCCCGGCCATCACCAGCCTACTGGACGAGTTGCTCAGGACGGGGAAAATTTCTCCTTTCACCATGCTCAAAATTCCAATTTTGCTGGCCACTACAGGCATCACCATCATGGGCCGGATAGAGGCGGAAACTCCAGTCTACACACCCGCTGGTTTGCCTGGTCCTGACAAGCCAGCGGATCCAACTCAGGCTAAAAGCATCTTTGAAAGCAAAACTTTCTGGGGTGCCGTTTCCACCGCTGTCGTAGCCATCTCCCCAACCCTTATCGATTTACTCGACGAGTTGCAGAAGACTGGCAAAATTGATCCCGGTAAGATATTCCACATTTCAGTGGTACTGGCGACTACGGGCTTAACAATTATGGGGCGAATCGGAGCGGATATCCCAGTCCACACACCCCCAGGATTTCCTGGCCCTGACAGGCCCGTATCTAGTTAGAAAATGGCAGGAGGCGATGTTCACGATTCCCAAGTGCTGGCGTTGCTTTGGTAATCTTCCACTGGAAGCAGCCGCCAGCTAGTATCTCGTGAGAGTTCCAAAACGAACTGATGATAGTTCACCAAACTTTGTCGATGTCCCACACTGATAAAGGTTGTTCCTGTTTGGCGCAACTGCTGATAGAGACTATCCTCGTTGTTTAAATCCAGGGCGCTCGTTGCCTCATCTAAAATGATATAACGAGGCCGAGTGACCAGGGTTCGTGCAAAGGCGAGGCGCTGTTGCTCGCCTAAAGACAAAACATTTTCCCAGTAGGCTTCGGCATCAAAACCACCGACTCTTGCAGGCAGGTCTTGAAGGTTGACTTGTTGCAGAACTTGTTCCAGTTCCGGATCTGTAACCCCTTGACGATTTCTATTCGGGTATAAAAGCTGCTGGCGCAGGGTTCCCAAAATCATGTAAGGGCGTTGAGGCAAAAATAATATCTCTTCCAGGTTTGGCCGCAGCAGACGACCTGTACCTGCATTCCATAACCCCGCGATCGCCCGTAACAGCGAACTTTTGCCACAGCCACTAGGGCCGACGATCAGTAATCCCACCCCAGGAGTCACTGAGACTGACAAATCTTGGATTAAAACCCGCTCATAGTTGGGAGTTTGCAGGCTGACATTTTCGAGCGCGAGACGGTCTGCTTCCACCGTTTCAATTGTACTGACTGGTTGCTGTTGGCTCTTGGTTGCGTCTAAAGTATCTAAGAAAGCAGATAAACGATTCGCAAGAGTCACAAATTGACCTAAATTACCAAATTGTTGCACAATCACTGATAGCGCACCCGCATACTGAGCACAAGCAATGCTGGCTTGAGACACTTCTCCTAATTCAATCTGACCGTAAAAATATAAGGGTGCTACCGTCACAAACGGAAATACATAGAGAAAAGACTGATAGCCGATCGCAAATAATTCTAGACTCTGCTGCGAACCAATCAAACTCTCAGAATTTTGAATCACGTTAGTAAATTTCTGATTGATTAACCGCGCTTCCTGGGCTTCGCCTTGAAAAAAAGCAATCGATTCAGCATTGTTGCGAAAATGAGTTAGGCAATAGCTGTAGTTGGCTTCGCTTTCAAGTTTGTCGGCATCAATCTTCGTCATTTGTTGACTCAGAAAAATGATGAAAACGTTACCCAAGATGGAATAAGCAATCAGCCCCAGCGCGGCTAAGGGAAAAATTGACCAAATAATTCCCAGAAATGCAATGATCTCAATAACTTTGGCAATCACCACGATCGCAATTTCGAGGGTCATGCTGGGAATTGGCTCAATTTCCTGGGATATCCGCTGATCGGGATTTTCAATTTCCGACTGAAAATTAATTTGATAATAAGACCGATCCTGAAAATACTTGTTTGAGATGTAATTAGTAAGCGATTTATACCAGTCAAGCGCGAGGATTTTTCTTAAGTATTGAGAAAAAGCCAGAATTGGTGTCATCGCTAAAAACAGACTGGCATAAATCAACAACAGGACAAAGAAGGTTGTAAAATCCTTCTGTTCAAGTACATCTATCAAATCTCTATTGACATAGCTACCGTAGGCATTGATGACATTGAACAAAACCAGCAAAAACAGCAGTAGAGCCAAAATCGACCAAGACCACAACAGTTCTAGAAAGCTCCTACTCGCTTCATTATCTAGTCTATTGACAACTTCATTGCCCGCTTCATCGACCTCTTTGTTGAATGGATACCAGTAAGGTTTAGCTATGGCTAAAAATTGCTGCCAGAACTCACTTTCAAATACATTCATCCTTTTCCTCTCTCCTGTTTTCTTCCCTCTGTTTTCTTCCCTCTTCTCTCCTTATCCCTTCCCTCCTTACCCCTATAAATTTAGCTCCACAGTGATTTGCGCTTTAGTCATTTCGACCTCATCTGCAAGGTTCAGTACGTTAATTTCTAGCTCTGGATTGTTAAGTACTTGCTCCAGGATTTTAATCAATGCCTGGTTGATAAAATGGGCTGTTTCTTCCCGAAACAAATTGCAATTGTAGGTCAAGTAACCTGCAATGCAATCACCACGGCTTTCAAAATAAAACCATAAATCCGTGACGGCGGTCTTTTGCTCATGCTCCAGAGGAATTTGGGTAACCTTGATGTGAGAAAGGATGATTTGCTCGATCTGAGAACCAATTTCATCCATCCAGGTATACCCAACATCAAACACAGGATTGTGGCTCAGATCTCGCTGAATCGGTAACTCCTGTACCAATTTATTGAAGGGATAAATCTGGTGTATGAAAGCGTCTAGAGCCGTCTGTTTTACTCGTTGCAGCAAATCGACAAATCGGTCTTGTCCGCTAACATGATCTCTCAACACAACGGTATTGAGATAAAGACCAATTTGAGTTTCCCAATCTGCTTGAGTTCGCTCGGAAACAGGGGTGGCCACAATAATATCTGCTTTGCTCGTATAACGATGCAGCAACGCCTTGATCACCGCTAGAACGATCGCGAACTGACTGACTTCGTGTTGCTTGCTAAATTCCTCCAGCATCTTGACTAATTGGGTAGACAGGTTCAAGGGTATAACGGCTCCTTGAAACGTTTGCAGGGTCGATCTCGGATAGTCGGTAGGCAAATCTAAGGGGCGAAGGTCTTGTAACTTTTGTTGCCAATAGGCTTGATGCACCCGCGCCTGGTGACTATTCAAGAAGGTATTCTGCCAAGTTGCATAATCCTTATATTGAAATTCCAGAGGTTGCAGTGGATTGTCTTGCCCATTTTGATAGGCTTCATACAACGTAGTCAACTCTTGCAACAGCAATCCAATAGACCAACCATCAAAAATAATGTGGTGGGTGTTGATCAACAACAGATGCCGCATGGGTGCTAATTGCCACAGATACACGCGCAACAGCGTTTCTTTTTCCAGGTCAAACGGTAGCGTGGCTGCTTTCTCTATCCACGATCGGGCGCTCTTGAATGGTTCTGCCTCCCCAGTCAAATTACGCTCTTCTAACCAAAAATTGCTATCCGGGCTAATCCACTGTCTGGGTTCACCATCGACGCAGATAAACGTCGTTCGCAAGACTTCATGCCGTTCAACCAAGGAACGAAATGCTTTCAGCAGGGCTTGCCGATTCAGGGAACCTTCTAACACGACAGCCCCAGGGATATTGTAGGCGATCGCCGCACCTATCTGCGCTGATGTCCAAAACTGCCGTTGAGACTGAGAAAGAGCATAATGTTCTGCGGGGGTTACTAGCTCAATGGGAGGTAGTTGCAGTGGTTGCTTGACGCGCACTAGTTCAGCGATTTCTCTCATCCTGAGGTTGGCAAAGACTTCTTTTAAGTTGAGATCCACGCCTAAGCGATGACGCACGCGAGCGACAATTTGAATGATCTTTAAACTATTGGCTCCCAGGGTAAGTAAGTTATCGTTAATGCCGATTCTGTCTTGCTTGAGCACTTCAGCTCCAATCTCTACCAGTTGCGCTTCCAGTTGATCGCGGGGTGCAACATAGTCCGGGGTGGAAGACGGCTTGAGTTGTTCAGGCTTGGGAAGCGATCGCCAAGCGAGTTTACCATTCGCGGTTAGGGGCAACCGCTCTAGACGGATCATCTGTTGGGGAATCATATAAGCAGGTAATTTTTCACTTAACTGGCATCGCACCTGCTCCAGATTCAGTTCTCCTGAACCTACAACATAAGCAATCAATTCCGGATCTGTTGAGGAATCATTCGTCACCACTGCAACATCATGAATCTGGCTAAATGCTAAAAGTTGCTGCTCAATTTCTTGCAATTCAATCCGATAGCCTCGGATTTTCACCTGACTGTCTTTTCGTCCCAGATATTCCAACTCCAACGTGTCCAACCACCGCCCTAAATCTCCAGTCCGGTAAACTCGCTTTCCTGGATAAAACGGATGGACAATAAATCGTTCTTGTGTCAGTTCTTCCCGGTTCCAATACCCTCTTGCCAAGCCATTTCCACCAATGCAAATTTCCCCTGCTACTCCCAGAGGCTGAAGTTGACAGTCTTCATCTAAGATATAGATTTGGCTATTGGCGATCGCGGTGCCAATGGTAATTTTTTCGGGATTAGCTTCCACGATCGTACATCCTACCGTTGCTTCTGTCGGGCCATACTCGTTGTAGATTCGTATGGAGTTGTTGCGCTCTTTTAGTAACTGAATGTGCGTTGGTTTTAATTCCTCACCCCCCACAATCACCACTTCGATATTGCTGGGGGTAACTGGAATATAGTTCAGGATTTGGATATGAGAAGGCGTTAACTTAATCGCATCGATTTCACTATCCTCTCGAAAACAAGTTTCTAAAACGACTTCGGGTGAATTATCTGGATAGATATATAACTTTTTTCCCCGTAAGAGGGGCAGGAAGATGGTCGTTACTGTCAAGTCAAAGGCGGGTGAGGTAAACAAAGCCATATTGCCGCGGTCAGGGTTTTGCTCAAAGTAGTATTCGCTGGCCCAGTAAAGGTAGTTCATTAAGCTGCGGTGTTCGATCGCCACTCCTTTCGGTAAACCCGTAGAGCCAGAGGTATACATCAGATAGGCTAATTGGTGGGGATCGCCCGATCGGGTGAGATGGGTTGCAGGTGCCAGGGGAAGTTCCCGGATGTCTGTCACTTGCACTGCCCCCACAGCCCACTTATTCTGCTGACTGGCTTCGCTCAAAATAATTCGGCAATCACTATCGGCAACCATATAGCGAATACGTTCCAGGGGAAATTCCGGTTCGATGGGCAGGTAAGCGCCCCCAGCTTTCAACACCCCCAGGATGGCGATGATCAAATACTCTGAGCGGGTCAGGAGTAACCCAACTCGATGTTCTGGCTCCACTCCTTGAGTTTGGAGATAAGCGGCGACCTGATTAGCCTGTTGGTTTAAATCTCGATAGGTCAGAGAGCACTGTTCACAAACAATGGCGATTGCGTCTGGGCTACGCTCAACTTGCTCCTCAAACCAATCAATCACTGGCTTTTGCTGAGGATAGGATGTTTGAGTGGCGTTGACGGTTTCTAAGAGTGTATTCCGTTCCGCCTCAGATAACAGTTCGACGGCTGAGATCGCCCGATCGGGATGCCACACAACACACGCTAAAATTCGCAACAGGTGAGCAGCTATTTGGTTGATGAATGCCTCGTTGAAAATTTCATCATTGTAGGAGATCGCTAGAGTGTATTGCTTCTGGGATTCTCCAATCTGGGATTCCTCAATCTGAAATCGCAGGGTTAACTTGTCGTCAAACGAATGATTTTGATTCAGTGCCGAGTAGCTAAACCCAACCTGGAACAAAGCATCTGGATTGCGACCCTCTGCACCCAATCGCCGCAGTAATGCCTCAAGGTCATAGTCTTGATGTTTGTGCGCACGAGTGACGGTAGTCTGAATGATCTGGAGCAAATTTCGGATGGTTCCGTCTTTGACCACTGGAAGTCTGAGAAACAGGATGCCTGCGTGAGGATTTCCGGTTGTTTGCGATACTTGGAGCCTGGGCGTAACGATGAGGATATCCTGAGTGTTCATGTATCTGGACAGGAGAATCGCGACGGCTGCCGCCATTAACACATAAGCATTAGTTGGTATTCCTTTCGTGACCTCATTTAATCGATCGCGAATCGGTTGGGGAAAGGATGATACGTGTGACTGGGTAGAGCCTGAGATATCCTGCTGGCGGTTCAGGGGGATAAACCCGTGCGGCTCAAATCCTCTTAATTGGTCGATCCAAAAATCTTCGGAAATAACCCTGCGAATATCCATGTCCATAGCAAGCTCATCACTCCCTAAAAATCAAGATCAAACAACAGTTCTGGTTCTTCGGCTGACTCTTCGTAAGCAGTCTGAATGTTGAGATTATCCAGTGTCTGGTGGGGATGGGCAAGGATATCTATGACCAGGGCATAAAATCGGTTTTTCATCACCTCAATCCGTTCAAGCTTCCACAAATCCGTTTTGTATTCAATATCCAGTTGCAGTTGGTCATCGTTTTCGATAAAGTTGAAGATTAAATCAAATCGGCTAGCCAGTACAATATTCTCAACGATTGACACCTTCAGCCCATCTCCCTGGGTATACGTTTGGGGATGGTTGTGCATTACAACTTGCACTTCAAACAGAGACGATCCCTGTAAGCTGAGATCCCGCTGTTGCAGTTCGTTAACCAGCAGATCGAAGGGATACAAAGTGTTCTCCAGCGCTTCCAGGATCGTTTGCCTGACCTGATGCAAAAGCGACACAAAGCTTTGATTAACGGCAATTATATCCCGCAGAATCAGCGGATTGATGAAACAGCCAATCTGCTCCTCTAAATCAGGATGAGGGCGATCGGCAAAGGTCGTGCCAACAATTATATCCGTCTGTTGAGTGATCCGATACAGTAGGGTTTTGACCGCCGTGACTAGGAGCATGTATAGGCTGGCACCATAGTTGCGACTGAGGCGATTTAAGGCAGCGGTTTGTCCGGGATCGAAGGTGAAAGTCATCACACTGCCTTTGAATGTGGGCACGGATGGGCGAGGAAAATCCGTTGGTAAATTGAGTGCAGGTTGCGATCCCAAGAGTTTATTGTGCCAGTAAGCCCGTTGTTTGACTAAGCGATCGGTTTGCAGGAGAGCATTGTGCCAAGCGGCATAGTCTTTGTACTGGATGCTTAAAGGGGAGGGCTGGTAGTTCTGACCCGATCGATAGGTGGCATAGTAGTTAAAGAGTTCCCGCCCCAGAATATCGAGCGACCAGCCATCAATAATAAGGTGATGAGTGGTAAATAACAGAATGTGTCGGGTATCGGACAGTTTGAGTAACAGGGTTCGCAGGAGCGGTCCCTGAGCCAGATCAAAGGGTTTCTGAGCTTCCTCCCAGCCATACTTGCCAGCGAGTTCCAGGGAATTCTCAGCTTCCGAGAGGTCAAGGTCGGTTTGGGGAACAGGCATCGTCTCATGCACCCGTTGCCTGGGTTCCTCCTCTACCAGAACAAAGGTGGTTCTCAAGGATTCATAGCGGGCGACGATGGACTGAAACGATCGCTGTAAAGCTGTAATCTCTAAATCTCCCTCCAACAGTAAGGACGTAGACAGGTTATAGGCGATCTCACTCTCGTCCAGTTGGGCATGAAGCCAGAGGCTGCGCTGGGCAGGGGAAAGGTCATAATCTCGAAAGGGGGGCTGCATTCCTGCTGCATCAGCAGGTTCTGGTAGGGGCTGCATTAGCGGCAACGGTGGAGTGGTTCGATCTTTAATTCGGGTTGCCAAACTCGCAATGTTCGGTGCTTCAAATAAATCGCGCAGACTGATGTCTACCGCTAATTCTGCCTGGATTCTGGAGATCAGTTGAGTTCCTTGCAAACTTGATAAACCTAAATCAAAAAAATTGTCATCTACACTAACCAACGGTTTTCCCAGCGTCTGTTGGATATAGTGAGCGATCGCCTTTTCTGTGGAATTCCCAGGAGCGACAAAATCGACCCCTGTTAATGACACTCCTGGTATCTCGCTCAAGGCTGAATAGTCAACCACTCCGGACGCAGTCCGTGGGATTGTTTCCACCTGAATCAACCTAAAACTCTCAGGGATAGACAATAAGCTGTTCAATAATTGCTCAACTTTCTGAAGATCATGCCCCTCGGCTTTTGTCAGGACTACGTATACACGAAATTCGATCGCGGCATCAGCACCTTGAGGCTGACTTTCTCTAACAACAACCTCTTTGACCCCAGAACATAGACTAAGGGTCAGTTCAATTTCCCTGGGAGAGGTCGCCTTATCGCCACAAATTTCGATACCGCGATCGAAGCGCAGACGAGCCTTGTCGCCTGTTGGGATGGCCATCCCTGAGGGATATTCCACACAGAGTTTCCCGGGTATGCCTACAGGTAAAATTTGGTCGTAGGCATCGCGCACGGAGAACCCCAGTTGAGCGATCGGATGTCCTAGAGGAACGGCTTGACTGTTGCCCTGCGGCTCCTCTGGGAGGGATACCAGTTGCTTGACCGCCCCCACTAAGGATAGGACAGGAAGTTTGTAGACCCAATAAAGCTCAACAGGTTGACCCAGACAATCCAGACATTGAGAGAGTTGCTTGACTAATCCGTATCCCAATTTGCCCTGGTCAAAAATAACCCACTGCTGCGGCTTACTTACCATTAGTAATTTTGGGTTAACTGAAAATGCCCTTGCCAATGCAACCATGTCTGTCAAAGATGCCACGATCATAGTGCTGGTTTTGTCTGCAAAAGCAGCCAGGTTTTCCGAATCAGAGATCTGTTGCCAAGCGATGACGTTAAGAGACGCGCCAACTGTCAAACTCGATAACAAAAAGTCAAAAATGGCAAAATCTTCTCTCTCAAACTGGTTGAAGATGGAGATGCGATCGCGGCTCGTGTGAGGAAGCAGTTTTTGCAGACCTGCAATGTGACGGCAAACAGCAAGATAACTCAGTTGCAGGCGATCAATCTCAGTAGATGCCGTTGCGTACAAGAAGTCAATATAACCTTCTGAATTAATAGGCTGGAGATTTTCACTACTATGGGTTGAAATTATTGACCAATCATCATCAATAGCGACTAAATGAGTGCCTGAATGTGACTTGCCCTCGGTTAAAGCCGTGATCAATGATGCCTCGGTCAAGAGCAAACCCTCAACCCATTCATCCGTTGCCATCCGGATTGCCTCTGCACTAAGCCCAGGATTAATCAAAGTTACACTCATTCCACCCTTGAATAGCGCCAACACTGCGATCGCGAGTTGGATGGGATGTTGCAGATACACTGTAACGTGTGATTGTGCAGCTTCCTGAGCCTTTAGATACCGTGCTAGTTGATTTGCTCGGTAATTTAACACTGTATAGGAAATAGATTCATCCCCAACTGTAACCGCGATCGCATCAGGGTTCTGACTCACCTGGCGCTCAAACTGCTGATGAATTGGCTCAACATCTTGCACTGAATCAACATCTGAAAAGAACGTTTGATGGTCTTCAGGTAAAACCAAGGGCAGTTGATATAATCGACTTTCAGGAGAAGCCAGGATACCTGCTAACAATGTGAGAAAAGCATGACACCAGTGACGGATAGTTTGAGGATCAAATAAGTCGGTGCGGTAGGTAAAATCTAAAACAAATTGATCGTCATGCTGAATACTGTTCAAGCTGAGATCAAATTTTGCAAAATGGACTGGGCTTGGCATTAACGCTACATCCAGCCCATGCAGTTTTGGGATGTCCATCATCTTGTCAATATTAAACAGGGTTGTCACCTGAGGGGCAGTGACGGACTGCGGGTGTACCTGACTGAGCCGGTCGATGAAAAAGTAGCGCTGGTGTTCGTGGGCATCAAACAAGGTTTTTTTGACAGATGCCAGAAACTCAGTAAATTCCAGATCCCAGCGTGGGTTGCTGACGATCGGCAACAGCGAACTACAGTGTCCCACCAAATCTCTGGCTCCCATTAGCAGTTGTCCCGCCGTCGGAATACCTACAACCAATTGTTCCTGTCCCGTCAGCCGGGATAAAAAGACCGTCCAGGCAGCCAGAAGTGTCATCACCACGGTTGTCCCCTGAGTCTGACTGAACCGCTTTAGCTGTTCATAAACAGCACTGTTCAGCGTCAGCGTTTGACGATCGCCGTTGTAAGTTCTGGCGGGTTTCAGGAAATCGCTGGGTAAGACGAGCTTTGGGATTGAAGTACTCCAAACCTCTAACCAATAGGCGTGATCTTGCTCCAGTTGTTGGCTTGTCTGCAGCGTTAGCAGCCAGTCTAGATAACTCTGATACTGTACAGGTTTTGGTTTATCCGCCTGTCTGCCCACACATAAAGTTGAATACAATTCAGCAACTTCTTGCAGGATCACTTCGATCGACCATCCATCTGCAATTAAATGATGAGCCACCAGCACCATCAGATAATCCCGATGATTCACCTGTGCCAACTGCAACCGAAAAAATGGCCCTTCCTTAAAGTTGAATGGCTGAGACGTTACCGCCTCCAACCAGGCATCAATTTGTTGTTGTTTAACATTCTCTGATGCTTCAGGCAGAACTAGGCAAGGAATCTCAATTTGTAGGGTTGCTGCAATAATTTGCTCTTCTGAACTGATACTGATTATTCGCAAAGCGTCCCGTCGAGCCACTACAGTCTGTATGGCTGCCTTTAGAAGTGGTATTTGCAACTCACCGCGCAATCGCATCACCACTGATTGATTGTATGCAGACGATTTATCTGCTCCTAGATTTGACCAAAACCAGAGGTCGCGCTGTCCTGGCGAAGGGGGAATATGAATGGCTTCCTCCCCTGGATTTGACTCAGTATGGCGCTCGGTTGAGGTAGTACTGCAATTAGCTGAACCAGATGAATGCTGGATTTGCTGTAGCAAATCTAATTGCTGGGTCATAACCATAAGTTGCTGCTTGATCAGATTTAGCACCGATGGCTGCCCTCTATTTTGTTGCAAGGGGTTATACATTTTTATCTCATATTTTAGTCGGGTAAGAGGGGAAATGGGGTTGTGTCGCAAATACTTTTTAGTGACAAACGAAGTGTTTCGTTCGCGTTCCGTTAAGCACTCATTCCAAAGAGCTTCTCAATAAACTTTACTTGAGAAACCCTGTCCCCTGGGGTGCCGCAGCGCTGGAAACCCCAGGTCGTGGAGGACGACGCAACGACTATCTCAGTTGGGATGAGGAAATCGCGTTTTTAGAACCCTTCCTGAGCGATTCGGCTCAGGGATTGTTGACCACCATTCAAACGATTCATCAAGCCTTTGAGCAACGGGTCAAAGACTGCGTGCATCCCACATTTATCGATTGTTGGAACGGCATGGATGGCGTCAACTGATGCCTCGTCCCTACCACCCGGCTGGGGACAAACAAGCGCAAGAGACATTTAAAAAACTTTCCCATGCTGGTGCGAACCGCTCTAGCCGACCGGGATAGTGAGGATGAACGTCCTGTGGTAATTTTGGCTGCCGACGAAGGTCGATTTGGGCGGCGGGGACAAGTCATGCGAGCTTGGTGTGCACCTGGAATCCGTCCTGATGCTGCTCAACAATGGGTACGCGAAAATCTATATGCGTTTGTGGCAGTCGCACCGAGTTTGGGGCGAATGAGCGCATTGGGGTCACCGTTTTCTAACACCGCTATGGTGAATTTGTTTCTTGAACAAGGGGCTGAGGATTTTGCTGATTTTTCGTGGTGATGCAGGTGGATGGTGCTTCTTATCATCGTTCTGGAGATTTGCTCATTCCTGAGAATATTCGCTTGATTTTTCAACCGCCTCGCAGTCCTGAACTTAATCCAACAGAACATATTTGGGAGGAGATCCGAGAGAAACATTTCTACAATCGAGCCTTTGAGACGCTAGATGCGGTCAGCAATACTCTTTGCAAAGGCTTAAAAGAGCTGATGGACTTACCTGAAAAAATCAGTTCGATGACCTACTTTCCACATCTCCAAATGACGACTTAGAACGCGAAACGGTATTAGTAGATACAGCACATTTCAGGTTTATGAAGTACAGTAACAACAGTCTGCAAACCAGTTGCGTAAGTGTTCAGGATTAACCAAATGCAGAGCTGTTGCAATGAGCGTGTCTACCATTTTGGTCGTCGTGGGAGAGAACTGTCGTAAGAACGCTTTAAGCTGTGACCACCAAAGTTCAATGGGATTAAACTCTGGGGAGTAGGGCGACAAATTCAGGGTGCTGGCTCCGACTGACTCAATCAGCGGTTTGATGGAAGCGATCTGGTGGGCAGGCAGATTATCCATGACCACCCCTGCCCCTGACCAAAGCTGAGGAACTAAACAATGTCGGATAAAGACTTCAAACGCCTTGCCGTCCATTGAATCATTTAAGGTCATGATCGCCAACACGCGATCAAGTGAGATTGCCCCAATCACCGTCACCTTCGCACCTCGGTAAAACGGCTTGAGGTCATAGACTCTTGTGCCTTGAGGACTGCGCGCATGGGTTCGCGTCAATCCCAGCAAAACCCCCATCTCATCGAGAAATACCAGATTCTCAGGGGCAACTTGGCTCACTTGCTCCCAGTACTCGCTGCGTAGCTTTTGGACTCGTTCAGCCGCGGCTTGCGTGCTGCGTAAAGTCTTTTTTTTCGCGTCAACTCTGCCTTTTGCAACGCTCGGCACATTGTACTGGCACTGACCCATTGCTGGTGGGTTTCTCCCCAGTACTCACAGTATTCTACCAGCGTCGCATCGGGGTGTTGCTCTACCATCTCAGCTAACTGAACCTCACGCCCTGCTAGCTTACCCTTCATGCCTCCGCCCGGTTTGCCTGGGGTAAGATGTCCGGCTACTTCCTGTTGTTTTAGCATCTTTTGGACAAAGGCTTTGCTGACATCAAATCGAGCCGCCACCTTCCGAACTGAGGTGTTCCCGACTTGATAGGCTTGCACAACTTTTTCTCGGAAGCTGGTGGAATAAGGCTGCATTTTTTCTATTGACACTGACTAGTTAACTGTACTACACATACTTGAAAACTGCTGTATCTGCTGGGGAGTAGACAGGAAGAGTCCTCTGCCTCAGAGGATGAAATAGGGTAAGCAGACATTGAGCCGAGATCGCTAGTTATCTGGGTTAGGGTAGGACTGCATCGCTGAAGTGAGCCATTGGCAGAGCTTTAGAGAACTAGTTCCTACCCTAACCCAATCGACCCAAAACAAAGGATGAACCCCACAGGCGGAATTTACAGCGATCGCTTGCCGCATTGAATCGGCGTTGCCTCCACGAATTAGGCTGGAAATCAACTGATTAAACGTGCGATCTCAATCACAAAGCGTTGACTTGAAATCGCACTTCGGTAGAGCGGTTCGCATTGCTCCTGATTTTGTCCACCCGCCGCTGAACCCAGCCAGTCCAGTCTCGCCTGCCTACAAATCAGGCTTAGCTTTTCACAAAAGAGAACACAAGATTCGTATCTACAACTTTTCCAGTCATTGAGGTTGCGCCCGTCGTTCCCGAGAGCACAATGGCTTTGTTACCACTGAACTTCTCAAGCTTAAGGGTGATGGTGTTGCCTTGTTTGGTCGCGCTGAGGCTGCCTTTTTGCAACGGACCGTCCTGTCCTTCTAGCTGCCAAGTGCCTTGATAGGTGGAATCCTTGCCCGTCATCTTGAGAGTCAGATAGGACAAAGCATCATCGCCCGCCGCATGAATGTTGCCTTGCCAGAAGCCGTTGAGGAACAGAGGAGCCGTGAACCGCGCCAGACTGGGTGACTGAACCGTGGGTGAAACGGCGGTCAGTCCGGGTTGAATGGTTTGGACACCTGCTTGAACGGGGTTCACCGTTAAAGCTAGACCACTGGGTAATGTTCTAGACGTGTTGTTCGTGTCTAAATGGGGAATCCGAATATGACGCGATTAATGAACCGTCCAATCACCCCATCATGCATCACAATCGACTTAGAAAAGCAAATCGT
>NZ_MPPI01000014.1 GCF_001895925.1 Phormidesmis priestleyi ULC007 | reverse complement strand
ACGGGACTAAGGTGCCCTTTGCCGTGCCAGATGCAGAAGCTCCAGGGCACTCGCCACTGTCCGATGACCAGATACAGCATGACTAGATGCAACCCCCGTTTGCCATTGAGTACCCGCACCCAGGGGTCAGTCTGCACCGTTGCACTGTCGTCTCCAACCTCCGATGGTAAACTCGTTGCCAGGTGAGCAAACTTGCCACACTTGGGCAGCGTCGTCAGGTCAAGGATCACTTTTAACGTGGTCATGCCGGGAGGCAGGTGCCGCAAAACTTGGTTGAGCATCGCGCGGCGCGTGGCGCGAATCACTCCTACCGTTGACCAGTCGTAGCGATTGAGAAAGCGACTCAAGGCACTCGCGGATTTGCTGGTGCAGTGGGCAGGGATGGCTTGTCCTTGGGCTTGTAGAAACAGTCCGAGCAGCGCTTCGAGACTGCTGCGCTGATGAGGACTAGGCATCAATCCGAGCAAGGTATAGACTAGCGATTGGGCGTACTCAAAGATGGTTTCCATAACCGTCAAACCAAATTACTTCTACGCCCTTTCTTTCAGATTTTCAGCCGTTTGGCAACCCCTTCTTGAGAATGGTGCAAGATCTGAGGTAATTTAAAGCTTGAATTTCAGCAGCGCTCAGACCTGTTTTTTTGCTGATCGTTTCGGCATCTAGAAGATCGAGTAATTTGCGGGCGATGGCGATCGCGGCTTCTTTGCGTCCTTTTTCCATGCCTTTTTCCATAGCTTTTTGTTCAGCATAAAGAATCGCATTTTGACCATCATGCATAAACATTGCCTGCTTTTCTAGCACTTCTATCTCTCGCTTCGTCAGCTTGCTTTCTCTTGCCACTTTAAACGCTTTGTTAAGGGCAGGAATCTTTTCCATCGTGGGGGCACTGACGGCAGTTTGTTTGCAGATTTGAGGAAGTAAACCCACTTGTCAGTAAGGGTTTCTAACTCTTCTAGTGACTTGTTAAATTTGGGTAACTCGATGAAGACCAATTCAATGCCACTGGTGTAGTCTGTCAATTCTTCAGTTTCTTTGAGCCGATAGCGAGAGATCACCTTTGGGCTATTCGGAAACATTTCAAAATCTGTGATCGTCAGCGCAATTACTGGATTTAATAAGTTGTAACTCTCACCTACATCAAGCTGAATCGAAAACGCTTTAGCAGCGTTGTATAAAATTCGCTTCTCAAATCCCAACGCGTTGAGGACTTGCATCTCAATGATGACTGTTTTGTAATCTGCGGTGACTGCTTTGACATCTAGATAAGAATCTTTGACCCCTTTAATTCGAGGAGCCTGGTAGGGATCTAGAATCTCTAAATCTTGGAGAATGTCTTGCCCATCATATAAAACAGCGTTGAGAAAACTGACCAAAATGTCTTTGCTTTTTTTAGAGCCAAAGATCTTTTTGAACGCAAAGTCAGTTTTGGGGCTGATGAAGACCATAGTGTAAAGCAGAATATCGCTTAGATTCTATTGTAAGGGCTTGCCTCAATTCTCTTCAAAACTCCTTAATCGCTTCCACTAATCGATTGATCTCTGAGTCGGTAGTGAGATAGTGAACGCAAGCGCGAACGCAATCGGGATCAAGAATAGTACGCACAAAGATGCCTTTGCTTTCTAAAGCTTGAACGAGTGAACTATGCTTGCCGCCTTCTAGCTGAAATGAGACTAAACCCGCTTCTGGAGGAGTTGATCGCAGGCATTTCACAGTCGGCACTGCTCTTAAACGCTGCCACAAATCTGCGCTGCGATCGCACACTTGCTGATAGCGCTCTGCGATCGTGCCGTAGGTTGATTGAAGCGCGATCGCGTCTCTTAATCCTGCATAAAGTGGCACGGCTGACGTTGCGATCTCATAGCGTCGTCCGTCGGGTTGCCATCCGGTCGGTGTGCCAGATGAATTGGTGGTGATGCTGCGCCAGCCAATAAAGGTCGGAGACAAACTTTCTCGTGCTTCTGGACGCACATAAAGTCCACCTACCCCTGCCGGGCCACACCACCATTTGTGACCCGTGAAGGCGTAGAAGTCGGCTCCCAAGTCGGTGAGATTCAGGGGTAACACACCCACCGATTGAGCGGCATCGACGAGAATTCTGATGGGATGGTGACTGGGATAGCCTTGACAGGCAGACATGATCGCCGCTAATGGCAAAACTTGTCCCGTATTCCAAAGAATGTGGCTGAGGACGACAAGGCGAGTCTGAGGACGCAAATGCTCATTGATCACCGCCACCGGATCGCCTTCATTCAGAGTCGCCTTTAACGGACACATCGACACTTCAATCTTAAATCGACGCTGAATCTCGTAAGCCGCCGCCACAATGCCGGGATGCTCGCAGTCAGTTAGTAACAAGTGATCTCCGGCGTTCCAATCAATGCCCCAGAGGGCAATATTGCAGCCAACTGAGACATCTTCTGTCAGAGTCATGGTTTCAGCAGGGATATTTAATTCTGCGGCGATCGCCCGTCTCGTCTGTTTCGCTTCTTCTCCCATCCAAACGTTGACCGCGCTCGAAAACGGCCCCATTTTTTGCAATGACTCTTGAGCCTGGTTGATGGCATCGATCGCCGATCGCGGCATCGGCCCTTGCCCACCGTAGTTGAAGTAGGCAGCATTTTCTAGATAAGGAAAGTGTTGCCGATACTGTTCTAATTTTGTCGTAGAAAGGCTGACCATACGCTGTCCCGATTTAAACTAATGGTGAATCGAAAGGTGTCGTGAGTGAAGCCTAAAAGAAGATTACGCTTGACAGATGACAAATAATGGTAATGCAGCTAGTCCAATTTCTTGTTAGCGTATAGCTATGTTGCTGACTGCCGACCTTCTGCTTAATTATCAACGGTGTAGCCGTCGAGCGTTTCTCGATCGCCATGGAGATCTCACTCAACGAGATGCTCCCAATGACTATTTGCTGAAATTAATTCAAGACAGCATCGCCAATCATCGGGAGATATTGACGGGCGAAACCTATCAAAAGCCCAGCTATCGATCGGGAGATTGGGCAGCCGGGGCAGACGCAACACTAGAACTGATGCGCCAGGGAGTCGATCAGATCTATCAGCCTGTTTTACGCTCAGAGCAAGCGGGTGTGACGCTGATCAGCGTTCCTGATCTGTTGACCAAACAGCCCGGAGAGTCGGTGTTTGGCGACTGGATCTATGTGCCAACTGAGATTAAGTTGAGCAAACGCCCCAAGCAAGAATATCAAATTATCGTTGCCTACCATGTGAAAGTGTTGGCAGCCGTGCAGGAGGCTTGGTGCGAGTCGGCTTGGCTACTGCTGCGCGGCAAAGGCTTTTATGAGGTCGATTTGTGGGAGGCGATTCCTCGCATGGAGATGATTTTAGACGAGTGTCTCGCCACTTTAAAGGCTGACCAAGAGCCAGAGGTGTTTATCTCGCGCAGTCGCTGTAGCCTCTGTCATTGGTATGGGCACTGTTATGCGATCGCCAAAGCTGACCAACATCTTTCCCTGCTGCCGGGTGTTACGCCCAGTCGCTATCTTCAACTCCAAGCACTCAATCTGACGACGCTAGAATCGCTGGCAGATCTTCACCCAAACAAGCTAGAACTCCTACCAGGATTTGGCGGTGAGGCGGCTCGAAAGTTAGTCCGTCAGGCTCAATCCACAGTTCAAAATCGCGCCCTGTTAGGAGAAAGTTACGCCGCTCTACCCGATACAGAACCGCAAAACGGACACAAACCGATCCATCGCAGCTACGATTCCTCCATTCCGACTGCACCGATCGAGCTTTATTTTGACATCGAAGCCGAGCCGTCGCTAAATCTGATTTATCTGCATGGCGTGCTGGTCGTCGATCGCCAGAAACAAACCGAAGTTTTTCATTCACTGCTAGCAGAAAAACCTGAAGACGAATCAAAAATCTGGCAAGAATTTCTTGACCTTGTGTGGGCGTATCCAGATGCGCCCATTTTTCATTTTTGCCTCTTTGAAGTGCAAACCGTTGGACAGCTTGCCGAATTGTATGGCACTCCCAGAGAACAAATTACGCCTTTGTTAGCGCGCTTTGTCGATTTGCATGAGCGAGTCACAAAATCGGTAACGCTGCCCGTCGAGAGCTATGCGTTAAAGCACATTGCGCGATGGTTAGGGTTTGATTGGCGAGATTCTAGCGCCAACGGTGCCCAATCGATTTATTGGTATGCTCAATGGCTGGCGACGGGCGATCGGGCGTTTTTGGACTCGATCGTGATTTATAACGAAGACGATTGCCGCGCAACCTATCACATCAAAGAATGGCTGACGGGATTTTTTGAGAGTCAAGACATTCATTAAAATGGGAGAACAGCAATAGGTGAACACTATGATTGTCCGACAACCCCGCTACAGCAAAGAAGAATTTGCTCGACGTGGTGATGAGATTTATGAATCTCAAGTGCGATCGCAAGTTGAAGAAGGCAATCACGGTAAAATTGTGGCGATCGATCTGGAGACCGGAGACTTTGAAGTTGACGCAAGTGAAATTGCTGCTTGCGATCGCCTCGAAGCCCGTCACTCAGACGCTCAAATCTGGATTGTCCGCATCGGTTCCCGCCATGTGCGTCGATTTGGCGGACGGACGAAGAGAGCCGTATGATCACCGGGGTCGTCAAACGCGGATTTTGAGCCGATTATTCCATTTTCAGTTTGTGGCTCCGATGGAAAGGTTTACACACAAGACGCGATCGTGGATACAGGCTTCAATGGCTGGCTTTCACTACCTCCCGATTTGATCGCTCAATTGAACGAAACTACATGAATTACGCTTGCTCTTTTGTCGCATACACGATATGTTTTGCTTTCAATCAAAAACAGATGATGTAGAGATACTATGCCAAAGCGTTCAGAAAAGTCTGATGTTAGGCAACTAGCACTGATTCAAGGATTAGGCACACCCAAGGAGATTTTCAGAAACCTCCGCAATTATTTGGCTGGACAGTTTGTTGGTGCGACTCGTGATGAAACATTATTAGATGAGCTTCTTAAATGTCTATTTTGCAAGCTCTATGTTGAGCTAAAGCTTGTTCCACCCCTCGAAATAGAGGCGACTTCAATAGATCTCTCAAAGACAATTCGGAGCGTATTTGCAAAAGTCCGAGAAGGTTTTCCAGATATTTATAATTCACAATCTGAAATTCTTCTAGATCCTGAAACGATTTATAAGGTTATGACTGATTGTTCTTTTTCGCTAATTGATGCGACGAGCGATCCGATTGGTGATGCCTTTGAAGTTTTCGTTGGTAGTGAATCCCGAAGTCGTTCCGGTCAATTTTTTACGCCTCGTTCTGTTACTGATTTGCTGGTTAAGGCAGTTGATCCAAGACCTGGCGAGTCAATTATTGATCCTGCTTGTGGTGCTGGGGGATTTTTAACTTCAGTTTCCCGTTATTGGATTGAAGAAGGATTTTCTGCACAAGAAATTTCCAAGTTCGCTACTGATACCTTCTTTGGCATCGACAAAGATGATTATCTGGTTAATCTTGCAAAACTCCATGTTTCACTTCTAACAGGTGGACATCCGAGTATTCTATGCGGTGATAGCCTGGCGTTACAGGATGGTCTTTTATCCGTTCGAGAAAAAGCTGATGCCGAGGGTTTTGATGTACTTCTAGCCAATCCACCTTTTGGCGTTAATATTGTTGCAGCTAGACCTGAAGTATTAGATAAGTTTCAGTTAGCTCGTAAATGGAAATTTTATCCCGCACTTGACAAGTGGAGTCCAACATCAGAAGTAAGAAACCAAGTATCTCCACAGATTCTCTTTGTTGAACGATGTCTCTCTTTGTTAAAGGTTGGCGGAAGAATGGGAATTGTTCTTCCAGAAAGCATTTTATCGAATAAATCCTATAGATATGTTGTTGAATATCTTTTAGAAAAAAGCAATATCCAAGCTGTGATTGGTATGCCTGAAGCATTGTTTAAAACCTCTGGAAAAGGCGGTACACACACAAAAACTTGCCTTCTAGTGGCTGAAAAGAAAGGAGAAAGTTCAAAAGAGAAATCTACAATATTCATGGCTGAGGCTAAATGGTGTGGTCAAGACTCTCGTGCTCGAATCATTGACAATAATGATTTACCAAAGATAGGAAAGCATTTGAAACTTGCAAAAAACAATGAAGCTTTTGATCAATCTAGCCTTGGCTTTTTAGTTGATATTGATTCAGTGCAATCGAAAGTACTGTGTCCCAGATATTATGATCCTCAAGTTAACGAAAACTTAATTTCCTTAGAAAATACTCATGCCTTGCTTGACTTCGGTCAACTTGTTAAAGACGGAGTGCTAAAAGTTTCTACAGGAGATGAATTAGGTAAGCTTGCGTATGGTACTGGAGATATTCCATTTATAAGAACGTCGGACATTAGCAACTGGGAACTAAAAGCTGATCCCAAACATGGTGTTGCTCATCAAATTTTTGAATCTCTGAGGAAGAAACAAGATATTCAGGCTAATGACATCTTGATGGTTAAAGATGGTACATATTTAATTGGAACTTGCGCGATAGTAACGGAATATGATTGCAAGATCATTTATCAGAGCCATTTGTATAAGGTTCGTGTAATGCCTAACAGCTTAGACCTGAATCCGTTTCTCCTACTCGCTGTTTTAAGTTCACCAGTTGTTCAGCGTCAGGTAAAATCTAAACAGTTCACACAAGATATTATTGATAGTCTTGGTGAAAGAATCAATGAACTCGTTCTACCTATCCCAAAATCTGAGCAACTACGTCACGAGATTACAGAAATGGTCAGAACCTCTATCAATGACCGTGTTGAAGCCAGGGAACTGGCGAAGAAAGCTAGATTAGCGGTGGCTGGTTCATAGTCGCTATGCCAAGCCCTCATTTTCATAGTTATGAGTGATTTGTTTAAGTAAGTTTCGTACTTCTTCAAGACTCATGCTGCCCTGAATTCTATTTCCATTGGCAGAGATCCAACTTATATTTCCTGGTGTATGTCCAGCAATAAGACTATTTGGGTCGTCAAGCTTGAGAGGGTTGAGATGCCCGACTTGGAAATTTGATTTCCCATGCGTAGGGTTCATTAATTCTTCTCTAAACTTTTGAAATACAAGTGGTTCCAGCGTTATGGGACAGCGAGATATTTCCATCGCTTGTGGAAGAATTTCTTGCTCTTGGAGCATTTCTCGAAAATTTTCAGGAAAGCCCTCAAACGCACAAAGCTGTGTAATAAGCTCATATTCAATTGCTATACATACCCGTCTAAGGGAAAAATGAACTGAGCGAGGATGGACTTCCCATCGTTTTTCTCGATTTGTCTTATAGAGTCCAGTTAGTACTCGATCCGTCAGGTACGTTTTTATCTTGATTTTGTCATCAAGTACTTTCTTGAAGAACACAGCATCAGGACTGGTTTGAGGATTAGTGAGATACTGTCGCAGTTTAAGAGTTCTAATGACATTTTCATCAACAATCCATACAACATTTCCTTTTCTGTGGATTTTAGTAGCCATATCATTAATGGCAGGTCGTTCTACATAGTCAATCGGTAATTCGTAGGGAAGGATACCATGCTCAAGAAATAGAGTCAGCACCTCAAGATTTTCAGAATTCTTGAGCCAAACGCCTGTAAGAGTGAAAACAAGATCCTGAGCAATTTCCACACACTCATTAAAAGAGCATTCTCTTGGATCTCCGCTAAGTTGTGAGTACCAACGAGTGCGAAACTTAGTTGTTTCAATACCTGGAATCTTCACTAACTCAATCAAAAAAGCATGTCGAAGGATTCCGAAGGCAATCTGTTTGTATTTGTTGTTACTGAAGTCATTCCTCAGAATATTGATGCTGTCAGAGGTTGCTTTGTTAGTAGAAAAAATTGACCAAGCGCTATCATAAAGCAATTTCATACTAAAACGGTCAGATGCAATGAGTTGATCTATGATTTTCTGCACAGTTACTTACCCCCCTCAGTTAGAGCTTTTTCAAACTCAGCAATAAAAACAGGAAGGGGGCGATCGAGTGCTTGACACCAGGCTTTCAACTCAACAACGTCAAGTCTCCGCTCACCTCGCTCACATTTACTAATGATGGATTGAGTGGTTTCAAGCCTTTCTGCAATTTGTTCTTGGGTAAGTCCAGCACGCTCTCGTACTTCACGCAGCAGTTTGAGGAAGCACTTGTAATCTTCTGAAAAGAGAGATTTTTTCATAACCCCCTCCTGTTCTCTTGCAGAAGGGTAAAGTCTATTTTGGAATAGTCCAATTTCGACTATTTCCAGGATGCTCGTAATTTCTGAATTTTGTTGAGATAAGACTCTGAGTAATTAACATACATCTGCAAACACGGCAGCCCAATGCTGCGGTAGGTCGCTCAAGCAGTCAATCAAATCTCAGATCCCATGACGCAAGCGAATCTAATTGCCGCCTCTGCAATTTAGAAGATGAAGTCATTTCTCGTGTATTGCGGAGAGACATCATGCAGGAATCCACCGTTTATCGTTCGATCCTGGCAGAGGGAGAAACCAAGGGGGAAGAAAGAAAACAACGAGAAATCGCGATCAATCTTCTACGCAGAGGCATCGCGATCGACATTATTGCCTCTTCTACGGGTTTATCGATCGAGCAAGTCCCACAACTTCAGCAGCAGGTGGGTAAGTCTCCAAAAGCTTAAACTTGGGTCTTGCAAGGGCATGGCAGTGCCCGTTACCATTACAAGTAACCGTATTTAATCCACGATCCTTGCTCAAATACAATCTAAGCAACAACCCTCGGCCCATCAACTCTTAATTCTAATGAGTCTGCACTGAACGCGGAAATCGGCATCGTGTCAATCACACTCGCAAACGGAGAAACCTCTGGCACCTCTAATTTGGCTCCAATCCAACCAAAATTAGCTGAAGCCGTCGCATTAAACCGCAGAAAATTAGAGTTCAACAAACTATAGACTGGAAACGCGATCGCTTGCCTTACAAGACTCACTCGCCAGCTAGAACTCAAAGAACACAGCACCCGATCGTCTTGTTGAACGACAACTCGCTGCGCTCCTGCTTGCCAGTCAAACGTAGCCAACTCCTTTGGCATTCCCCAAATTTCTCGACCGCCAGCCACCGAATCGGGATTGTCAACATAAATATGAGACACCCAAGCGCCGATCGTTTGCTCTCGCCTTACCACGCCAGCTACCACAATTAGCTCGTTATATTCCAGGCTAGAGCCAGTCCCATATTGCGAGAAATAAACACCTCCCAGCGTTTTGTCAGGGGCAGCCGACACGATCGCCAACTCTGGCGGAATAAACGGCGATGCTTTGGCGATATCAATTAAATGCAGCGTTTGAAACGCAAACCCCTTCAGTGTCCAGGGTGCTTGAGGATAGCTCATCTCATCGGCTCCCAAAATTGTGATGAACTTAACCTAGACGAGAAGCCCGATCGTGCCCTCCTCAAAGAGGCAGAAATTCCGAACTACTCTTCAAGTTACTCAAAAAATAGTTCGTGATTCTCGCCTGTCAAAATTCGGCTTACCCGCCAAAATTCGTGTTAAGAAACGTGATCCCATTGGTAGAATAAGCATAAATATAGTCTTAAGCTCCTCAAAATCGGTTAAAAATCTCAGTCTTTAGCGAGATATCGGTCAGGTTTTTCTAGGATGTGATTAGTCCTACAGGCTTGCAGTATCGCGAATTATTAGTGATTTTTTTGTC
The DNA here is from genome assembly GCF_001895925.1 of Phormidesmis priestleyi ULC007. Classification (GTDB taxonomy): domain Bacteria; phylum Cyanobacteriota; class Cyanobacteriia; order Leptolyngbyales; family Leptolyngbyaceae; genus Phormidesmis_A; species Phormidesmis_A priestleyi_A. The sequence continues at coordinate 117,694 of NZ_MPPI01000014.1, read as the reverse complement.
TAGCAGCTAATCTCTCTGCTAGACATATCGCTTATTCATTGATCGATTGGTATACGTAAATACACGATTGCAGTAGAATCAGTCGTTATCTCTCAGTTCCTGCCCCGCCAACCCTCCGAGCAAGACAGCATGAACGTAGCACTTTCCATTCCCACCAAAGATATTACGCTTCCTGATTGGTTGCGCGATTGCTTGAATGAGCGATCGCAGCCAGACAACCCCAAGGCTTCTAAAGACAATGACCTGATTTGTCGAGCATTTGAGTTTGCCTATCAGCTTCACGAAGGGCAATATCGGGCATCTGGAGAACCCTACATCGCTCATCCGGTAGCAGTTGCGGGTTTGCTGCGCGATCTGGGCGGCAGCAGCATCATGATTGCGGCAGGCTTCTTGCATGATGTGGTTGAAGACACGGATGTCACCTCCGACGAAATTGAGCAGCGATTTGGTTCTGAAGTGCGCTGTCTTGTTGAAGGAGTTACAAAACTTTCTAAGTTTAACTTTTCTAGCAAAACTGAGCGTCAGGCAGAAAACTTTCGCCGTATGTTTTTGGCAATGGCGCAAGATATTCGAGTGATCGTGGTCAAGCTGGCCGATCGCCTCCACAACATGCGAACGCTAGAGCATCTGTCCCACGAAAAACAGTGCCGCATTGCCCTAGAAACACGAGAAATCTTTGCTCCACTCGCCAATCGTCTCGGCATTGGCAACCTCAAATGGGAGCTAGAAGACCTCGCATTTAAGTATCTCGAAACCGACGCTTATCAAGATATTAAGCAACGGGTGGCAGAAAAGCGGGGCGATCGTGAAAGCCAGCTTACCGAGGTTGCTCAAACGTTTAAAGAGCGCATGACTCAGCTAGGAGTTCACTGCGTTGAGGTGAGCGGTCGCCCGAAACATCTGTATGGCATTTACCAAAAGATGCAGCGTCAGCAGAAAGATTATGAGCAAATCTATGATGTTGCCGCGATTCGCATTATCGTCACCACAAACGACGAATGCTATCGAGCCTTAGCGGTGGTTCATGATATGTTCCGTCCTATTCCCGGACGCTTTAAAGATTATATTGGGCTGCCTAAATCCAATCGCTATCAGTCACTGCACACCGTGGTGATTGGCACGACGGGTCGCCCCTTAGAAGTGCAGATTCGCACTTTAGAAATGCATCACGTCGCTGAATATGGCATCGCCGCTCATTGGAAGTATAAAGAAGCCGGGAGTTCTAGCGCTCAGCAGATGACGACAACCGATGAAAAATTCACCTGGTTGCGGCAATTACTTGACTGGCAAAATGACCTCAAAGATGCTCAAGAATATTTAGAAAGCATCAAAGACAATCTGTTTGACGGCGATGTCTTTGTCTTTACGCCACGCGGAGAAGTGGTTTCGCTGAGTTCTCGATCGACTCCCGTCGATTTTGCCTACCGCATTCATACCGAGGTAGGCAATCACTGTGCAGGTGCCAGAGTCAATGGGCGCATTGTCACCCTCGATACGACGCTACACAACGGCGACATTGTGGAGATTATTACGCAGAAAAATTCTCACCCCAGCTTAGACTGGCTGAATTTTGTAGTGACCTCTGGGGCCCGAAATCGAATTCGGCAGTGGTATAAGCGATCGCACCGAGACGAAAATATCTTGCGCGGGCGAGAAATGCTAGAAAAAGAACTGGGCAAGAAAGGCTTTGAAGCGCTGCTCAAGTCTGCACCGATGCAAGTCGCCGCCGAACGGTGTAACTATCACAGCGTTGAAGATCTGCTGGCTGCGGTTGGCTATGGAGAGATGACCCTCAACCTGGCGCTTAACCGCATTCGAGAAGCTGTCAAAGCCCAGCAGCCGCTCGCCAAAATCTCTGATGCTGGCAGCATTTTGACTGATCCCCAACTCTTGTTGACCGCCGCTCCGACGCTGCGTTCTCTACCGCCTGCGACTTCTACAAAATCTCCGATCGCGGGGGTTGAGGGCTTGCTCTATCACCTCGCGGGCTGCTGCAACCCTGTGCCCGGTGAAGCGATTATTGGAGTAGTTACCCGCAGCAATCGCGGCATTTCAATTCACCGTCAAGGCTGTAGCAACTTAGAGCAGGTTGACGGCGATCGCTTAGTTCCGGTGAGTTGGAACCCTACCAGTCAGAATGGCGGAAGACCGCAAACCTATCCCGTTTGCATTCAGATTGATGTCATCGATCGAGTCGGGGTGCTCAAAGATATTCTGTCTCGCTTGACCGACCACAATATTAACGTCCGCAACGCTCAAGTCAAAACCTTCCCCGATCAAACTGCCGTCATCGATTTGGGCATCGACATTTGTGATCACACCCAGCTAGAGCGCACCTTCGCCCAAGTCAGAAAAATGACTGACGTTTTAAATCTGCGCCGCGTCAACCAGGTTGAAGAATAGCCAACTCTGCCCTTTCCTCAAGCCAGTTCCTACAAATTTTCCGGACTTGAGGGCTGAGTGCGGAATATGGTTTCTACCGCCTGTATCAACAAATACGCTCTTCCCAGTCTAGATTACGACGTGCTTAAAGTAACTTAAGCGATCGTCGTTTCAATTGAGCCTACAATGCTGTAGGAACAACCTAGTAGATTATCTCTGTCAATCATCAAAGTTACGGATCTACATAAAGGAAAGATGAAGCTGTGGTCAAGTAAGTCGGGGTAACTGTATTTAGTTTTGATTAAGTGACTCTAATTACACTGAAAAGCCCCCTATCTCGGTTAATATTAGCGTTAGCTATAGCTTCTAATAGTCTGGGGTTGGGTATTGATACTCAGACGACTTATGAATTTAAATTTATATGAAAACGATCGTCCAGTCTCTATCTCTCAAGAAGCACCTGGCGATGACGAGAGCGCCCTTGTTAAACTCCAATATCTGCGTATAGGAGTCTCCATCAAATGAGCACATGGACCACGTATCGCAATCGTGAAATCACTCAAGAAGAGCAGAGACTCTATAACCATTTTCTCGATCGAGTGCCCTATGAGTCACCCAGACAATTGATCGATCGCTTCCGATCTCTGTTTATTGAGGGCACCAGCTACGATCCTCATGTTATGGCAGATTTAGATAAAGTCGTCGCGTCGAAAGTCGCCGATCAAGAATTTAAGTTTGTTCTGAACCGTTGCTGCCACATTTTGATCAACCGTTGGCAAGCCCGACCTCAAGCACAGAGAGCGATCGTTGAGTTAGTCGCGCTGCTGTCATCGCTGCCTACCCGCCCGGTAATGGAGCATTCTCGCACCCGCACCGTCAAGCAACTGCGAGAACTCGTCAGGCAGTTTCTTGAGACTGAGCAATATCTGACGCTGCGCCGTTTATCTCAACTGATGATTCAGGGAGCCGAAACCCACAGCGCCGAAACCTCGCAACTAGGAACTCTGATCCGTCGCTATCCTTATCTTTATGAGCATTGCCTGGTGAGTGAGGGCAGCCCCGATGAACACCAAGAATCGATTCGACAAATTCAAACCCAGGTGCAGAGACAATATGAGATTGACCTGTCGCAGTATGTAACCTATCAGGTCAGACGATCGTTTGAGCTTCGTGAAACGCCTCTAGCATCGCCCCTTATTGCGTCTGCTCAAGTCCCTACTCGATTGATCACTCCCGTTAAAAATCCGACTTTGCTTGACGATCGCGATCTGCGATTTGCGTTGCAGCAGTTTGCGGGCAAAATCGAGGGAGCTTACACCCACCGAGATATCGCTCAACGATTTCTGAACCATGCCAGCGACACGAAATCTTTTAAAGCATTTAAAGACGATCTCTATCAGTACATCACCGCCTCGATCGACTCTGAATATGGCAAGCGGCAGTTTAACAAACAGCTTTATGCTCACCTGCAAGCCACGCTGCCTGAGAGCGATTTTCAGCCATTAAATGATTTTCTAATTGTCAGGACTTGTAGCCAGTTACTCAACTTCTTGGTGGTCGAAAGTCCACAACAGCCTCAGCATTTCGTCTTTGTGGATCTGCTTTCAAATTTGGGCCCGACGCTGACGACGAGCCTGTTGCTCAAGATTGTGCTGCTCTGTCGCAAAGTCAAGCCCTATTTAGAAAAACGCTTCTCAATTTTGTTTAGCCACTACGAGTCTCACACACGCAACTGCGTTGACTGGCTGATCGCGGCGATGGAAAATCTTCACGTTGCCCTGAGCATAAACTTCAGCACCCTCAATCTCTGCTTTGTGAATCAGCTAGTTTAGATCGTAAATTAACGTGAGTTCGAGAGTTTTTTCGCTTCGTTCTCAACGGCTTCCCGAATTCATCACCGAAGCGAACGACTGTTGTCGAACTGACGTTGAATTAAACCGATTTGCAGGTTAAGCGTTTCGTTTAAAGTAGTATTGTGGTCAACCTGAAAGATGGCACAAGTTCGTAGTGCCTGCCAACTTGTCCACAGTCTATACTATTTAACGAAAAGTTTGAGGAATAATCTGGAAAATGACTCAAGTAGTTTTAGGTGAAAACGAAGGTATTGACTCAGCGTTACGCCGATTTAAGCGGCAAGTCTCCAAGGCAGGGATTCTAGCAGACGTGAGATCCCATCGCCACTTTGAAACTCCGATCGAGAAACGCAAGCGCAAAGAAGTCGTCGCCCGTCGAACTCAGCGCTATCGTTAAAGCGGCTGTTAGGATCAAGAAAAGATGAGTGGCAGTCTGAGTTCCTCGCTCGTGCGCTGCCTTCTGTTGATATCGTTCTTGTTCCAGCCGCATTAATTCTCAAAACCGATGTCAAACCCAGCCACAGATTCGGACGATTTGTTCTCTGCCCCACGCCAAACCACGCTGAATCAAGACTTAGATGAAGCCATTCTCAGCTTTGATGAAATTCAGACGGAACTCAACTATAGGCAAGCTCAGACTGCCCTGCGAGATCTGGTCGAAAATTTAGACTTGACTCCTCAAGAGCGATCGGGTTTAGAACCAGAGATCAACGGGCTAGAAACCATGCTGGATAAGCTGGATCGCTTGGTCGTGCACATCGCAGCGTTTGGCATGGTGGGGCGGGGAAAATCATCGATATTAAATGCTCTTTTAGGGCAAAAGGTTTTTGAAACCGGCCCGATTCATGGGGTAACTCAGAGTCAGCAGTCAGCAAACTGGAGCCTGACGCGAGAAGCGATCGAGGGCAGCGATCGCGATATTCTGCGCGTTTCTCTACCCGGCATTAATCAATCTCATGTCGAACTCATTGACACACCCGGCATTGATGAAGTAGATGGAGAAGCGCGGGAAGCTTTGGCGCGTCAGGTGGCAAAACACGTAGACTTGCTGCTGTTCATCATTTCGGGCGACATGACGAAGGTAGAGTTTCAAGCGCTCTCAGAGCTGCGAGAGGTTGGCAAGCCGATGATTTTGGTCTTAAACAAGATCGATCAATATCCTGATGCCGATCGCGTCAGCGTCTACGAAAAAATTCGAGATGAGCGGGTGAAAGAATTGCTTTCGCCCGACGAAATTGTGATGGCGGCAGCATCTCCGTTAATTGCCAGAGCGGTGAAGCGTCCTGATGGTCGAACGTCGGTGCAGTTGAGCGCTGGAGAACCGCAAGTAGAAGACCTGAAGCTAAAAATCTTAGAAGTCTTGCACCGCGAAGGAAAATCGCTAGTTGCACTGAACACGATGCTCTACGCCGACGATGTGAATGAGCAATTGGTGCAGCGCAAAATGATGATTCGAGAGCAAACCGCCAATCGGATTATTTGGAATGGCGTAATTACGAAAGCCGTCGCGATCGCGCTCAACCCCATCACAGTGTTAGACATTCTCAGCAGTGCAGCGATCGATGTGGCGATGATTCTCGCGCTATCAAAACTCTATGGAATCAATATGACGCAGCAGGGCGCGATCGGGCTGTTAAAGAAAATCGCGATTACGATGGGCGGCATCACTGCCAGCGAACTCTTGGCAAACTTAGGGCTGAGTTCTCTTAAAGGTTTGCTGGGTTTAGCAACTCCGGCAACGGGCGGACTCGCGCTTGCACCCTACTTTTCGGTTGCATTGACGCAAGCCGGGGTCGCAGGTGTTTCATCTTATGGAATCGGGCAAGTGACTAAAGCCTATCTCGCAAACGGTGCGGCTTGGGGCCCGGACGGGCCCAGAGCTGTAGTGAACCGGATTTTATCTTCTCTGGATGAAGCGTCAATTCTCAATCGCATCAAAGATGAGTTACGCGCCAAGCTCGATCTGCATGGGCGGAAAGCAGATGCGAAGAGTGAAAGTTAGCTTAACGTCAGTTCGGGATAAGAAATCGCCAGAACTCCTGATTTTCCGTGGCTTGCTGCCCTGATCTAAATCAAGCTCTTGTCAATAATCCTTGCAGTTGAGAATATTCTTAATAGTAGGTCTTATTGAGAAAAGCTTACTAGCTGGTTAATTGGCTAAAGCTAGTTACAATGTGGGTTTTAGCCTTTGGCTTAACCCGAACTCAGGTTAAACTATGCTGAGAGCCTTCGGTTTCTAACCGAGAGGTGAAAGCTAACTACAGGCTTTAGCCTGCTGTGCGTCCGGGCTGCTAAAATGATTGCAATCCCTTGAGTACGTCCTATCGTTTGCCAAGAGCGACACAGGGGCTGAAGACCATGCAAACACTCGCTCTAAAAGTAACGGCACAGCTAGGCATCGTTCTAGCCGAGTCCGATAGGGCAGCTTTGAACCTGCCAAGCCGCTTGAAAAATCAGACGGCAAGCCATTGCGAAGCGGTGCTTTTAGCCCGCGTAGCAATATCCGCTTAGAATCCTCCTTTTTCAAAAGGGGAGAGTTCAAGGCAAGATTTCTAGAAGTTTTTGCTGTAGTAATCATCAAAGATTCTTATTCATTCCAATCTCTGATTACCTGCCACACAATTTTGGGCTGATAGAAAGCCGCAGGCGATTTTAACAGATGAGCAATTTCCATAAACAGCGTGTTCGTTTCTGAGTCAGAGCTAGTCTGTTTCATCAGTTGTTTGACATATCCACTTAGCAAATTCTCAGCCCAGTTGGAGCGCGATCGTCCTTCAGTGGTTAAAAAGCGCGAGTCTTGCCCGACTGCCAGCATCCACGGAAAGCGATTGCTTTGGGCAAGCTGGCGCTGAAAGTCAGCAGAATGACGACTGCTGCGCGCTAGCCAATCTCGCAGCACTAGGGCAGACAGGGCACTAATCGTCATTCCTTGTCCATACACTGGGCACAAGGCGCACACCGCATCCCCTAACGCCACAAAGCCGTCAGGAGGCTTGATCTTTTCGTAATGTCGCCAACGATTTGCCGTTGCACGATGAGCATAAATCGCAGAAACAGGTTTTGCGGTGATGATCGCGTCGTAGAATTCCGAACTTGGGAGACTGCGGGCAAACTCTAAAAAGCCGGGTTCGTTGATCGGCGGAAAGTCTCGCCCATATCCGCCCAAGGTTGCAATCCACTGTCCGTCTTCAATTTTTGCCAGATAGCCTAATCGCGTCGCATCAGGAGGCTGCTGAGAAATCAACATCACCTTCCAGTCGAATGTGACGTTTTTAGGTGCAGAATATCGACGAGTGGCATAGCCCAAAAATGGGTTGACTACGGTTTCTGAGGGCGCTTTAAATCCTGCGTTCTCTAACCATTTGGGAGCAGCAGACCCGCGACCACTCGCATCGACTACTAGCGCTGTCGCGATCGTCGATCGCCCTCTCTCAGGCAGAGACTCTAACTCAACGCCCGTAATCTTCCCGTTTTTTGACAACAGGTTAACGACGCGATGACGATCGACAAACTTGACTTGAGGAAATGCTGCGAGTTTTTGACGAATTGTCCATTCTAGCAACGGACGTGAACACGTAAAAGAAGCAATATGAGTCGGCTGATCAGTGCGGCAATTCCAGGCTCCTTCGTTGAAATAGTGAAACTCTCGCGCCCAGTCGATCGGAATCGCGCCCGTCTGCCGCAAATCGTCACCAATGCCAGGAAATAGCTCTTCTAAGATTTGATAGCCTCGCGTAAATAAGACGTGAGGTTGAGGAGATTGCGGCACTCCCTTGCGGCTTTCGGGATGAGCAGGCAAGCGATCGCGTTCGACCACGATCACCACATCGAAAAAGTCAGTTAAGACACGTGCGGTCAAAAGTCCGGCAATGCTACCACCCACAACCACCGCCTGAGTCAGATCTACCATAGGGTCACGATCAAAGCCTTGAAACTTTACGCTAATTCTAAAAGGATGTGCAAGAAGTTGCTAGTGATAGAGATTAGCAACCTAGAACTTAAAACTTCATCCCATCTTCATCTCATAAGTTCTACCGTTCACTGAAGCGTTACACATAGCATTTCTCGACTGATCGGCAACGAATTAGAAAATCATTAAGATACTTTTTATAATCACCAACCCAGTGTGATCACTTAACGTTTTCTGAACGTCTTCTTAAAGAAAATATTGGATGTTATAGATGTCGCTATTTTTACTCGTTGATCATGCTGAGAACAAAGTATTGGATTTCGTTATTGAGTTGCTCTTTGCTGATGTCGATCGCTGGCAACATTCACGGTGTTCGCTCTGCTCAAGGGGCATCTCTGGTGAATAACTTGGTGATTCCGGGAGAAAGCACCGACCTCGCAGCAGGGAGTGGAGCCAACGCCAATCGGCTAGGCGGCTTCTTTTCAGACTTGTATTACGATCGCTATCAAAACCTTTACTACGGACTCGTCGATCGCGGCCCTGGCGGCGGCACGATTTCTTATAACACCAGAGTTGAAAAGTTTTCGCTGGATGTTGATGCCAAGACAGGCGCGATCGCAGGCTTCAAACTTCTCGACACTATCTTGCTCACTAATGCGGGTAGCAATTACAACGGCTTGAATCCAAAACTATTGAATGGTGATGCTAGCAAGTTGGGCTTGAGTCTCGATCCAGAAGGCTTTGCGATCGCACCAAATGGCAATTTCTACATCGCTGACGAATATGGCCCTTCGATTAACGAATTTAGTGCGAACGGTTCATTAGTTCGATCGTTTGCCACACCCAGCAATCTGCTGCCTAAAGATGCAACTGGGCTAAATTTTGTGGCTGGTCGCCCGACTTTGATTAGCGGTCGTCAAGACAATCGCGGCTTTGAAGGCGTGACTTTGAGTCCTGATGGCTCAAAGCTATTTGCGCTGCTGCAAGGCCCACTCGTGAATGAGGGAGGCACCCCAGCCAGCCCCGATGGTCGCCGCAGTCGAAATTTGCGACTCGTAGAATTTGACACAAAAACCGGGAAAAACACCGGACAGTATATTTATCAGCTAGAAGACATCAGCACGATTAACGATCGCATTCCTGGCACCGCCGATGACTTTACGGCGACTCAGCAGGGGCGCAATATTGGCATTAGTGCGATTACCGCCCTCAACAACAGCGAGTTTCTGGTTTTAGAACGGGATAACCGGGGCGTTGGCGTTGATGACCCAGCGGGCACTAACCCGATCGGCAGCAAACGGGTTTATAAAATCAGCCTGAATGGGGCAACTAATGTGAGTGATACCAGTCTGGCTGGCACGAATGCGCTTCCGGTGGGCATCAATGCCGTCAGCAAATCGCTCTTTTTAGACATTGCTGATGCGCTCAAAGCATCAGGTCAAAAAATCCCCGAAAAGCTAGAAGGGCTGGCGATCGGGCCTCAGCTAACAGATGGCTCTTATGCACTGCTGATTGGCACCGATAACGACTTTAGCGTCACCCAAAACGGCAGTAACGTTCAGTTTGATGTGTGTACCAATGGTATCTCGATTCCGTTGGGAAGCGGTTGCCCAGCCGGATCAACGCTAATTCCGACTTATCTCTACTCATTTAAAGCAAGCGGTGCAGAGTTAAAAGGCTTTGTGCCTCCAGCTAAAGTTCCCGAACCTGCATCAGCGATCGGGCTTGCACTAATCGCAGTCGGTGCATTTGGACTCAAACGCAAACAGACAGCGCAGTAGCCATTCTCATTTCGATCTCCTGTTCCCTCTCCTGCGGGAGAGGGCTAGGGTGAGGGCAAATTTAGCGCGTTCAACTGGTATAGACTGGCTATACCTTATTTTAGAAGCCCCCGGTTTTATGGCTAACCAGTTGCGGCAGCGCCTCAGATCGTTGGTGTTATTCTGTCTGTGCTGCATTTTGGCAGTGAGTTGCAATCACTCTACGCTAGATTCACCCAACCTCAACAGTGGACGAATTACGCTAGGCACAACTGCGACAGTGAGCACGATCGACCCCGCAGATGCTTACAATATCTTTTCTGGCAATTTGCTCTATAACTTGGGCGATCGGCTCTATACCTATAAGCTGGGCACTAGCGAACTTGAACCTCAACTGGCAACGGCTCTGCCGATCGTCAGCAAGGATGGATTAACGTATAAAATTCCTTTACGTCGCGGTGTTGTGTTTCATGACGGGGCTGCGTTTAATGCCAAAGCGATGACGTTTTCGCTTCAGCGATTTATTCAAAATGGCGGCGCACCCTCGTTCTTGATTTCTGATAGTGTTGACTCGATTACGCCATCGGCAGACTATGAGCTAACGATCAAACTCAAAAAGCCGTTTGCCGCATTTCCTTCACTGTTGGCGTTTTCGGGTGCGTGTGCGGTTTCTCCAAACGCTTATGAAATCAAAGAAGGGTCGTTTAAGTCGGATCAATTTGTGGGCACAGGTGCTTACAAACTGGTGAGATATGGCACCGACTCAATGCAGTTAGAAGCGTTCGATCGCTATTGGGGCAAAAAACCCGCTAACAAGGGCGTTGATATTCAATTTTTCTCCAGTCCTGCCAATCTGTTTAACGCCTTTCGGACTGGCGCGATCGACGTTGCTTATCAAAGCCTCGCGTTAGATCAAATTCGGGCGTTGCAGGAGAAAAAAGCAAGTGCAGGCTGGCAGATTATTGAGGAATCTGGGAGCGGCATTAATTATCTCACCTTAAATATCAATTCGCCGCCATTGGATAAGTTAGAAGTGCGGCAAGCGATCGCGTCCATCATTGATCGTCCGCTTCTACAAAGTCGCGTGTTTCAAGGACAGATTGAACCACTTTATAGTTTGATTCCGGCAACGTTAGCGGTGCAGAAACCTGTGTTTGAAGTCTATGGTGATCGCAACGTCAACAAAGCGACAGAGCTTTTGCAAAAAGTAGGCTATTCAGTCCAGAATCCTCTCAAAGTTGAGCTTTGGTATCGTTCTAATTTAAGCAACGATCAGATGGCAGCGTTAACGCTAAGAGCGATTGTTCAAAAAGAGCTTGGTGGATTGATGCAAATCGACTTAAACAGCATTGAATCTACCGCAGCTTATAAAAACTTAGACAAAGGCGTTTATCCCATTTTCTTATTAGACTGGACTCCTGATTTTCTTGACGCAGATAACTACATTTATCCGTTTCTAGAATGCTCTAAAGGTAGTGTGAAAGCGGGATGCGAAGAAGGACAGAGTTTTGCTCAAGGGTCATTTTACTATAGCGATCGAGCCAATCAGTTAATCGATCGCAGTCGTCAAGAACTCAACCCCGAAACTCGCAAAAAGATCTTTGCTGAATTGCAAGAGGTCTCGGCTCAAGATGTTCCATTTATTCCCCTTTGGCAAAACAAAGATTATCTATTCGCTCAAAAAGGAATTCAAGGCGCTCATTTAGAAGTGACTCAAAAAGTTCCCTTTGGGGAAATGCGTAAGTCCTAAATCAGGAAGACTTGAATCAAAAGCCGATCGCAACTGCCAAACTAAAAGACAATCATTAAACGTCTCTTTTTGAACTGACCCATGTCTCGATCGAGTTCTCTGCGTTACTACATTTTGTCGCGGGTCTTGCTTGCCCCTGTAATGCTGTGGCTGATCACAAGCCTGGTTTTCTTGCTGCTGCGAGCCACGCCCGGAGACCCGATCGATGCGCTGTTAGGCCCGCGTGCCCCCGAAGCCGCAAAGGAAGCTTTACGCGCTCAGTTGGGCTTGGGAAAGCCACTATTTTTGCAATATCTCGACTATATGGGCGCTTTGCTGCGTCTAGATTTAGGTAAATCACTCACCAGTAAGGAATCGGTGTGGGAGATTATTGGCAAGTTTTTTCCGGCAACGGTTGAACTGGCGATCGTCAGCATGGCGATCGCGCTGATCGTTGGCATTGGCGTTGGCGTAATTTCTGCCTCTCGCCCCAATAGCGCGATCGATGTCGGCGGTCGGTTGTTTGGCATTATCACTTATTCCATTCCGCTATTCTGGCTAGGAATGCTGTTGCAGTTAATTTTTTCAGTGCAACTCGGTTGGTTCCCGTTGGGCACCCGCTTCCCAGTCACGGTTCCTGCACCTCAAGGCATTACCGGACTGTATACGATCGATAGCCTTCTCAAGGGCAATCTCAATCAGTTCTTCATCGCCTTATACTATCTGGCGCTGCCCTCACTCACACTGGGAGTTTTAGTCAGTGGCATCTTCGAGCGTATTGTGCGCGTTAATCTCAAGCAAACGCTCCAAGCCGACTATGTAGAAGCTGCCAGAGCCAGAGGCATCCCCGAACGAAAAATCCTTGTTAATCATGCGCTTAAGAATGCGATGATTCCAGTGATTACAATCTTGGGGTTAACGCTAGCGTCAATGCTAGGTGGCGCAATTTTGACAGAAGTTACATTCTCGTGGCCCGGACTCGCTAACCGCTTATATCGCGCGATCGCGCAGCGTGACTATCCCACCGTGCAGGGAATTGTTGTATTTTTTGCAGCGATCGTGGCGTTGTCAAGCATCGCGATCGACGTAATCAACGCCTACATCGATCCCCGCATTCGATACTAAATAGCGGATGAACAATCTGTTAGATCACTCATCCGCTAACTCTGTTAATCAATGCGTTGCTAACGCTGGTTTATCGATTGTTAACGCCACCAGGTAGACACTCTACCGGAATCGGATTTGCACTAGACCGCGGAATCGGATTTGCACTAGACCGATCTGGAGTAGAATAAGCGCGGTTGAATGAAGCTCCCCGATCTGCACTATACGCCTGTAAATTCAGGTTCGATTCTCCGCCAGACGTGCCCGCCGGCCCGTTGCTGCGAAACGGAATTGCTGCATTGGGGTTTCTAGCCGAAAACTGACCATCACGGCTCATTCCATAGGAGTTGTAGCTGTTAGATGAGTTGTCCGATTGATTCATCGCATTTGAGCGATTTTGAGGAACCGTTGCAGTGTCATAGCTCGACTGACCTGAATTATTCATTGGGCCACCAATACCCCCATTGACATAAGCCGAGCAATCTACCGATCGGTTATTGGGGTTGACTTGAGCGAAAGCAGGTAGCCCAGAAAAGGCAGCGAGTCCGGTCGCACCTAGCAGAGCAATCATGCGCTTGATTAAACGATCGTGACTGAATGAGTTCATGAAATACGCTCCAAAAAATGTAGCTTTATATACCTTTCAAACTTTAGGAGACGAGCATGATTGTGTTCTCTGTCATTAGGAGTTGATGGAGTTCTGTCTAGGGTGAGATTTGAGCAGAGGTCTTAAAAGAACGTATAGATTCTGAAATTCGCTCCCACGCCAGATACAGAATGAGCGCTTTAACGCTAGAGTATGGTTTTCTGTAACCACACTAAAATTGTTCTAGAAGCGTTGATCAGGAACGAAATAGCGCTACTTTCTTAATCGTAAACTGGAGGCTGATTATGCTGGAGTTATATCAATTTGAGATGTCTCACTACGCTGAAAAAGTTCGGCTGATTTTAGACTATAAGGGTCTGGAATATCGCAAGATTGAAGTCACTCCCGGCGTTGGACAAATTGAGCTTTATCAACTGTCTGGACAACGACAGGTGCCCGTCCTCAAAGATGGCAGCGAGATTATTGCAGACTCAACGGCGATCGCAGAATATCTAGACAAAAAATATCCCGAAAAGCCGATCATTCCCTCTGAGCCAAAACAGAAGGGGTTATGTTTGCTGATCGAGCAATGGGCAGACGAATCGATCGGCCTCAATGCTCGTAAAGGGTTAATTGGCTCGATCGGCTCTAATCAAAATTTCCGCACGGCTTTGCTGCCCAACTCGGTTCCTGATGTCTTTAAGAACCTGGTGGGTGCCATTCCCCAAGAGCTATTTGGCTTTCTGGGTATGGGCATGGGAGCCGATGCCGTTAAAGATGCTCAAGCTGCTCTCAAGCGTGACTTAACGGCCCTCTGCTTCATTCTGCTGGAGCAACCCTATTTGCTGGGAGATACGCCAACGCTGGCAGACTTTGCCGTCGCAGGTTTAACGATGTATGTCAAATTTCCCACGGGTTCTTATTTGAATATCCCTGAGGCGCTCAAAGGTCAAGGCATTTCTGGAATCGCAGACGTTGGCACGTTTGAGCCGTTCTTCACTTGGCGCGACAAGCTCTATGCTGACTTCCGCAAGTCTTCGCCGTTTGCAACTCCATCGGGTTCTTCACCGACCTCGATCGATATTGACTAGTGAGTTATTTTGTGGGATGGGCATCTTGCCTGTCCCACTGATTCACCTGCTTAGAATTATTTAGCTCTTGTTCAAATACTGATCAACTTTCTGCCAAACTTCTTGAATATCGAGATCTAGCCAACCTTGAACAATGACAAAAAAGTGGCTGCTTTCAGGGCTAAATACTTTCTCAACATCCCAAGATTCAAAGGTTTCTTTATACCAAACAGAATCATCGTTTGTGTAAATGGGGTCTGTGACTTCAATGTGATATTTGTCGAATCGGTTTGTCTCTTCTAAGAAAATATAATAAAGACCGTATTCTGTCCACGGCGTGCAGACTGATAGATAAGATCTCCAGCTTAATAACTGATGACGAAGCGTTGATTTTTTGGGTAAAAATGTAGTTAGAAACTTCAAAGCAACGACTTTCAGATCTCTTCGTCTGAGTGGGAATTTTGTCTTATGGTAAACCTGCGTCAAATAGGTTTGCAATTCCAGCATTGCTTGCTTACTTAGCACGGCTGGAGTCACGTTGTGCAATAGTTCGCGGCTCCTGGCAGTCATTTTGAGGACTTCTTCTGCCCAGCCGTACCAATCATGATGAGTGTGCGTTTGATGAATGTAACAAACTGCCCGTCCGTCTTTAATTAAATCTTCAAAGTAGACAGGTTTTGTACAGATCACATCTGCATCTAGCGTGAGGTAAAAATCGGTTTCTATTTTGTCCGCGATCGCAATCTTAATAATCTGCTGCTTAAACCACCCTGGCACCGATTTAAAAATGCTAAATCGATTGGACGATCGAAAGATTTTGAACTCAGGCACCAAGCTCGATTCTGGAATCACACAATATTGCTCGTCTGAAATCAGCGACTTAATTTGCTCGAATTCATGATCAGGAGTAACAATCCAGCATTTGCCCAAATCTTTGAAGAAAAGCTTTAAGGATGTGTGCAAAATCTCAAATCTTGGATAATCCTTGAGCGTCAGAGGAATTACGGCATCTAATTTCCGATCGTTCACAATCAAACCCCTCAAATATTGGTCTTCATGCACCTAGCTACACCATTTGGATTTGCGATCGTTTTTCCCAAGTTGGTATCAAGAGAGCATTCTGGGTCAATCTTTACACGAGCACAATGAAGTTATGGTGAAGCATCATCGGGTTTATGTAAATTCACAGGTTACACTTGGGGGAATCGAAACGGGTGTCAATTTTGATCTTCTCAAACCCTGCTTTCGTCAAGATAACTTCCAACTGTTGAGTGGCGTTGTTGCTTGCGGCTTTCAAAATTTTACTCTCGCAGGCTTCCTTGCGGATGACATCGATCGCCTGACGTTGAACCTTCTCATACTCTTCCGCTCCCGCTTTTGCCCCAAAATATTCGCGGTAGCTTGCCAGGGTTGACGAGCGATCGAGATCGAGATTGACCGCAACAATATGAGCAGCGGGAAGCGAGATGCGAATAGAGTGTTGACTAGAGTCGAATTCTAATACTTCTAACTTTGTCAGATCTAACCCTGCCTGCACTTTGCCGACTCCTTCATAAACAAGATGAGTCTTTCCAACTGGAAAATATTTCAGTTTCTTTGTTGTTTCCTCCAAAGTCACTGCCACTTTGCCATCTACAGTAGCTGTAACAAACTCACTGGCATCTTGAACCCCACTAAAAATCAGGTTTCTAACCCAAGTTTTATCAATAGAAACAGGCTTGGCAAAAACAAACCAGAGCACCATAATGGCAACTAACGCGCTAACCCCAATTAGCCCAATTTGTCTGTTGAGTTTATTAGCCGTCGATTGGATAGCAGTCTGGAAAAGATTGGCTGTGTTCACTAAAGTTTCTCCTGGCGCTCTCAAGGATCGTGAATTAAATAAAGCAGAAATCTGTGTAAGGGCATGGCGCTGTCGTGCCCATTGACGTTACAAGTAACCGACATTACTTAAGCCACGATCCTAAGCGACAAATCTCTACTAGGGTTCACAAAAACTGAAAATGCGTCTCGTGGAACGAAGATTTCGCAACCATTTTATCGCCCTGTGTTCAAAAAATATTACTTCTGTTCTGCGATCGCTCACATTCTCAAATATAGAACGCTTGTATTGACCTCCTAAAATCGCGGTACGATAAACCAGAAGGTCGATCGAGGCTCGTCATGAATCCAGAAAAGCCGTTAGGTTCCGTGATCCAAGGTTCGTTGAGCCAAGGGTTAGAAGTGCGCCTGCATCCCGATGTCTCGGTTGAAGAGATGCGAGTCGGGAAATTTTTGGTCGTGCAAGGGGTAAGATCGCGCTTTTTCTGCATGCTCACCGACGTGTCTCTGGGAACGAGCAGCCCCCGCATCGTGGCAAATCCTCCTGATCCGAGCAACACCTTCATGCAAGAAGTCCTCGCAGGCAGTGGGACTTATGGCACGATCGACCTCACGCCCATGCTGATGTTTACGCCCGAAGAGGCGATGAGCGAGGCGCAAGCCGCCAACAATGCTTCAAAGAAAAAATCAAAATCAAAAACCGCCGCCGCATCTTACGAACCCAACTCAAGCGCCAATATTGAACTGCTGCCCGTCAAGACAATTCCGAGCCACTTCAGTCAAGTGTTTGATGCCAGCGATCGAGACTTTCGTGCCGTCTTTGGCTGGGAAGATGACCCGACTCGGCGCAACTTTGCGATCGGACAACCGATCGATATGGAAGTGCCGATTTGCATTGACCTCGATCGCTTTGTCGAACGCAGTAACGGCGTGTTTGGCAAGTCAGGAACCGGGAAATCATTCCTAACGCGATTGCTATTGTCTGGCATTATTCGCAAACAGGCTGCTGTCAATCTGATCTTTGATATGCACTCTGAATATGGTTGGGAAGCCACCCGCGAAGGCAAGCATTTCAGCACTGTTAAAGGACTGCGGCAACTCTTCCCCGGACAGGTGCAAATCTTCACTCTCGATCCCGATTCGACCAAGCGCAGAGGCGTTCGCGATGCTCAAGAACTCTACATCGGCTATGACCAGCTTGAAGTCGAAGATCTGATGCTAGTGCGCGGAGAACTCAATCTCTCAGAAGCCAGCCTAGAAAACGCCGTCATTCTCCGCAACGAGTTTGGCAAAGCTTGGATCAATCGCCTCATGACGATGAGCAACGGCGAAATTCAAGAATTTTGCGAAACGAAAATGGGCAGCAAGTCATCGATCATGGCACTGCAACGCAAGCTAAATCGACTCGATGACCTGAAATATATTCGGAACAGTTGCCCTCACAACTACGTCGATCAAGTTCTGGAATGTTTAGAAAACGGCAAGCACGTCGTCGTAGAATTCGGCTCTCAGTCGAATCTGCTCTCTTATATGCTGGCAACAAATATCATTGCGCGGCGCATCCACCAGGCTTATGTCCGCAAAGCTGAGAAGTTTTTGCAAACTAAAAATGTCAGCGATCGTCCTCGTCAACTCGTGATCACGATCGAAGAAGCGCACCGCTTTCTCGACCCCGCCACCGTTGGACAGACCATTTTTGGCACGATCGCCCGTGAAATGCGGAAATATTTTGTGACGCTGCTTGTGGTTGATCAACGTCCGTCTGGCATCGATAACGAAGTCATGTCTCAAATTGGGACTCGCATCACCGCCCTGCTGAACGATGAGAAAGACATCGACGCAATTTTTACAGGGGTTTCGGGCGCTCAGAGTTTACGATCGGTGCTCTCAAAACTTGACTCTAAGCAGCAAGCTCTAATCCTCGGTCACGCCGTCCCGATGCCTGTGGTGATCCGCACTCGCCCCTACGACGAAACCTTTTACACCGAAATTGGAGATGTCGCCTGGGAAGAAATGCCCGACGACAAGGTTTTCAAGGCAGCAGAAGTGGCAAAGGCTGACTTGGGATTTTGAGACAACTCACCCTGTCTTGCTACGAACTGTAGGATTCATTCAATCAGCAACTCAGCAATGTCCGCGCTGCTTAACAATTGATTAGTTTTCAGCGGTATTCTTTGCACAAGCCCTTTAGTAATTGACTCTTTAACTGAACGACACACTTCTGTCATATCTCTCTTGTATCTCTACTAAAACTATTCGTATAGGAGAACGTAGCCAAACTGATTTTAATACCTTTCGCATCCTAACAAAGTTGATAAAACTCTTAATGGGTAAAGCTTAAAGAGCATTTCATGATTTTTTCATAATTTGTTCAGTCTTCCTCACTTCATAGCCCAAAAAGGTTCGGTTATCCTCAATTTATTACACTATTAAATCTGTGGTTGATCAGGCATTATAGATGAATTAGCCCAGTGTTTGCCCACTCACTATCTGACCTGCGTCCGACTTGGAGCAGGTTTAGAAGAGTTCCTGAAGCGAATCTCTCAAAACTCACCCAATTGAAGGACGGTTTTCCCCTTTACTCTAGACATTATTTGTAATAACATGTAGAAATCGAACTCGGACTGACTTCAAGTAAGCGATTCTCCCCTCATTGATTGTCACAGCCCCCAACCCTTCGGTTTGATCGTTCACCTGATCTCTTCATCAAGTGTCATTCTTTGATCGCTCTCTCAACGCCTCTGTATCCATACATCGAGAGATGAAAGTTTTTTCCACCCTAGCTAACCTGCGTAAGTGAGCTAGGGCACCCTCTTCAAGTTTCCACTGCCTTGCCCCACAGATTTTTATTCACGGAGTTCACTGCAACCATGGCTACTGCCAACTCTAAAGAAAAGACTACTAAGTCCCCCTTCACGGCAGATATGGTGCGGACTTACTTGCACGAAATTGGTCGTGTGCCCATGCTGACCCATGAGCAAGAGATCGTTTTGGGCAAGCAAGTGCAGCAAATGATGACGTTGCAGGAGAAAAAGGACGCTCTTGCCAAAAAGCTAGACCACGAGCCAACTCCTCAAGAGCTTGCTGATCACGTTGAGATCAGCGAAGCCGAGTTGACCAGCATTCTGCATCGGGGTCGTCGTGCCAAGCAAAAGATGATCGAAGCCAATTTGCGGCTGGTGGTGTCGATCGCTAAAAAATACCAGAAGCGCAATCTTGAGTTTTTAGATCTGATTCAAGAAGGATCTCTGGGTTTAGAGCGCGGCGTTGAAAAGTTTGACCCGACTCGCGGCTATAAGTTTTCGACCTACGCCTACTGGTGGATTCGTCAAGCGATCACTCGTGCGATCGCTCAACAAGCCCGCACGATTCGTCTGCCGATTCACATCACCGAAAAGCTGAACAAGATCAAGCGGGTGCAGCGTGAGCTATCTCAAAAGCTAGGTCGCAGCCCGTCGGCAACTGAGATCGCTCTAGAGCTTGAGCTTGAGCCAGAGCAGATTCGTGAGTTTTTGATCTTGTCTCGTCAGCCTGTCTCTCTTGATTTGCGCGTCGGTGACAATCAAGACACCGAGCTGCAAGACCTGCTTGAAGATGACGGGCCTTCGCCTGAAAGCTATATGACTCAAGAGTCGCTGCGAAATGACCTGAACACGCTTTTGACCGAGCTAACGCCTCAGCAGCGAGAAGTCTTAACCTTGCGCTATGGGTTAGATGACGGCTATGAGCTATCCCTTGCAAAAGTGGGCGAACGGCTTAACCTCAGTCGTGAGCGGGTACGTCAGCTAGAGCGGCAAGCGCTCGATCACCTGCGTCGTCGCAAAGCGAATGTGCGAGAGTATATCGCTAGCTAGTTGACCGATCGTTCTATTCGATACAGGTTTTAGTTATGCTTAATTGAGGGGGGAAGTTCGATCGAGCTTCCCCATTTTTAATGTGCATAAGTGGCAGCTTCCATCCGTATCTACCAATGAATAGATGTGCAGACGTTAACTTCTTATTACTATTTAAGGCAAGTGATTTGTTGGGTGCTTTCTGTGTGCTAGCTTAAAAATAAGTATTACGCAAATCAAAGTCTCTGTTAAGTTCTGGTAAATATTTCAGCGATTTATCAAGCTGAGTTAAAGCCGTCTAACAGTGGTCAGTATGTTCACTGGCACCGAGGGCAGTGAAACAAATCTGACAAGATGATTTGATAAGTCATAAGGAAAAGTTCACTACTGTCCCAGGCAATTCCCCTTCGCACTTGGGCTTTGCAGTAGCGCTCTCAAACTGACCTATATCTGCTGACTGAGTGAAGCACTGAAGAAATTTGTAATTTCTCTAAAGTGAGCAACTTCTCTTCTAGTCATTCGCTGGTTATTTTACGATCCCAGGATCGTTTTCAATAAATTTACATAAGTTTAATGTGAGGGCACACCGATGAAGCCGCAATTTTCTCCTTTATTTTCTTCAACCGTTGCACCTCTAAAAAATCTAACTCGGCTCGTTGCAGGTGCGTCATTTATGGTCGGGCTGCTATCGATCGGGCTACCCACACTCGCGTCTAGCGCTCAAGCCACTCCTCAAAAGCCAGCTAGCACGGCGGTCAATTCCTCCCCGCTGGTAGATGGGGTCTATCTTTACGGACAGTCTAGCCAGCCCAATCAGATCGGGAAAGCTTATTTTGTCTTTGAGGTGCGTCAAGGAAATGTAGTCGGCGCTTTGTTTATGCCCCGTTCTTCGTTTGATTGTGCCTATGGAACGTTTCAGCCCGATCGCGTTGCTCTAACAGTGGTTGACAGTTACGACAAATCAGAAAATCCTTACGCGATCGCCCTGGAGAGAACTGCCTCAGTTGCCACTCGCGGAAATCCTGCATTGAAGCAGATCAGTTTAGAAGGATTTGAGCCATTGACCACGCTGAGTGAGAACGATCGACGCATTCTCGATGTCTGCAAGCAAAACTATCAGCAACGCGTCTGGAAATAACCAAACGTCAGACTGAAACCTACTCTTTGAGGCTGAGTATGTCCGATATTTTGTGTCATATCGCTTCGGTTCAGTCCACCAGGAAATAAATTTCCGGCTCATAGCAAAAGTGCTCTGAAGAGCGCTGAATCAGAGTTTTAGTCCATTTCAATGGACTTCCACTATCAGCCCGGAACTTGAGTTCCGGGTGGGCTTCCGGGGTAACGAGTCCGACTGAATTTACAATCCTCCGAAACCTACTCTAAAGTTCGCGTTCGACTAGAATGACATTTTCGGTGACTTTCTCGAAGGTATCATCGTGGCTGATCACAAATAGCTGACGGAAGGTTTTGATGTTGGCGATCGCTTCGGCTAAACTCTCTCGTCTAGCTTTATCCATATTGGTGGTTGGCTCATCAAAGAAAGCAATATTGATATCCGCCAGCACCTTGAGCAACGCCAGCCGAACCGCCAACGCCGCACACATTTGTTCACCGCCAGAAAGATTGATCAAACGGCGAGGATGTGCTCCTTCTTGCACGACAATCTCATAGTCTCGCGTCCACTCTAGCGCCACATTTGGACGGTTGAGCAATTCTCGAAATAGCTTATCTGCCTCGCGAGAGATGTTTTGTACATAGCGTTCGGTAATGCGCGGCCCGGCATCTTTGTACGCCTTGCGCGCAAATTTGATGAAGCGTTCGACTTTCTGTTTGCGTTTTGCTTCCGTTTGGGCGTGATCTCGCTTTTCTTGGATCGCTTGCAGTTTTGAGATCTGGACTTCGTATTCCTCAAGGCGTTTGACTTTTTCGGGCAGTTGGGCAGTGAGTTGAGTTTGCTTGTCTCTCGCTTCTTGATAGGCAGTTTGCACGATCGCCACTCGCACTGGGTCAAACGTCTCTGCTAACTGCGCCTGCTGTGTGACAAGCTCTGTGCTGCGTTCCTGGTGTGCTTGCGTCTGCTCGATCACTTCTTCTAGCTGCTGTTTTCGACCTCGATAGCTGTTTGCAGACTGCTGATGTTCTAGATAAAGCTGATAGCTGGGACGATGTTCGTCACGTAAGATTTGCTGTTCACGAATCTGTTCGGCAAGATTCGCAAAGTCTGCGAGTTGGGTATCGACTTGGGCGATTGCGTTCTGAATCTCTAATAAAGCACTTTGAAGTTTGCGTTGCTGAACCTCTAAATTTGTCTGCTGCTGCAATTCTTGCTGTAATAACCGAGTTTTTCCACGGGGATCATTCAGGTCTTGAAGTTGCTCGTTGAGGTGCGCTAGTTGTTGCTTTAATTCTGGCTCGTGGGTGAGTTGGGTTTGACCGTTAAGAATCTGCGATCGCACTTCTTCAATTTCGGCAGCTAAGGCTTCTTCGGCATCTAGCTTAGTATCGAGGTTAAGGAACTGGATTTGCTGTTGACGTGCCGTTTGCAGTTGGGTTTGAACTTGTTGGAGGTGTTGCTTTAAGCGATCGGCAAGCAGTTGCTCAGATAAATCTTCTAAAATGCCTTGCAGGTCAGTCATTAGTTGACCTTGCAGTTTGGCTCCGCTGCCCAAAGTTGCCAATACTTCGGTCAAGTGAGGTGCCCACATTGGAGCCGCTTGCTGAAGCTCTTTGAGCCTGACGGTGGCGGATTGGAGGTGATGAGAGTAGATGCCTTCGCGGGTTTGAGCCTGGGTGACAATCTGCCGCAGGTCAGCCTCAAACTGAGTCGCAGCATCAATGCGGCTGAGTTGTTGCTGATAGCGCTGCTGCTGTGCTTCGAGTTGGGGAATCTTTTGAACGATCGCGCCAAATGCCTCTAGATCTTCGATTTCTTGCCCTAGCTGTTTGCGACGCGCTTCGAGTTGAGCCAGCCGTTTTTGATCGCGGCTAATCGTTTGTCGCCAGCTATGACAGGTTTGAAGCTGTTGATTAAGTTCTTGCTGCTGCTGGTCTAATTTAATTTGATGTTGAATTAAAGGCTCAAGGCGTTGAATTTCTGTTTCTATCTGCGATCGTCGTTCTAATTGCTGAGTGATGGTGGCGAATTTAGTTTGACGATCGCTTTCCTGTTTTACCAATCCTTGACGCTGTTGCATTAAAGACTGTTGCGTCCCGCGATTTTTCTCTAACTCCTGTAGCGTTGTTTCGGTTTGCAAAAAGGTTTGATAACTTGTGCGATGAGTCGTGCAAATCTCAACGGATTGTTCGGCTTGTTGAAACTCTAGCGTCAGGCGATCGACCTCTAGTTTTTTAGACTGAATTTGAGCCGATAATTTCTCTAACTCACGGGTCAACTGCTGCATCTGTGCGGCTTGGGTGCTGAGTTGGGCTTGCTCGGCTTGCAGTTCGTTAAAGCGCTGCTGACACTGAGCGAGTTCAGCGTTGAGTTCTGCAATTTCTTGGCGAATGGTTTGCTGTTTATCGGTGATGATTTCCCACTCCTCAAGCGCTTCGTCGTAGTGAGCGATCGTGCGTTCTAAACTCTCTGACTCAGATTTCGCATATTTTTCTAACGTCAGCATTTGCTGGTTTGCCTGACGATATTCTTCGACTTTGAGAATCGCGTCAAAAATCGGCTTACGTCTTTCGGCAGTTTGCAAAAAATCAGCGGTGAATGTGCCTTGAGGAACTCCGATCGTATTAGAAAACAGTTTGGCTAAATCAGTCCCCGATGCCACGCCCAAATGTTGTCTTAGCCAGGGCAACACTTCTTCTCGAATGCGGGTGTAGGCGAGCTTTTCTCCAAGCTGAGGGTCAAAAATCGTGTAGCCCAATCGAGTGCAGCGCTGAATCTTGTAGGTTCGCTGGTCGTGGCTGGAGATGAATACAACTGTTGCCTGGGCACTCGCCGTCCCGTTACGAATCAAATCTTCGACTTTATAGTCGCCTTTGTGGTCAAAAAGCACCCACGCGATCGCTTCTAAAATGCTCGTCTTTCCGGCACCATTTTCACCACAGATAGCGTTGGTGCCCGGTTGAAACGGGAAGTGGCGATCGCTGTGAGATTTGAAGTTTTTGAGGCTAACCGAGAGAATTTCCATGCCTTGATTGTAGAGTGTAGATCAGATGTTCTGACTACACTCTGAGTGAAATCTATCCACAAAAGATATCACTCCTGGCAAGGAATTAGAGTTTTATTAGACCTCCTGCACAAATCCGGGAACGCCCCCTAAATCCCCCAATTCTGGGGGACTTTGAACTCCGGTTCCCCCAGAATTGGGGGTTAGGGGGCGAGATCGCAGGATGGTTTACGTCGAGAATTTTATTCATGCAGGAGGTCTATTGTTGCCTAACTAAACTCTGCTTTAACTGCGATCGTAAATGCTCCAAGCTCCGCGCAGGATCTTTGCAACTGAGCGCCTGACAGACCAAACCGACGACTCCTTCAGGCAAGTTCGCCTCTAGTGCAAAAACGGCAGTCGGTAGGTATTGAGTTTCTAGTAAAGCAATCTGATCAGCGCTCGATCGCACTAACGTGCAGTTGCGAAGCCAATCTAACGCCACAAATAAACTAGGACAAGCTGTGGGCGACTCCTGCATAATGCTGCCAAATGCCTGCAACGTTTGTTCAGCTTTGTCGAAGTAATCGAGATCTTTAGTGAGCAGGGCAAAACGGACAAGATTGGCGATCGCCACCCCATTTGCCGCAGGAGTCGCATTATCGACATAACTCCGCTCTCGCACCAATAAATCTCGACTCGCATCCTTGGCAGTGTTGTAATAGCCGCCCATTTCGATACTCCACAGAAACTCGTCAAACTCTGCTTGAACTCGAATTGCTTGCTCTAACCAGTCGGTTTGATTTTCGGGTGCGGCTGGTCGGATGCTGCGAGTCACTTGATGCAAATCCAACAACGCTTTGATGAACAGCGCATAGTCTTCAGATTGTGCCAACACTTCTACATTACCTTCATAATTCACGCGATGAAAGCGTCCATCAATCCACTGATTTTGCAAGATAAAATCGGCTGCTTGACTCGCCAATTCCAAATACTCCAATTCTCGAAACACGGCATACGATCGCGCCAAGCCAGAAATCATCAGGCTATTCCAGGCGACGATCATTTTAGTATCAGTCACCGCTGGAATGCGACCTGACCAAGCAGTCGTTTTAGCTTCTTGATTGTTTCGAGCGGGGGGAAAAGTAGTTAACTCATCCGCAGAGGCACCATAGCGGAGCAGAAATAGTTTAGCGATCGCCCCTTCCACGCAATCCGAAAGTTTGCCAGAATGCCGACGCTGAAGAACGTTTAGCCTTTCAAAATTCCCTTTTTCGGTGACGGTGAATTGTCCACTTAGTTCAGTCAATTCTTCAACAGAGAGTGCGGTCTGAAGCTCGTCAAAACTCCACACATAAAACGCGCCTTCTTCGGGTTCTGCCTCGTCAGAAGTGGTGAAACTATCCGCATCTTGAGCCGCGTAAAAATAGCCTTGAGGGGCCGTCATTTCGCGTTTGAGCCACTGCACGGTCAGGGATATCGATCGCTCAAAAGCTGGCTCCTCAACTCCCATTCCCCACAGATTCGCGAGATACTCCACAATCTGCCCATTGTCGTAGAGCATTTTCTCAAAGTGAGGCACCGTCCAAGTCGGGTCAACCGTGTAGCGATGAAAGCCGCCGCCTACATGGTCAAAAATTCCGCCAAGCGCTAAATCTAAGCCGCGTTGAGTGGTCAATTCTCTCGCGTCGTAGCGTGATTCCCCATTAAATCGAACCATCCGCAGCGCTGCTTCTGAGTAGGGAATCATCGGAAAACTGGGTCCGGGTGCTTTTGAGGAGAGAACCCCGGCGCTCGATTCTAAGCCCTCTTTTAGTAGACCTGCGCCCAAGTCTGAAGCAGGTTGCAGCGCCACAGAATTTTGTAGATTATTCAGAATTTCGGCTTTGATGCCATCGAGTTTGCCTTTTTCAGAATCGTAGTAGTGACGGATGGCTTGAAGCACCTGCAAGAAGCCAGGTCGCCCATAGCGAGGGTCTACCGGAAAATAAGTCCCGCCGTAAAAGGGCACCAAATCGTCGGGTGCGAGAAAGATGTTAAGCGGCCAGCCTCCTTGACCCACCATCATTTGCAGCGCTTGCATATAAATGCTGTCCAGGTCGGGACGTTCTTCTCGATCGACCTTGATCGGCAAAAAGTTGGCATTCATATACTCGGCGATCGTCGGATCTGAAAACGCCTCGCCTTCCATGACAGTGCACCAGTGACAGCTAGAATAACCAACCGAAAGAAAAATCGGTTTATCATTTCGCCTCGCCGTTTCTAGCGCTTCATCACACCAAGTCCACCACTCGATCGGGTTTTCGGCGTGTTTGCGAAGGTAGAGACTCTGGGCTTGGGCAAGGCGATTCGTCATGGCAGCGACTAAAACTCTATGACGATGAGTTTATCGCGGATTAGTTAAGGCACTCTCTTTCAAGGGCTACTATGTACACACAAGTCTTTGTTGCTGCGTTCTAGTCCTTTCAGCCCCCTAAATCCCCCATTCTGGGGGACTTTAAGCCCAAACCTCCGATTCAAAGTCCCCCATTTTGGGGGATTTAGGGGGCGAAGATCTCAGCAATGACCAATCGAGAGACTTGTGTGAACACAGTAGCTGTCAAGGGTGAGTTAGCCGTACGATCAGTCTTGCTCGTTAACTCGTTAGAATAGAAAAAATTATCAAGGACAGGAAGACTCCATGATTCCTACCGTTATTGAAACGTCGGGTAGAGGCGAACGCGCCTTTGATATTTACTCTCGTCTACTGCGAGAGCGAATCATCTTTATGGGATCTGAGATCAACGCTGAGGTGGCAAACCTGGTCGTCGCTCAACTGCTTTTCCTCGACTCTGAAGACCCCGAAAAAGACATCTACCTCTATGTCAACTCACCGGGCGGATCTGTCTCGGCAGGGATGGGCATCTACGACACGATTAAGCAAATCCGTCCTGATGTCTGCACCATTTGCGTCGGTTTTGCCGCTAGCATGGGCGCATTTTTGCTCAGTGCGGGCACCAAAGGCAAGCGCATGAGCCTGCCTCACTCGCGGATCATGATTCACCAGCCCCTCGGCGGTGCCCAAGGTCAAGCCACTGACATCGAAATTCAGGCGCGAGAGATTCTCTACATTAAGCAGCGCTTAAACGAGATTTTGGCAGACAACACGGGCAAACCGTTAGAGCAGATTCAAGAAGACACCGAACGCGACTTCTTTATGTCTGCCGAAGAAGCCAGAGACTACGGACTGATTGATCAAGTCATCGATCGTCGCCCCTCGGCACTCAGACCCGCAGTTGTGAAATAGAAAAATCAATCAAACCATCATTGGTAGAGACGTGAAATTTCACGTCTCTACTCTTTTGTAGACGATTAGAACGGAATTTGACTCAGCGAAGGCTGTCCTTTTGAGGGAAGCGCTTTCAAGTAGTGCAAGAACTCTAGCAACTCGTCTTCTGTCAGCTCGGCACGGGTTTTCTTGCTGTAGGTTTTTTGCAGATAGGTGCTGCCTTGCTTTTTAGTCCAGCCAATGCGTTCGATCTCAGTGCCGATTTGAGCGATCGCGTCTGAGAGGTCGATCGGGTCGCTAGAAAATTCCACATCAGGAACACTGACTTTCACCGCCTCCATTTCTTGAGGCGCGATCGTCTCTTCAGGCAAATCTGCTTCAACATCCTGGCTGTAATCATATTCAGCCTCAGCAGGGGCTTGCACCGCTTCGGGCAGGTCTAACCCAGGGAATGTAGAGAGGAAGTCGTCTGAGCCGCTACTCACGGATGCGGGCTTCTCAGAAAACTCTTTTTTCTCACCGCCCCTGATGGCTTTAGGAGGCGCAATCTCTTCAATCTCCTGGCTCTCAAACGTTGGAAGTTTAGCATCTTTCAGCGCATTTAACGACGCAGCCGAAAACTCTGGCTCTCTCGGAGCCTCTGTCACTAGCTGCGCCTGAACTCCGTAAGCAGAAGGAACCGTCGGCGCAATGCCCAACACCTCCATCGCCCGGATTCTGGCGCAATCTTCGGCGATTTCAATCCGATCGGCGGCAGCCATTCCCGTTGCTAAAATGGCATTCCCAACCTGCACCAAGGCGCGCACCACAAACTGTCCGTCGTGAATCTGCACGAGTTCAGAAGTCAGCGCCCCAGTTGGATATTGACTGCGGAGTTGAGCAAACAGGCTGTGACTCGTGGATTGGGTCGGCGCACCCGCGCTTAAGGGCGATTCGCGAACGGCAAACAGCGAAGCAGGAGTCAGATCATCAGACATGGCAAAACGAGAATTGTTCAGCGTGAGATGGGTTGCATTCATGTTCATTCTAGGAAGTGGTAGGGAAAGCAGTACTTTTACAGATGACTGCCTACTGGCAATCTACCGCAAGAGTGACGATCGTGGCTGACTCAATCTGAAACAGTCTAAAATCAGAGAATATATCAGACTTTGAGCGTTTCGTCATTGAAATCATCCAAAAGGTTTTTCACGATACCAGCACTCCTCTCGCCTAGTTGCTATAGTTAAACGCTCTAAGATATAGAACTTTAATACAGCCAAATACTCAGAAATGTATAAATCTGTGTCTTTAGAAGGTCAAGAACCGCTCCGCATCAACTTTGAGCGACAACTCAAGCGCATCCAGCGAGATGTCTTGCGAATGGGTGCCCTGGTTGAAAGTTCTTGCAATATGGCACGACAGGCATTGTTTGAGGGAGATTTGGAGGCACCCGACCAGATTATCTTTCAAGATAAGCAAATCGATCGCCTCTATAAACAAATCGAGATAGATTGCGTCAACTTGATCGCCCTGCAATCTCCGGTCGCTCAAGATCTGCGGCTTCTCAGCGCTCTGATGCAGCTAGTGCGCGACTTAGAGAGAATTGGCGACTATGCTAAAAACCTGGGAGAAGTGGCGGTGCGGTTGTTTCCCTATCCCGTTTCTCCTTACATGGGGCAAGTGCGACTGATGTTCGATCGCTGTCGCGCCATGTTAGCAATGAGTCTGGTGTCTCTATCGAATCTCGATGCCGCATCTGGGCTAGAAGTACGCGATAAAGACGATGCGGTCGATTTAGATTATGAAACTCTTTACACGCTGCTGACTCAGCAATCTGATGTGCCAGGAGTCGTCGAACCGATCGTGCTGCTAGTTCTCCTAATTCGTCATTTAGAACGCATGGCTGACCACGCGACAAATATTGGTAAGCGAGTCGCCTATATTGTCACCGGGCAACGCTGATCGTCTAGCTAAAATTAATTCACACGCCGTCTAGATCAAATGGTATTGGTCACCGATTCCTAATGTCATTTTTATAGGAATTTTGCCAACCCGTTACCTTTCATGACAAGATTGAAAGGCAACCCACTTTTAGAACCTTTAAGCAACGATCGTAGGAATGACCTTTAGGTCAGCTTAGAGTGATTAAGATTGCGGTTGAGCTACCTGGTTTAAGACATTCGATAAGACCATCCGGTAAGCGTTTGGAAGATGAGTTTTAGAGAGTGACTTTGGGCAACTAAGCAGACGGTAGCGTTACGTCAAGTTCAACCTTTGAGAGATTTAGAGGTTGAAACTGCATTGCTTACAGACTCCCAACTGTTGAAATGGGAAAACTTACAGGCTGGTGCCGTTTGACCTTCGCGTTAGACGGGGTTAATACAAGCGCTGTGACGTGACAACGCATCAAACGACAGAACGAAGACATACGAGGACATATCGCTGCATGGAATTCTCGATCGCCGACCTACTGGCAAATTTTATAGATGACAAACTAGTTGCACCGAAGGCTCTAGAGAAAAAGTTAGAGTGCTATGACGAAGCCAGTCTTCGGAAGCTGCAAATCGCGATCGATGCCTTAGAAAAGGTGGGCATCTTGGTCAAAGAGCGGGGCAAGTATCGTCGGGTTGCAGAAGAGAGCGTGGTCGAAGGAAGACTGCGCTGTTCGAGCAAGGGCTTTTGTTTCGCGATTCAAGATATAGAAGGCTCGGAAGATATTTACATTCGCGAAAGTCAACTCAGCCATGCCTGGAACGGCGATCGTGTGCTAGTCCGCGTCACCAAAGAAGGCAGTCGCCGCCGCAGCCCTGAAGGAGAAGTTCGGCTGATTTTAGAGCGCTCAAACCCCTCAGTGTTAGCGCGGATCAAAAAAGCAGAAACGGGTGATTTTCGGGCAGTGCCTTTAGACGATCGCTTGCTGTTTGAGCTAAGTCTACATGAGAACGGCAAAGCGCTAGAGGACGCGATCGATCATCTCGTTCACGTCGAGGTAGAGCGCTATCCGCTAGGGCAGCACGCCCCGCTGGGAAAAGTTGCCAAAATTCTCGGCACCGATTCAGAAGCGGCAGATGTAGATATTGTTTGCTGCAAGCATGACTTGCCTCGCGGCTTCTCTGAGGCAGTATTAACCGCCGCTAAAGGACTGTCTAACAAAATTACCAAAGTCGAACTCAAAAAGCGCTTAGACCTGCGCGAGTTGACCACGCTCACCATTAAATCTCACGCGACTGACAGCGCTGACGATGCCATTACCCTCGATCGCACAGAAGACGGGCACTGGCAGTTAGGCATTCACATCGCTGACGTGGCTCACTATGTCGAAGCGGGTTCTGCATTAGACCGAGAGGCGCAAAAGCGGGGAGTTTCAGTCTATTTAGGTGATCTGGTGTTGCCGATGTTGCCAGAGCAAATCACCGATCAGCTCTGCTCACTTCAAACCGAGAAAGACCGTCTCGCGATCTCCGTTTTGCTGATTTTGAATGATCAGGGACAGGTTGTCGAGTTTGAGATTCAGCCCAGCGTCATTCAGGTTAACTATCAACTCAGCTATCAGCAAGCAGAACTCATTCTGGCAAATCAGCACACTGAAGAGGTGAAAGCCTTTGAGCCTGTGTTTGCGATGATGACTCAACTCGATGCGCTCAGTCATGCGATCAAAGAGCAACGCCGTCAGCGAGGGGCGTTTGAACTGAACCTGCCAGAAAAGATTTTTGCGCGATCGGACGGGTCAGAATCGCCTGAAGAAGTTGGTAAATACACGTTCAGCAAATTTCACTACGACGATGAGGGCGCTCTGGGTGCGGTGGTCGTGTCTTCAACGCTACCGATTCACTCGATGATTGTGGAGTTGATGCTGCTGGCAAATCAAACCGTTGCCACACACCTGCAATCCTTAGAGATTCCAGCGGTCTATCGCGTTCACCCTACGCCTGACCCTGATGACGTGCAGGAGTTGATCAAACTCGCGGTGAGCATGGGCATCGAACTCAAGCTAGAACAGGAAGATGTCGTTCGCGCTCAAGATTACCAAAATTTCACTCATAAGTTCGCTGAATCTGACTCTGAGCGAGTTTTGACCTATTTGCTGCTGTCTACGCTCAAGCCTGCTTTTTATAGCACCACGCCAAAATCACACTTTGGTCTGGCGTTAGAGCAGGGCTATACTCACTTTACGTCTCCGGTGCGCCGCTACCCTGATTTGTTGGTGCATCGGGCACTTCACGCGCTGTTTGAAGAAGGACGCGATCGTCGCTCAACTCGCGCCAAAGAAAGCGTCAACCTGCGCCACAGTTCGGCTCACGGTCAAGTCACCTGGAATGTGTTGCCCCCCGAAATTCAGCAGGAGCTAGAAAATCACTTTAGCGCCGTAGTGGTTCATCTGAGTGAGCGAGAAAAACTTGCCCAAGATGCCGAAAACGATTTAGAAGGGCTGAAAAAAGCCGAACTGATGAAAGAACGCACGGGTGAAGTCTTTCACGGTCTGATCACAGGAGTGCAGTCCTACGGTCTGTTTGTGGAGATTGAAGAACTGCTCGTTGAAGGACTGGTGCACGTCAGTTCTCTCAAAGATGATTGGTATGAATTCCGTTCTCGTCAGCAAACGCTGGTGGGGCGCAAAAACCGCAAACAATATCGGTTGGGCGATCGCATCGAAGTTCAAGTGAAGAGCGTCGATTACTATCGTCAGCAAATTGACCTAATTGCCGTCGGTGGTGGCAGCGAAGCGACCGAAGAAGACCTGGCAAATGAAGATGCTCTGCCCGACCAGGAGTTTGAGGGTGAGGAATAACGAAGCCTCTCGTCCCCTAATTTTAGGGATCTCAGGCGCTTCTGGGCTAATCTATGCAGTTCGGGCGCTGAAGTTTTTGCTAGAGGCAGATTACCCGATCGAACTGGTTGCTACCAAATCGACTTATCTCGTGTGGCAAGCCGAAGAAGGCATCCGAATGCCGCCAGAACCGATGCAGCAAGAAAAGTTTTGGCGGCAGCAGTGCGGAGTCGAAGCTGGGGGCAAACTCACCTGCCATCCTTGGGGAGATGTAGGTGCCAACATTGCCAGTGGCTCATTTCGGACGATCGGGATGCTGATTATGCCGTGCAGCATGAGCACCGTGGGCAAGCTAGCGGCGGGACTCAGTTCTGATTTATTAGAACGAGCGGCTGACGTGCAGCTAAAAGAAGGTCGCAAACTGGTGATCGTCCCTCGCGAAACGCCCTTAAGTTTGATTCACCTCCGCAATCTAACGGCGCTTGCAGAAGCCGGAACTCGCATTGTTCCTGCCATTCCTGCCTGGTATCACAACCCCAAAACCATTGAGGACTTAGTTGATTTTGTGGTCGCCCGCGCCTTAGATCAGCTAGACATTGATTGTGTGCCGCTCGATCGCTGGAAAGAAGGATAGGATCAGATTTGAATAAACTTCCTCTTTGTCAAAGATGCCGATCATTCGTCTGATACTACTGCTCGGAATTGCAGCAACTCTGCTCCTCTTTGCGTTGCAAAACTGGACTCCCTCCATGCAGTTAGTATTTTTGGGAATACGATCGCCCGCTTTTCCATTAGCCTTGTGGGTTTTGGGCGCGATCGCGGCAGGCATTCTCACCGCCTTGGTGATTGCGGGGCTTTTCCGCTTGACGGGGTTCACAGCACAGCGACAGGTTCGAGGACGCAAACCCGCATCGTTTGCTCAAAATCCTGCTAATCGCTATGCTTACCAGGCTCCTAAAGAAACCGAACCCGCCCAAACTCGTACCGCTTGGCAAGCAAAGCCGCCATCTGCATCAGTTAAACAAGACGAAGACGGCTCTGATTGGGAAGACGACGCTTCAGATTGGTTTGATGACGAGGCAGACGATCGCCCCAAAAATTGGGAGCCAGACACTCGACGACGAACAGATTATCAGGCAGAGGCTCGATCGGATTCTAGTACCGAAAAACCTGAATCAGTTGTAGACGCTGACTTTCGGGTAATCGTGCCACCTTATCGCAATCTTGACCGAAACCCAACTGAAGACGATTTCGACAAGTAGCCGATTCCATTTGTGTACGGGCATGGCACTGCCGTGCCCATTATTATTGCAAGCAACCGACATTATTAATCCACGATCGACTATCTAGTTTTCGAGGGTAGTCTCCAAATTCTTTCCAGGCTTTCAACTTTATTGCGCTGGAGAACTTTGCGGTAACTACGATGCTGTTTATAGACCGCGCATCCTAATACAGGCGTTCCGAGTAGGAAAATTGCTAGCACTCCTAAAAAAACTTGCTGGCTTGCAGCATCGCTATTATCCGTCTGCGGCTGGCTATCTTGATTTAAATTGGGTTGTCCAACTGAGGCTATAGCTTCTTGGGCAGGAATAGTTGCGATCGCTCTTGTCGTAGTCATGGAAAGTCCGAGGCTGAGAAAAGAGATAACAAGTAAACGCGAAATCATGATCGCTCTCCGACTGATCTTTGGTTTTCCACAAACTAGCCTGGATAAGTTAAGAAATCATCACTGGAATTCAGTATTTATTGCTACTTTATGAGCTTAATTTTTGATTAAAGTTTCTTAATTTTCGTGAATACAGATTTTGCCAAACTTCATCCCAGCGAAACCGCTTAACGCTAGTGTGGAGATGGAAGTCTAGTCAGGTTAATTAGGAGCATTTCTTGTTAAAAGGCGTTAATCTTTACCTCATCGGCATGATGGGAGCCGGGAAGACCACGATCGGGCGCTTGCTAGCACAGCACCTTAGCTACCGATTTTTTGACACCGATGCCGTGATTGAGCAAGCAGCTACACAAACCATTACACAAATTTTTGCTGAATCTGGAGAAGCCGCTTTTCGGCAGCTAGAGACTCAGGTTTTAGCTCAGTTATCGCCCTACACTCAACTCGTGATCGCTACGGGTGGCGGAATTGTTCTCAAGCGCGAAAACTGGAGCTATTTAAGACACGGGGTTGTAGTGTGGCTTGACGTTCCGATCGAGCAACTGCATCAACGTCTTCAGCAGGATACAAGCCGTCCAATTCTTCAAGATCAAAAGGCCAATCTCAAGGAAAAACTGCAAGCACTCTCAGACCAACGCCAGTCACTCTATGCTCAAGCAGATTTGCGGATTACCGTGATGCCTGACGAGTCAGCTACCCAGGTTGCTGCAAGAGTTATGGACGCGATCGCTCAAAAATGTCAGGAAAAATCACAGATCAACGAGCGCCTCAGACTGATGAATCAAGAGACTCCTTATCAGATCGAACCTTAGAAAATCAGCGAACCGAAGGCAGTGTGAATTCGGGAGAGCTACCTAAATCCACCAAATTGGGGAACCTCAAGCCAAAGTTTTCGGTTCAAAGTCCCTCAGAATGGGGGATTTAGGGGGTAGAAGCCGCGACGTGACGAAGCGAAAAAACTTGTCGAACTGACGCTAAATCACATCATCATCTAACGCGGAAGGAATGCCCAACACAGTGCAGGGAAACGCTTTTCCTAATTGCTGCACTAAAGGATGCTGGGCAGATTCACAGCCCAAAATTAGCAAAGATGCTGATTCAGCTTGAACGACGCTCCTTAACTCTTCGTCAACCGAGCCAAAGCGAAGATGAGTTTTAAGAGAACCGCGCCACTCATCGGCTAAACAGCGAGCTTGCCAGAGAATCCGATCGGCGCGTTCAAACACATCTGCCATGCCCATCTCAAGATTAGAACTGCCTTGCTCATTAAAGTCGGGCAACTCTGCCAGTGCTGTTCCGGGACGAACGAGATCGTTAGAAGCCAGACAAAGGCGGTCAAGCGAGTCTTGCGGGTCTCGTGCCCATCGCTGCATTGAATCGATCGTGCCAGCAAAAGCAGATCGCTTCTGACTCGATCGGTTATCGACAACATAGACCACTTGAACAGTGACCTGTTTTCCGGTTGCTAACCGGGTTTGGTGAGCAATCCATAATGTCAGGTCGAGCGCGGTTTGACTGCGGGGAGAACTCGAATAACCCACAACCAAATTAATTTCTTGATCAGAACTGGTCTGGAGCAAGTGTGCCTGTGGTAAAAGCACCATTTTATTCACTAAGTCACTGCGACCTAGCGTGCTTTGAAGACGCACCAGCATGGATAGGATATTCACGGTAAAAACCTCTCAGGATCAGGGTTTGCGAGAGGTGGGTCAGGGTTTTTGCCCCTAGCGGTTCTTGAGTAAGCGACGCTAGGAAATCAACCAGGAGACCCCAATGACTGCTGCTCATAAAAGCGCGAGCCTTGGGCACTCCTCCCATTGCCGACGGAGTTAGCTGACGGGCTAAGACTGGAAGGTGTCTCTCTCAAGCTCTCTGAGATTCGCCCCAAAATAAGGTTGGTTCCTCCGCTTTGAATGGAATAATCGACCCGATTAAACAGGTCAACCTTGCATTCAGATTAGGCTACCCACTCGAATGACGTACACAACTGTGAAATTACCAGCTAGTATAGACTGGCACAAAACTCTTCAGTGACTAATCTACGATAGCTGATTCGTAAATCTCTGATACTTTGAAGACAAAATCACAGGTGAATTTGGTTTGTCATCGATCTTTGACCAATCTAACAAACTCCAGAATTATAACAGTATCGATTAGCTCTCTGGACGTTCCCTTAGAAATGTATATGAAATCACAAAAATAGTTTCTAACTAGCACTTCTAGCAGAGGGTTGACGAAGCACTCAAGTTTGATATCTCTCTAAAGATAGAATTTGTAACTTCAATTTCTTATAGTTTTAATAAAGCTGTGCAGAGTCTCGCACCTTTAGTGAGTTTAAGAGACTCTACATAAATTTTTGTAGATTAACAGAGTTGAGAATCGGCAGTGGTTTCTAACATTTTCTTATACAGACGGGTCGTTCTTGCGGATCTTTGAAACTTACCTAGAAGTTCTAGATAGGCAAAGGGAATCACGATCGGCCAAAAGAGTGTTGCGATCGCAATCACCACGATCGAAAGGCGCTTTTCACTTTTGGTTAGACTTAAATCTTCCCGAAAGAAACCGAGCCAATTTATGAACAAAATCGGCATTAAGAGACTGTAAAAGGCGACGAATAATAGTAAGAGTGGCTGCATTGCAACAACGCTCCTTGATAAACTTTTTGACTCACTGAGGGTGCACGTTTTTCTAGCTGGTGGTCTTCTAGCTCATAAATCCAGCCCGAACCTGAGCCGAAACGCTCTCTCTATCAAACCAGTCATTAGGTAGGATTCCATGAGCGTGAATACCGAAGCAGCAGGGACGATGTTTCAGGAACAAGTAGTTCTACGTACCGATCAAGGGGATCTGTAGCTGTGGGCTGCACCCAAAAACAAGCTCTGCTCGGTCTGTTCGGAGACTTACAAAGACAAAGCTTTAGCTCCTCATTATTTACAGTACATCTGCATTTTAACTTGCTCTAAAATCTCCTAATTAGAGAAAATAATGCTGCAAGAGTGCTTAACTTTACTATCTAATCCTGGGATCAGCCGTCAGTCGTCTAGCCATTGGAAGAGTGAAGTGTGACAGATGACCTATGCCTTGTTAAACAATAACCACACTCCAGCTAAGGCAACGGCAACGCCCAAAACGGCTCTGAGACTGACTTTTTCACCCATCCATAGCGCGATCGGCAGAATAAAAAGCGGGCTGGTATTAGTGAGTGCTTGTGCCACTCCGGTGGCTGCATATTTGAGAGAGATCTGCTGTAACCAAATTCCTAAGTAAGTGCTGATGAAGGCAGTTCCGGCAACAGTGACGAACAAGCGCTGAGATGACAGAGGTTTAAATAGTTTCTCTCTGGGCGGCCGAATGAAGACCCACATCAGTAGCACGATCGTGCCTCCTATCAGCCGAATTAGCGTACTCAAAAGTGGATCGATGTCAGTTCCACTTAAAGCGGCTCTTGAAAGCACTGCCCCGATCGATTGCCCCAGTGCGGCCAGAAAACCAAACCCAAGACCTCGCAGGGGACGGAAATGAGTTTGAGCAGATTCAGGAACCCGTTCAGCCACTACCCAAAACACGCCAGTTAGGGTAAGTCCGATTCCCCACCAGGCAACTGAGGAGAGATGTTCTTGCAAAAATAGCATTGCGAGCAAGGCAGACAGCGAAGGCGCTAGCGTTTCGAGTAACAGCGTTCGTCTCGCCCCGATGCAGTTAAGCGCATTAAAGTAAGCCGTGTCTCCGAAGCCAATTCCTAAGATTCCGCTTAGGAGCAACAGACCCCAATGGGACGCGCTAATCGAGGGTATGAGTTGCCCACGCAAAAGCAGCGTCAAGACAATGAGGACGATCGCAATCCATCCCTTTGTCAAGTTAAGAATTAGGGGAGAAAGTTGCCGTCCGACTTTGCTGTAAATCACAGAAGCACTTGCCCAGATCAGGGCAGCACTAAGAGCCGCAAACTCTCCTTTGAATAGGAAGATGAACGAAAAAAAATCGAGAGGCATGAGCGACGATCGCGATTCACAAAAGTCAACCCTAACGCCTTTTATCTCAGTCGCTAAAGCAGTTGGGTAGTTGGTTGGAGGACTACGATCGAGTTAGCGTAAAAAGTTTTAGCGGTGAGATTACAGAAATGTTTAGATCATGGCTGTTTTGCATCCCGACCGCTAGAGTAAAAAGTGATTCAAACCGCAATAACATTCCAGGAGCGAATGCATGGCACACGCACAGCAAGGTGACAAAGTTCGAGTTCACTATACAGGCAAGTTAGATGATGGCACCGTGTTTGATTCGTCTACTGAGGGCGAACCCTTAGAGTTTACGATCGGAGAAGGAAATATTATTCCCGGTTTTGAGATAGCCGTGGTGGGAATGAGTCCGGGTGATTCTAAAACAGAGACGATTCCGATCGAGCAGGCTTACGGCCCACATCGAGAAGAAATGGTGCTGGTGGTCGATCGTGCCCAAATGCCAGCCGAGTTAGCCCCAGAAGTGGGGCAACAACTCCAAATTCAGCAGCCTTCAGGGGAAGCAATTCCAGTTGTGATTACAGACATTTCTGACTCAGAAGTTACACTCGATGCCAATCACCCTCTGGCTGGAGAAGATTTAGTCTTTGAAATTCAACTGGTTGAGATTGCTTGACATCCAGGCTTATGCAACTTTAACGAGGCTTTGCAGGTCGTGATCTACGAAACCGCAAAGCCAATTTTTTTAACAAATTTCCGTAATTGATTTATATCAAACTGAAGACGATCGCTAGACAGAAACTCGTTTATATTGCTTTCTGTAACAGATAAGGATCAGCAAAGATTGTTGTATTCTTGGGTGATCTTACTCATCTGCTATGGGGTATGCTACACAAGGATTTGACAGGCTCAGACCCCAGATCTTAGCTGCCCGATAGCCTCTCGACGTTTGACAAGGCTGCTTGTGCATGGTTTCTATCTATATGGATTCGTTAATCGTTAAAAAATTATGAGGAAGGGACTGCTGCACAAGCCCATCGTTGTTTTTGGTTCTATTGTTGACAAGGTTATCTTCACCCATGTGGTAGTGATCGGGTTGCCGACTATCGTCTACTACTGCATCTTGAAGGGTGGATGGAACTTGCTCCCCCTACACCTCCTCATCCCGATTCTCTATTTTGTGACTTCGGTGGTGGTGATTGGTGAGGCAATGTCAACGGCGATCGCCTACTCGTCTCCGCGCAAACAAAAGCCCAAACTAGGGGTACTGCAACGTTTTTTGCGGATGCCGCGCACTTACGCAATGCAAAGGAATGACCTATCTGAGCCAAATCGTCCGCTACCGAAATGCTCGCTGATTGTGGTGGCTTATTTGCCTAACGAGCAGCACATCATTCTCAGCACTCTCAAATATATTCTCAATCACGTCGATCGCCCTGATGCGGGGCTAGAAGTGATTTTGGCTTACAACAGCCCCATGCGGCTACCCGTTGAAGATGAGCTAGAACGGTTGGCAGAGCGGCATCCAGAGCTACGGCTGCTTCCGGTTGAAGAAAGCCGCTCTAAAGCAGAAAACCTGAATGCCGCGCTAAAAATCGTGACGGGTGAAGTGACGGGCATTTTAGATGCTGACCATCGCCCTAACGCTGACTGTTTTCATCGGGCTTGGGGTTGGCTTGCTAGCAATCGCTATGCGGTGGTGCAGGGTCGAAATGTGATTCGCAATAGCCGCAATAATTTTCTGACGCGGATGATCGCGGTGGAATTTGAGTGTATGTATGGGGTCAGTCACCCGGCCAAGTCGCTGTTAGCCGACACGGGGATGTTTTGTGGCTCAAATGGCTATTGGCGAACGGCGGTGCTGAGACGGATTCGCTTCTCGCCCACGATGATGACTGAGGATATCGATGCGACGCTGCGGACTTTGCTCAGAGGGCACAATATCGTCCACGATCCAGAAATTATCACGACAGAGCTGGCTCCGATCGACCTGCGATCGTTCTGGTTTCAGCGCAAGCGTTGGGCACAGGGTTGGCTAGAAGTCACGCTCAAACATCAGCTTCCTCTGCTGCGGTCTCACAAGCTGGATGGCTGGCAAAAAACCTATTGGTCAATGCTGCTGATGTACAGTGCGGTGTTTCATTTTGTGGCGCTGCAAATCTTTCCAATGCTGTTTAGCTTGGCGCTGACTCACACAGAGCCGCCCGCGATTTCGCAAGAATATGTTTGGGCAACGACAGTGTTGACGCTGCTGAGTGGCCCCTGTCAAACGCTGGTGGCATGGCAAATCAGAAATAAAGTCGTGAAGAATCCGTTTCGAGATTTTATTCTCTACTGCTTGTTTATCCCGTTTTATTGTGTGTTTAAGAACGTGATCGCTATCATCGCCATTTATGATCACTTGTTAGGAAACACTGAATGGGTGGTGACACGTCGGGGGCTTAGAGAAGCTGTGCCGACGGCGGCTTCAAGTCGTGCAGTTTTACGCAAAGCTAGCTGAGGATCGTGAATTAATTATGTTGGTTGCTTGCAATAATAATGGGCACGGCAGTGCCATGCCCGTACGCAGATAGTCTTATTGATCTCTGAAAGTTGTTTGGTATGCCACGTTTTGAATTGTTGATAGCGGCACTTGATAGAAATATTGACGCTGAAATTGCTCTTCTTGAATTGCCGCAAAAAAATTCTGCATCGCTTTTTTAGCTTGAGCTTGTGATGCGATCGCGTCTTCTACAGCCTCCCAAGTCACCTGAAAGCTGTGTTCTGGATAAGTCACCCGAAAGCCGAGAAATTTCAGGGCAAGAAACCCGTTTTTTAACGCTAGATCGCCAACTTCTAGCTGTTTATAGAGCTGCTGGCGCGTGGCGGTTTTTCCGGTGCGGCTGAGATATTTGGCGATCCCAATCAGGGTTTGCCAGATTTCACCGGGCGGCTTTAGGGAAGGAGATGGATAGGCGATCGCCAAACTTTTCTGTTCTCGAATTGCCCGTCGAAACCAGGCTTGTAGCTCATTCCAGCTAGTTGGGCAGGTTTGAATGCTGAGACAATCCGAAAGTTCGGAGGAGTTGTCATGCCGCCGATCGACAATCCAATCAATCTGAGGAGTGCGGCTCTGAATCGAGTTAACACAAGGGCGAACGGCGACTAACCGGACTTCATATTGCTTTCGATAGGTGTTGTTTTCGAGTTCGACGATCGCGTCACATCGCCCGCGGGGAATTTCGTAGCTGTAGTGGCCCCACCAAACCCCCGGAAACCCGATCGATACAGAATCATCCAGGACTGTGAATTTGGTTTGAATGTAGCTAACTTTCTGCCCCTTCCAGTCTTGAATGTTGCGATGTTTGCCAACTTCAAACCAACAGTTTTGAATCAGCAGTCTAGGAATCGGGTTGCCCATTCCACACGGCTCAATCAGTCGAAGTTCTCGATAAAGGTCTGCGCCCAATTCTTGAACCGTGACTTTTAGATCAGCCTGAATTGCAGGGGCAGTCCTCTCAACGCCGCCGATCTGCTGCCGCGATCGCTGGTTAATCGCTTGCGTAAAGAGCGGCAGGTTTTCGACGTTAAGACTCAACCCGGCTGCGAAAGGATGCCCGCCAAATCGATGCAAAAGATGTTCTTGATCTTTAACGAGTTGATAAAGGTCGATCTGGTTGAACGATCGGGCAGATCCACGAGCGAGGGCAGGCGTTTGGACTGAATCTGTTGAGTTCTGCTCGGTGGTCAGCAAAATAGTCGGTCGCCCATATTCTTGAGCGATTTGTCCGGCGACTAGACCTAACACGCCAGCACTCCATTGTTCATCCCACAAGACAATCACGTTTGTCGTGGAGAGGTCGAGATGAGCCAGCTTATCAGCCACTTGTCGGGCAACATCTTTTTGCAGCGCTTTGCGGCGAGAATTGGCGAGTTCGGTTGCCTCAGCCAGTTCTCGACAGCGTTGAATATCTCGACTGGTGAGCAACTCTACGCAAAAATGAGCATCGCCTTGAATACGGCTGACGGCGTTAATTCGGGGGCCTAAACCAAAGGAAATATCAGTAGGTCGATCGCCAGTGCGCTTACACAATTCCAATAGTCGGGTGATGCCGGGGCGAGTTTGCTCACTGGGTTGGCGCTGAGAATGGGTTTGAAGCTGCTGAATTCCTTTTTGTGCCAGATAGCGGCAATCGCCTTTGAGTTCGACCAGATCGGCAATTAGCCCGATCGCCACCAAATCCAGCAAATGGTTTAACGGCTCACGAGGCACTTCTGGCAAAGTCTCATAGAGTGCCTCAACGAGTTTATAAGCGACTGCAACGCCCGAAAGACTCGCAAGCGGATGATCTTTGGGAAAATAGCGCGAATTGACGATCGCCTTCACCGGAGGACGCTGAATCGGTAACGTATGGTGATCGGTGACAATCACATCAATGCCCAGACGGTTGGCGTAGTCAATTTCATCAAGATTCGTACTGCCCGTGTCGCAGGTCACGATCAAGCGGCAATTTTTCTCATTTAACCGCGAGATTCCCTGATGAGACAAGCCATGAGACTCGGTGAGCCGATTGGGAATGTAATAAAAAAGCTGCTGATTTTGGGTGAAAAACTGTCCTAGCCCATCCCACAGAACGGCGGTCGCGGTGACTCCATCGGCATCAAAATCGCCCCAAACGGCGATCGTTTCTCCCGTTTGATGGGCATATTGCAGTCGCTCAACTGCCCAGCGCATTTCTTGCCCAAACTCAAAGGGGCTGACGGGCTGATAATCGTCAGGATTTAGATAGCCCGCCAACTGTTCAAGATCTCGAATGCCTCGACTCCAAAGCAGTTGAGCGATATAGTCTCCTTTGATTTTAGGAAGATGCGACGCGATCGGCTCCGCCAAGCTCACGATCGCGGCTACAAATTCTTTCGGCGGCACCTCTGAAGGCAGCACCCACGGGTTTGCAGGTCTTAGAGAATTTGCCCGATCGGTCAACTCAGACATTTAGGATTCCTTCACGATGTTGCGTTGGGACGGCGACGAGGACGCTTCCAGATCGCCCGATCTGCTTTTTCTCGCTCATAGGCAATGAGTCTGCCGTAATAATCATGGTCACTCAGATTCATTGACAGAAAGACGTGCTGCCGCATATTGCCAAACCCTTTGCGCGTGAAGAACTGGAGCGCCGGAAGATTTTCGGGGTCGGTGTCTACCATCATAAATCGGGCCCCATCATCGATCATGCGTTCTACTAGTTTATC
Source organism: Phormidesmis priestleyi ULC007 (assembly GCF_001895925.1). GTDB lineage: Bacteria > Cyanobacteriota > Cyanobacteriia > Leptolyngbyales > Leptolyngbyaceae > Phormidesmis_A > Phormidesmis_A priestleyi_A. The sequence goes on along the minus strand of NZ_MPPI01000014.1, from coordinate 74,683 downwards.
GACCAGTTTGTCTGCTACGCCGCGCCGTTGAAAGCTGGGGGCCACGCCTAACCAAATGATGTAGCCATAGACCAATGTAGATTTATTAATAATGGTGCCCAACACAAATCCGGCTAGCTGTTCGTCGATTTCAGCCACCAAACAATATTCTGGATCGGTGTTGTAGAGTCCGATGACTTCCCACTGATCCCAGGTGCGATAGATGTAGGGATAGAGATCGCTCGTAAACAATTCTTCGCCTAGATGATAGACGTTGGCAAGGTCGTCGATCTCCATATCTCGGATATCAAGCTGAGAAGAATGGGGTTCTAAATCTGAAAAGTCCGTCATAAACGCTCAAAGAGGAATTTCTGCAATGTCAGCGAGACTGAGAGGCGTTGTAGAGTTGAGCGCTCCTTCATTCTGTTGCTCTGGCGATCGCTGGCATCGCAGGGCAAATCCACACGCTTCACAGGCTGAGGTTTGAGGAATTTGAGGAAAGGCTTCTCCGATCGTCTGGTAGCGATCGAGCCACTCAGTCAACTGATGAACTAATTGAGTTAGGTCTTGCCCAATCTTTTTGTGTTGAGCAGTGTCATAAGCAAACCGCAAGCTTTGGGGTTCGGTTTGATCCGCTTCTGTGGATTGAAAAAACCAGTAGGTCATCGAAATCTGCTCAGGGTCAAAATGGCTCGTTTCTGCCAGCACAAAGCGATAGAGTTTCGTCTGCCAGTTTTCTGCCAACTGTCTAGACTTCTGAGGCTTTGGGTAAGTTTTCCAGTCTAGAATCTGAGCCTGTTGCTCTGTCAAAATCAGTAAGTCATAGACGACCGTAATCAGATGTCCTTCAAACTCCAGGGTGCGCTGATGTTCGCTCTGGCGCAAAACTGGGTTCGCGTCAGTCAAAGACAGAATTTTGGGAGCGGCTTCCACAAATGCAGTGATTAACTGCCGCAGTTGATCGTCTTCTTGAATAAACGCCTCGATCGACAGCCCCATTTCTCGCTGCTGCATCAACAAGTGAAAGCGACTCCCCAACCGTAAGCGTTCTTGCTGCTCTGGCGTTGTAGGCGATGCCAACTGTTCTAAATAAGTGTGCTGAAACTTACGGGGACAGGTTTCGAGGAGGTTTAACTGCCCTTGAGAGAGGCGCATAATTTTTATCCTTTCGTTAAAACAAAGACGCTGCCCTCGTTGCCTCGCCCGATCCGCAAGTTTTCATCCAAATAGGTCGTATCGAGCCAGCCTTGTTGATCGCGGTTGTCGAGGCTGAAATCGATCGCCGCAAATTTTTGTCCCGATTCGATTTGATGAATAAAGTGATCGGGCGTTTGGTAGCCGATCAAACGCTGAAGCCCTAAGATCGATCGCTCAAATTTGACATCAACCCGCTTGTCAGAGACGGGCTTAAATCGTGCTGCTACGCTGACAATGCCTTCCAGAAATGGTACGCCATAGACTTCGGCAATGTTATAGATTTTGGCTTCTAGCGCCCGAATCGACTGATAAACCTGTCCTAATTTAAGAAAGGGCACCTGCTCAATGCCTAAAATTCCTTGACTGGTGGTGTAAATCAGCCGCCAATCGCCTTCGAGGAGGTCAAGCGCCTCGATCGGTCGCGGAGTCGGATTACGATCTTCAAGTTGAGCGATCGCCGATAAGATTGCTTGTCTCTCTGGCTCGGTTGCCAGCAATCCTCGATTTTTGCCCGCGATCGTTTCTAACAGTGCCGATTTCCCGATCATTTGCACTTACCCTCGTAAACAGTGGTAGCTAATGCCTTCAAGATACTCGCCGTGACGGGCGATCGGGGCAGGTTACTCTAAACTTTTTTGAATCTGAGTGAGCAAAATCACAGCTAATTCAATAAGCTTGAGAGAACTACCTTGACACCGCTAAAGAAATATGAGAATTTTTTGCGCCAATTTCTTAAGTCGGTGGTAGACTCTGGTTGTTTCATTGGGTCTAAACTTTAAGAAGACACGTTAATTTTTGTTGTGAATTTAATCGCTCCATGACTTATAATCCATCGTTACGTGAAGAACCTCGTGATCAACGAGCGGCTGTGATTCCCGTCCAGCAAGAGTCTTCGATTCTTGACTGGCTTGAAAAGTCAGGTCGCTTATTGGCTCGTGAAGTTCAAGAAGTCGAAGTTGGCGCACCAGAAGACGTTGACGACATCAATCAGTTCATTTCAGAAGATGACAACTCCTTTGATTTAGACGATGATAGCGACGATTTAGAGCTAGAAGACTAGAGTCAGCAGATAGTCTTTGTAGAAAGAGAAAGCCTTCTATTTACAAAGACAGAGTTCTGTCAAAGAATCTGACTTTCTTCCGAAGAATCTTTCCAATCCGGTGTGGTGTAATGTGCGGAGTGAAGTGAGAATCTCGTGGACGCTAAATTATTTACAAATCAATCGAGCAGTCTCTCAGGAACGCGACTTTTTCTGTTTCTGATGATCGGACTGACGAGTGCTGCGCTTGCCCTTGACGCGATCGCAGGACGAGCATTTAATCAGGTGGCATCGCTAACTTTACCGCTCTGGATGAGCGCTCTCGCAACGGCAGGCGTTGGTTTTTGGGCGGTGCCTTTGCTGAGAGCCTTAAAAGTAGGGCAAGTGATTCGCGAAGACGGCCCGCAGTCTCATCTCAAGAAGGCAGGAACCCCGACGATGGGAGGAGCCTTTTTTGTTCCCGTCGCGGTTGCCTTTGCGCTAGTTTTATCTAAGTTTTCAGTCGATGTAGTTGCTGTGTCGGGTTTAACTCTGACTTATGCAGCGATCGGGTTTCTAGACGATTGGCAAATCATTCGCTACAAGTCCAACAAAGGCATTTCTCCCCGCTTGAAAATGGGGCTACAAATCTTTTTTGCAGTCGCGTTTTGCGTCTGGCTCTCGATCAGCCATCCCGCAAGCATTACAACGCTGGCACTTCCGTTAGGTTTAACCCTGCCGCTCGGAGTCTTATTTTGGCTTCTCGCTGCCTTCGCTCTGGTCGCTGAGAGCAACGCCACCAACCTGACCGATGGCATGGATGGGTTAGCGGGTGGAACGGTTGCGATCGCTTTCCTCGGTTTAGGTGCTTTGATCGGACAGACCTCGCCCGATTTGATGATCTTCTGCGCCTCCATGAGCGGCGGTTGCCTAGGATTTTTATTGCACAACCGCAATCCTGCTCGTGTGTTTATGGGAGATACCGGATCGTTAGCACTAGGCGGCGGGTTAGCGGCAGTGGCTCTGATCACAAATTCCCTATTCGCGCTGCTGATTTTAAGCGGATTGTTTTTCTTAGAAACCGTTTCTGTGATTGCTCAGGTCAGCTATTACAAAGCCACAAAAGATGCAAATGGGATCGGAAAACGGCTGTTCAAAATGTCGCCCTTTCACAATCATTTAGAGCTAACAGGCTGGACAGAAACGCAGGTCGTTGGCTGGTTTTATGCGATCGCTGCCCTTCTCGCCATTTTGAGCCTGACCATTCGATAGTTTCAGCTACGATTCATCAAATTTTTAACCCGTTCACCGTTTCGCACTGAACTCTGATAAGATTGTAAATCGTCACCCGGAGAGATGGCTGAGTGGTCGAAAGCGGCAGATTGCTAATCTGTTGATGGATTTAGGTCTATCCGAGGGTTCGAATCCCTCTCTCTCCGTTTTAATCATTAGTCGGCATTCGAGGCGCGAATCTCGGATGCCGATTTTTTATTACCCTTAAAGATTCCCCTAATTCACAAGCGATTGGTTATAGAATGAGGCTCATTTCAAACGAGACGTTGAGGAAGCTAAATCAATATGACTAAATTGCCTTCAGCGAAGAAGCCAAATCCCGGCGCGGCGATCGCCCTAGCCACTGTCACGATCGCGGTCGGGTTTCTGACGGCTGCTTGTCAAGAAGCCGCTCCACCCAATGCCACCCAAGGGGCTTCTCCGGGCGCTGCAACGACGGCTACCACTGATACCAAAGGCTTAAAGCTGGGTTCTCTCTTGCCAGCAACGGGCGATTTAGGCTCGATCGGACAGCAGATGATCGCAACGGTGCCGCTGCTCGTCGAAACGGTGAATCAATGTGGAGGCGTTAACGGTGAGCCAGTCACGTTATCTTCAGTCGATGATCAGACTGAGCCGTCTGCGGGCACTGAAGGCATGACAAAACTGGCAGAAGTCGATAAAGTCGCTGGGGTTGTTGGATCGTTTGCGAGTAGCGTTTCTACCGCAGCCTTGCCGATCGCCATTCGTAACAAAGTAGTTCTAATTTCTCCGGGCAGCACCAGCCCCGTTTTCACCCAACAGGCAAAAGAAGGCAAGTTTCAAGGCTATTGGGCACGAACGGCTCCGCCAGACACTTATCAGGCACAAGCTCTGGCAAAACTGGCAACCGAACGAGGCTTTAAAACGGCAGGAACAGTGGTCATCAACAATGACTATGGCGTTGGGTTTGAGAAAGAATTTAAGCAGGCTTTTGAGAAACTGGGTGGCACGATCACAAATAGGGATAAGCCAACCCGCTATGATCCCAAAGCCACCACTTTTACCACAGAGGCAAGTGCCGCATTTGCTGGCAAGCCTCAAGCCGTCGCAGCAGTTTTGTATGCTGAAACAGGCGGTTTGATTGTGAAGTCAGCCTTTGAGCAAGGAGCCAGTAAAGGTACGCAACTTCTGCTGACCGATGGCGTATATTCGCCTGATTTTGTCGCTAAAGTGGGCAAAACTGGAGACGGCAAATCGATTTTAGCGGGCGCGATCGGCACCGTTCCGGGTGCGAATGGCAAAGCGCTCGACGCATTCACCACACTTTGGAAGGAGAAACAAAACCGTCCACTTGCGCCCTACGCGGCTCACTCTTGGGATGCGGCGGCGATCCTAGTTTTAGCGGCCCAATCTGCAAAAGCTAATACGGGAGATGGCATTAAGAGTAAGCTGCGCGAAGTCACCAACGCCCCCGGCACTGAAGTTACTGATGTCTGCCAGGGGTTAGACTTGCTTCGCAAAGGTCAAAAGATTAACTATCAAGGCGCAAGCGGCAACGTTGATATTGACGAAAACGGTGATGTGGTGGGCAACTATGACGTTTGGACGGTCAAGGACGACGGTTCGCTAGGCGTAATCGGCAAGGTGAGTCCGCGATAAAGACGTGATGAATGATGAATCGAAGCAACTCATTCATCATTCATTGGTTCGCTCGAAGACGGCATTAACTGAGTTAACCAATTTTCGACTTGAGACTGGACGCGATGAGACGATAAAGAGGTTTCGATCGTCTCTAAACGATCCAGCTTTTCTAGAGCGCGGTGATAATCGGCGATCGCATAGTTCCAGTCACCGACTAGATCGTGAGTGCGTCCTCTTGCGGCATAGATATGACCTTCTAAAGTCGCTGTGTTTGCACCAGTCGAGAGAAATTGAGTAATTTGTAAAGCGTGATCAAAGTTCTCGATCGCTTGCGGATACATCTCTAGTTCTCGGAAGGTGACACCCTGATTAATCCAGGCTCTGACGTTTGTGGGGTCGAGGTCGATCGCGGTTTCATAATCTGCGATCGCTTCGGCTAATCGCCCTTTTGCGGCGTAATAGTTAGCCCGATTGTTGTAAGCACTTGCCAGTCTAGAGTTGAGCTTGATGGCGTGATTGTAGTCAGCTAAAGCGGCGGCGGACTGCCCATTTTGAAAGTAGACTAAGCCGCGGTTGTTGTAGTCGATCGCGTTGCGAGGGTTGCGTTCAACCAGCAGATTTAAGCCTTCAATGGCGGTTTGGTAGTTACCACGACGAGCTTCGGTGAGCGATCGCTGACGCAGCAACCGATCTTGCTCAGTCGGTTCTAACCAGGCTGGCTCTTGGCTAAGTTTTAGAGTTGCTAGAGAACTTCTGCGAGTCTGCTCTCGGCGGCGCAAACTTCCTTCAGCAGGGCGAGGCAAGCTTTTCTTAGACTCGCGGCGAGGAACATAAGCACTTCCACTCTTGAGATAGCTTGGACGCAAGAGAAGAGATGGGTTGGGGCGACTTAATGAAGTACGAGCGTTCATGCAATCCTCACGGGGCTTGTGGGTTCAAACTTACAAACTCTTTGACTAAAGTTTTTCTGCCTGCGTGTCATAAACCAATACGTCTGGGGTTAGATTTTGGATGAGTCGGCGAGGTTAGCAGGTTGTATGAGATTCACTTCAAGACGAGTAGTAGAAATTTCTGAAAATCGGGCATCGATCGAGCATTCTTTAAACTCACCGTGGACGGTTTTCACAGGTAGACGCAAGCCATCCGAAAATGAGTCATTACTTCACGAAATCTTTGTACATTATTAAAGTTCTTTTGAGGGATAAACAACAAGCGACAATTGTCTGCATTTGTTGAGAGAAATCAAGCCATTTGGCAGTGATCCCTCAGAAATTGATAAAATTCAGTCTTGTTCAGCGATCGTGCCAGTTTCAACCTGGTTCCTAAAAACGGCTTATGACGACCACATTTTCTTACCCCAACACAGCCGACTTGTCTTCAGATGATTATTTAGTAGTCGGTCTGGCGACTTGCTTTATCAAAGAAGATAGTGAAGTCCATCAAGTCAAGATTATTGAGCCAATCCCATCGGCGGCATTAGAAGCGATCGTCAAGGGCATTCCGACCTCTTATGAACAGGCGATCGCCACCACGATGGGCGCAGTGATTGTAGGAGAAACACCTCAACTGCCGGACGGGTTTCCGATCGAGGCTCAATTCTGCGACGACTTTATCTATCGCGCCACCGCTGCCGCCCGGACTTATAAAGTAAAGCCAGTGGCTCAAACTCATATTCCGGTGGGCACCAGTCGCAGCGACTTCAACCACTCCACAGAGCGCAAGCGGGTTTTAAACTCAGAGCGCATTGTCAGAACTGAAGATAACGTCAAGCAACACGAACACACTCATAAGGTGCTCTAGAAGGATTTTGAGTTTTGGATTGTGAGTTGGGCACGATGCAAGCTCCAAAAAATTCCATCTCCTATAGAATAGTACAAAAGTACTTAAATTTCAACTCATGGTTCAAGACTCATCATCTGTTTTAGAGGATTCAGATATGCTTAAGCTTTATGGTGTAGGGCGCAGTCGTGCCTCGATCGTCCAGTGGTATTTAGAAGAATTAGCGATTCCTTACGAATTCGTCGTGTTAGATTTGCAAGCGGGAGATTTGTCACAGCCGACGTTTTTGGCAATTAATCCTTTTGCAAAAGTTCCAGCGATCGTCGATGGTGACTTCACGCTCTGGGAGTCAGGCGCGATTCTCATGTATCTGGCTGAGAAGTACGGTCACGAATTGGATTCGACAGAAAAGAGGGCGACGATCGCGCAGTGGGTTTTGTTCGCCAACTCCACGCTGGCAACGGGCATTTTCGTCGAAGCTAATCGAGCACGAGAAATGCCGCGTTTGATGAAGCCCTTAAATGAGCTTTTTGAACGTCAGCCTTTTGTTTTAGGCGATCAGTTTAGTGTTGCAGATGTGGCAGTGGGTTCTCTGCTGTCCTACATTCCGATGATGCTAAAGCTTGACTTGAGTGAATACCCTAATGTCACAGCCTACATGAACCGGATGGCAGAGCGTCTGGCTTTTGAGAAAGCGATCGGGGGTCGCAGTTAGTTGTTTAACAGGCTAATCGCATTCAGTGGGGTAAAAACTCATCGCTCATAACCTCCACCAACTCATAAGGGCACTGCTGAGGAAAGGTTTCTGACGACAGCCCAGTTTCTGCTTTTGCTTGCTTGACCGCTTGTAAATAACATCCATCAAAAATACTTTCAAGATAAGGTCGCAGGCTAGGCGAGTCGTCTACGGCTTCTTGAATGCGTCTACGATGCTCAACTATGCTTCCTCCCCAACTTCCACTTCTGCGATCGGGTTGAAACTGCCACTTGAGCAAATGAACCAGCACCACAATTAGGTTGCTCTTCAGGCTTCTTTGCTCACTCCTGCCCATATCCTCGATTTCCTCGATCAGATTTTCCCAGTCCACACTGTCATAGTCGCGACTCCGCAGTTTTTCTAGCGTCGTCTCGATCCATTTCAGGTAATCGGTTTCATACTGGGTTTTGAGAGCAGTCTCTAGAGGAGTCATGGCAGTTTCGATAGGAGATCTCTTAATTTCAAGATCTATGAACATCCTAGCTTGTGCGATCGTTCACACATCAACAGCGCTATGAAAAAGGGGCAGCGTTGACTACCCCTTTTTTATGATTAAATTTTGTTTGATATGAAACTATCTAAAACCGACCGATGCTTGCCAAACAAAAGCGAGCAACAGAAAGAAAACGGGAATTACGGGCAGAACGTCCACCAGGGGATCAAAGATGGCGTAAGCTTCGGGCAGTTTTGACAAGAGCAGTGCTGCTTCCATGAATCGATTGCCTCTCCAACACAGAATTCATAATTGACAAGTATTTTAACATGATCGGACTCACTCAAAATTATCCGATCGGCGCTAACCAACGAGCAAATTCTTCTGTAAACGTCCCTTCAGCGATCGCTGCTCTAATTCGTTGAGTAAACCCCACCAGTTCTGTAATGTTGTGAATCGATAGCAAGGTATAGGCTAAAAGCTCTTGTGCCCGCAGCAAGTGACTCAAATAAGCGCGAGTAAAATTTTGACAGGTGTAGCAAGGACAAGACGCATCAAGCGGCGTGAAGTCTTCTCTAAATCGGGCGTTTTTGACATTCCAGCGCTCACCGCCTACCAGCGCCGAGCCATGTCTCGCCAGCCGAGTTGGAATCACGCAATCGAATAAATCAATCCCGGCGGCGATCGCTCTGACCATTTCGCGATAAGTGCCCACACCCATCAAATAGCGCGGTTTGTCTAGCGGCAAAAGCGGAGCCGTTGCCTGTACCACTTGATCGATCACTTCTGGCGCTTCACCAACGCTGACTCCTCCGATCGCATATCCCGGCAAATCCAGATCGGTCAACATCCGCACTGCTTCGGCTCGAAGATCTAAATATTCGCCACCCTGGACGATTCCAAATAGCGCTTGATCCGATCGTTCATGGGCTTGAATACATCGCTTTAACCAGTCGTAAGTTCGTTCGGTCGCTTTTTCAACTGCATCGCGACCCACTCCTGGCGGCGGACATTCATCAAACGCCATAATCACATCGGCACCCAACGCATTTTGAATCTGAATCGATCGCTCTGGCGTTAGGTGAATCATTTGCCCATCGCGAGGAGACCGAAACGTCACCCCATCATCGGTAATCGATCGCATCTCGCTCAGACTAAACACTTGAAACCCACCCGAATCGGTCAACATCGGGCCCGACCAACCCATAAACTTATGCACTCCGCCTGCCCGTTTGACAATCTCTTCGCCAGGTTGTAGATGCAGGTGATAAGTGTTTGATAACACCATTTGTGCCCCCGTCTCTTTTAACTGAGCAGGAGTCAAGGTTTTGACATTCGCTAAAGTGCCCACAGGCATAAAGCGCGGCGTTTCAACAATGCCGTGAGGGGTCGAGAAAACTCCGGTTCGGGCGTGGGTGTGACCGCAACGAGCTTGACACTGAAAAGAAAAATTACTCAAGACAGATTGATCCCGCGATCGACAGAATTCCTATTCTAGAGGGATGGGGCGCGATAGAAGCGGCGATCGTCCTAGAAAGCGTCATCGTCATCAATCTGCACATCCCACCCGGCCGAGAGAACTTCGGCAACCATTGCCTCTAGCGCGGCGGCATTGATGCTGCGACCCGGATGCTGTAACGGGTTAGAGAGCGGAATCAGCCTCAGTTGACGGCTATCTTGAATTAAATCAAAATAAGTCTCCTGCTCTGACGACTGGCTCAACTCTAAATAATCAAAGCTATGAACATTAATATAGAGCGCGTGATTTGCAATTAGCGTCGCTCGTTGGGCGTTGGCGAAGACTTCTAAAAGGCACCCTTCGCCCTGGCTCGTAACAACACCGTCTTGGGTGTGGATGTAGCGAACCCGATTGAGATCGGTCAGCAGGCGGTGCATATCCCGCTTATCAACGATCGTGCCTACGTCGATGATGCAAGGGGCTGGAAGCCTTATGTCGCGGGAAGAATGGTCGTGACTCATATCTGAAAGCCCTTAGTTTTGCTGACCCTGAGTGGAGAACTCTCTACAGTCATTATGGCTGGAAAAATCAATCTACAGCTTTAAACAGAGTGTGAAGAATTTAAGTTCTATGAAGTCGAGGATGGAAAAAATGGGGTCAGCGATCAAGTTGCTACTTCAGCAAATCGCCGCAGGCGTTGCATTCTATACCTGTCTCCCCGTTCCGACAGCTTGTGCTTTAGAATTTAGCGGCATCGGTCGAATTGCGCCGATCGTCGGCTTGCTAATCGGCGGACTTTTAGGCATTTTAGATTGGGGGTTGGGCTGGGTAGGAATGCCCCCGTTGACTCGGAGCGCGATCGTAGTTGCCGCTTGGGTTGCCGTCACAGGAGGCTTACACCTAGACGGCGTAATGGATAGCGCCGATGGATTAGCTGTGACCGATCCAAAGCGTCGTCTCGAAGTCATGGTAGATAGCGCGACAGGAGCCTTTGGAGCGATGGCAGGAATCGTGGTGTTACTGCTTAAAACCGCTGCTTTAAGTGAATTACAGAGCGATCGAGCCTTCTTGTTAATGGCGGCGGCCGGTTGGGGACGCTGGGGGCAACTCGTGGCGATCGCTCGGTTTCCTTATCTCAAGCCGACTGGAAAAGGGGCATTTCACAAAGCATCGATTCAATCTCTTTGGGAAGCGCTGCCCACTCTTTTGCTGTTGGTTGGATTGGAAATCTCTTTTTGGCACGATCGTCCTTCTCTAGCAGCAGGAGTGATTGTGGGAGGAAGCACGATCGCAATTCTCACCGGGGCGTGGTTTAACCATAAACTAGGCGGACAGACCGGAGACACTTACGGAGCGATCGTCGAATGGACAGAAGCCCTATTGCTTTGTTTACTAACTGTGTTTTAGTGGTTCTTCAGTCTCCCGTCTTTTTCTGTAACAATAGATGTAAAGTTTCGTATCCTATCAGTTTTCTAAGATGACGAGCGCGACACCCCAACTCAGTTCCTCAACCTATGACTATGATTTGGCGATCGTCGGCGGGGGTGTCGTGGGGGCAACCCTTGCCTGTGCTTTAAAAGATTCCGGGTTAAGCGTGGTGTTGATCGAAGCCGAAGCAAAATCGATCGCAAGCGCCAGAGGGCAAGCCTACAATATTTCTCCGCTCTCTAGCCGCATTCTTGATGGCATCGGCGTTTGGAACCAGATCCGCCTCCAGCTTGAAACTTATACTAAAATTCGTCTCTCAGATGCCGACTATCCCAATGTGGTGCAGTTTTCGCCTCAAGATTTAGGTGCCCAAACCTTGGGATATGTTGCCGAGCATCAGGTTTTAATCGCTGCACTTCAAGACTCTTTGCGGCAGAATCCTCATATTACTTGGCTGTGTCCTGCAAAGGTAGTGAAGACCGATCGCCAACCCGACGAGGCAACGCTAGAAGTATTAGTGAACGGAAAAGTTCAATCAATTCGCACTCGGTTAATCGTTGCCGCAGATGGAGCGCGATCGCCCCTCCGTCAACAAGCCAAAATTCGCACTCACGGCTGGCAATATTGGCAGTCTTGCATCGTCGCCACCATCAAGCCCGAAAAATCCCACGATCACACAGCCTATGAGCGATTTTGGGCAAGCGGGCCGTTTGCCATTCTGCCTTTGCCGAGTCATCGATGTCGAATTGTTTGGACGGCTCCTCGCGCTGAGGCAGCGGCGATCGTGGCTCTAGACGATGATCAGTTTTTAAAAGAACTCACCCGTCGCTATGGCGATCAGATGGGCAAACTCACGCTTGAAGGCGATCGCTATGTGTTTCCGGTTCAGCTAATGCATAGCACTCGTTATGTGTTGCCTCGATTAGCGCTAATTGGAGACGCGGCGCATTGTTGTCACCCTGTAGGCGGGCAGGGCATCAATATGGGAATTCGAGATGCGGCGGCTTTGGCGCAAGTTTTGCAAACCGCACACCAACAGGGCGAAGACATTGCAACCCTCAAAGTTCTCAAACGCTATGAACGCTGGCGCAAGTGGGAAAATCTGATTATTTTGGGCTTTACCGATCTGCTCGATCGCACTTTTTCTAATAATATTCTTCCGATCATCCTTTTACGTCGCTCAGGTTTATGGGTTCTTCAAACTGTGTTACCAGTCAAATCATTTGCGCTCAAACTTATGACCGGGTTAACGGGGCGCGTTCCTAAACTTGCTCAAAGATGACAATGGGATTTGGAAACGATCGCTAAACCGCCTAAATTTTTCTCGCCCTGATCTTAAAAAAGTCAACATGAAACCTAAAGCCGTCGTCCTCCTCTCTGGTGGGTTAGATTCTGCAACATCAGCCGCTCAAGCGATCGCCGATGGCTATGACGTGATTGCTCTGTCATTAAATTATGGTCAACGACACGATCGAGAGCTACTCGCTGCAAACCAGGTTGCTGCTCACTTAAAGATTCAAGACCATTTTGTGATGCAGGTGAATTTGGCGCAGTGGGGCGGTTCTGCTTTGACCGATCCCGCGATCGCCGTCCCTACTAATGGCGCTCAGTCTGACGTGATTCCTATTACTTATGTCCCCGGACGAAACACGGTGTTTATCGCAATCGCGCTTTCGCTTGCAGAGGCAAAAAATGCAGAAGCGGTTTATCTGGGCATTAACGCCGTTGATTATTCCGGCTATCCAGATTGTCGTCCTGAATATTTAGAGGCGTTTCAACACCTTGCAACCCTCTCTTCAAAAGCCGGATTGGAAGGAAAAGCTCCAAGATTGGTTGCACCTTTAGTAACCGACTCAAAAGTCGATATCGTGCATCGTGCCTTGCAGTTAGAGGTGCCGATCTCGCTTACCTGGTCTTGCTATCAAGGGGGCGATCGACCTTGCGGAGTCTGCGATTCTTGCCGAATTCGCGATCGTGCCTTGATCGAAGCGGGTAGAGCAGATTTGGCAACTCCAGCAGGACAAGCTTTTGATCAATGAGAAAGATTTGTAATCGCAGGGATTAATTGTTAAGAAATCACGCCGAATATGAAGCGATCGTAAGAGTAATTACTCAAAATTTGCTGGCAACAAACAGTAAACTAAATGAATTCTTAATCTTTTCGCGAAACCTTCTTAAAGTGTACAAACCTCAAGTGCTTAAGAGTGTTCTGTAAGCAGGCCGAATTGTTATAGAAATCTTTAGAATGTTATTTGAATTTGGCTTTCTATATTCTGCATACAAAGCTCGAAAGCTAGAGATATGAAAGCTTTTAGTAAAGAAACAGAGATCAAATTGAATGGTTATTTAAGCTTTTCTAAGCTAAAACGTCAATATTCTATTGCCCCGTTAATTGAAATAAAAAATTTAAGTTAACGATTGATAAGCAGCAAAAACTAAGAAAAATGGAAGCAACTTATCGAAAACTAAAGCTTAAAAAGCAACGTCTGAAAGGTTTCTATCATTTAATTCCTGAAAAAACGAGTTTTTGTGACCGCTATAGTGACAAATAGCTTGGTATATTTCGTCATGAAACTCGCAGCGAGTCACGTTTTACTCTTAACGCAGCAAACTGAAGATTTGCACGGGTTAGAATTTCTTCTGGGACGTTTAAGGTGTGCCCTAGAAATTGTTACCACACCCGATCAGGCAGTCGATCGCGTCCATCGAAATCCGCCGTGCTTGGTAATTGTGCAAGGCAACTATAGACTCTGGTCAAAAAAGCTCGTTCCCACACTCAGGGCGATCGCCGATGCTGATAACATTACGCTGGTCGCATTAACGGATGCTCATGCCCCAAGCTGGCTTCACCAAGACGAAAATCCGGGTTTTGACGGCTTCTTGGTCAGCCCTCTCAGTTCTGATGTACTTTTTTCTCTTATTCAGTCTGCTTCCGCACGGCAGCTTTGTCGCGCTGCTAACTAAAAACTCTTCTCTAAAATTAAATAGAGGGTTCGTAGAGAGAACCTCCTTCCCGCAGACCATCGGTTTCTATAAGCTGAACCTGAAGTTTAAGCTCCTTGTTTTATGCAATTTGCTCCCTTCTATCCAATCCTCCATCGCTTTCTTAAGCCAAACTTCCCTAACTGCCTGTGGTCGGGTAATCAGCAAGTTCCTAAAATTGCACTTACCTTTGATGACGGCCCTTATCCTCCCTACACGTCTTCTCTGATAGACGTGCTCGATCGCCATAAGATTCCCGCCAGCTTCTTTTGGCTCGGAATTTGCGTGGATCGAACTCCCACGCTCGCTCAAGCGATTTACCAAAAAGGATATTGGCTGGGCCTGCACGGCTATGATCATCACTCATTTGCCACGATGTCTCTCAGCAAACTCAAGCAAGATCTAGAGCAGACAAAAACCGCGATCGTCAACGCTTGTCAGAGTCCATCTCTAACATTAATAGATGTTCGCCCTCCAAACGGACTGTTTACTGCCAAAACGTTAGGTCTGCTCAATCAGTGGGGCTATCGCCCTGTGATGTGGAGCGTGATTCCTGAAGATTGGGTGCAACCTGGTGTGGCGATCGTAGTGCAACGAGTTTTAGATTGCGTCCAAAATGGCTCGATTATTGTCCTGCACGATGGATATTATGGCGGACAGGATGTGGCAGAGACCGTTGATCGGCTCATCCCGGCACTACTCGATCGAGGGTATGAATTTGTGACGGTCAATCAGTTATGGGCAGATGTGATAGATGGCTGACGATCGTCTGTCTTGCAAGTTGATTAGCCCAAATCTTTCAATCAATTAAGGCTTGAGTCATCAAACTTTTTAATATCTTCACAATAGCAGCACTAGCAGCTTGCTATCGCCAAAAAGATTGATACATAACCGTTTCATTCATTTGAAATAGCCACAATCAGTCTAAAAAATACCCCTAAACTGCTTACATACCAGACTTAAATGAATGAAAATATCATCTAACTTAATATAGAGTCTAGACCCAAGTTCTTGAATTTGGGCTAACGTAACATCATAGAGACGTATCTAGCTGTCTAACCTTTAAGTGCGATTTGGAGGTGGTATTTGAACGGGATTTAGCGTTGCCTCATCGCAGCTATCTCCACGGCTGAACGTTAGAAGCAACCATTTATTGGATGACTTTGGATTGAGTTACAAACTGTGCTGACGTTAATCCTTGTAGTCACAAAAGCTTTTCACTGCTTCATGAGCCAAGCGCCATATAGACAGATTTTGTCTTGGTTTTCTAACTTTGCAGATTAAGACAGATAAATAAGGTGCAACTTTTGTGAGAAAAGCTACAATTGGGGAGACATTAAGACATTCAGCAATAGTGACTTTTGCGTTGGTATCTCTACCCCGCCCTATTTTCGAGGGAATGCAGCATACCTTGATTTTTCAGTGATTATTAGTGACTCCTCGATTGAGAGAGCCATCTTTCAAGCGAGGCACAAGCGCTAATGACAAAGAGCCAGTGACTGCATCTTGCAACCAGATTGAACGAATTACCGTTCTCCGGCGCTTAAATTTTCTACTTTCACCCCTTAAGGAGCATGAGGAACGCGGCATGACCCAGGCCAACAACGTACTCGAAGCACTCAGTCTTGGCAGTCCTTCTGATGAACCCCTCGACACCGAAGTCGAGCTTTATGACGAAGATGACCAGGACGAGCCGGATTCTCCGGCAGATGATGACACCAAAACAGGCAAGGCTCGCGCTGCCCGCCGTCGAGCACAAGCCAAGAAAAAGCACTACACCGAAGACTCGATTCGGCTGTATCTGCAAGAGATCGGTCGAATTCGTCTGCTGAGAGCCGATGAAGAAATCGAACTAGCGCGGAAAATCGCAGACTTGCTAGAGCTAGAGCGAATTCGGGTCAGGCTGACAGAAAAGTTGAGCCGTGAGCCTCAAGATAAAGAGTGGGCAACCGAAGTCAACATGCCGCTGACGGCGTTTCGGCATCGATTGCATTTAGGTCGCCGTGCCAAAGACAAGATGGTGCAGTCTAACCTGCGTCTCGTGGTGTCGATCGCCAAAAAATACATGAACCGGGGTCTTTCTTTCCAAGACCTAATTCAGGAAGGCAGCTTAGGTCTGATTCGGGCGGCTGAGAAGTTTGACCACGAAAAGGGCTACAAGTTCTCAACCTATGCCACCTGGTGGATTCGTCAAGCAATCACCAGAGCGATCGCCGACCAATCGCGGACGATTCGCCTCCCGGTTCACCTTTATGAAACCATTTCTCGAATCAAAAAAACCACCAAGTTACTCTCTCAAGAAATGGGTCGAAAGCCCACTGAAGAGGAGATTGCAACTCGGATGGAAATGACGATCGAGAAACTTCGCTTTATCGCCAAGTCTGCTCAGTTGCCGATCTCGTTAGAAACGCCGATCGGAAAGGAAGAAGATTCTCGTCTGGGTGACTTTATTGAGTCAGATGGTGAAACCCCCGAAGATCAGGTTTCTAAAAACCTGCTTCGAGAAGATCTTGAAGGCGTTTTAGCAACTCTCAGCCCTCGTGAGAAAGACGTGTTGAGACTCCGCTACGGCTTAGATGACGGTCGAATGAAGACCCTGGAAGAGATTGGACAGATCTTTAACGTCACTCGTGAACGGATTCGCCAAATCGAAGCAAAGGCTCTCCGTAAGTTGCGCCATCCCAATCGCAACAGTGTCTTAAAAGAATACATCCGATAAGCTGAATTGTCTGACAAGCGGGGCGTAAGCAATACGTCCCTGAGATAGATTTACAAAGACTCAGGAGTAACTCTTCTGGGTCTTTTGTGTAAGTCATCAAAAACAGACAAAAATATGGACACTTCAAATGAAGTGTCCGTTAAACTATCCTTTAAGGTTGACCAGAAATCTAAAGAAGAAATAATTACAGTAGACCGAGAAAGCGCAGTGTGCCTTCGCCTGAGAAATATTCGGTCGCGAGTGCGGCAACAAAGCCAATCATGGCAAAGCGGCCATTCCACAGTTCAGCTTGAGGGGTAAAACCAAACTTCCAAGCGTTGCGGTCTTCAGAAGCGATCGTAGCCGTTACTTTTTGTGTGTCTTGCATGGTTGGGTACTCTGACGTGCATTAGCTGTTCGTAATGTAACTCAATATTACGTTTGATGTCAAATTATTAAGGATAGTACAGACTTTCTTTCCCATAAGATTTGCTGATTGAATCTAGGTTGAGCCACTGACATGGAGTCACATGCCTAAAATATGGGACTATGATGGGAACTATTGATTGATATTTGTTAAAAATTATCAATGATTGTTTCCCGAACTGGTTTATCAAAATTTAAAGAGTCGCTGACCAAGAAGATATTTTTTGGTCAAGAACCCTCGGCAGAGTTGATCGCAATCTTGCTGGTCTACTTTGTGCAAGGAGTTTTAGGATTAGCGCGTCTAGCCGTCAGCTTTTTCTTGAAAGATGAGTTAGGGCTGAGTCCCGCAGAGGTATCTGCGCTGCTGGGCATTGTGGCCCTACCCTGGATGATCAAGCCATTGTTTGGTTTTGTTTCTGACGGGCTACCGATCTTCGGCTATCGGCGACGACCCTATTTAGTGCTATCAGGGTTTTTAGGAGCGCTATCTTGGGTCGCTCTGGCCACGATCGTGCATAGCCCTTGGGCAGCAACCTTAACGATCGCCCTAGGGTCGTTGTCCGTTGCTGTTAGCGATGTGATTGTCGATTCGCTGGTAGTTGAGCGGGCCCGGTCAGAATCCGTCAGTGGCGCAGGGTCACTGCAAGCGCTCTGCTGGGGCGCGTCTGCGGTTGGTGGATTGGTGACTGCTTATTTAAGTGGCTGGCTGCTGTCACAGTTTGATACTCGAACGGTGTTTGCAATTACGGCATTCTTTCCATTGATTGTGTCTGCTGTCGCCTGGTGGATTGCTGAGTCTCCAGTGATCGAACGGTCGGACTGGTCGATCGTGCGAACTCAGTTAGGGCAACTCAAACAAGCCATCACTCAGAAATCAATCTGGATGCCTACTGCGTTTTTGTTTCTTTGGCAAGCAACGCCCACCGCAGAATCTGCATTTTTCTACTTCTCGACCAATGAGCTAGGGTTTGAGCCTGAATTTTTGGGGCGAGTGCGATTAGTCACTAGCATCGCGGCACTCGTTGGCATTTGGATTTATCAACGATTTCTCAAGTCTGTGCCGTTTCGGGTGATTTGTGGATGGTCGATCGTCGCTTCATCCGCATTAGGCATGACAATGTTGCTGCTCGTCACTCACGCCAATCGAGCGATCGGAATCGACGATCGCTGGTTTAGTTTGGGTGATAGCTTGGTGCTGACGATGATGGGGCAAATTGCTTTCATGCCCGTTTTGGTACTGGCTGCTAGACTGTGCCCACTCGGAGTTGAAGCGACGCTGTTTGCACTGTTAATGTCAGTTGTTAACCTGGCTGGATTGGTATCTTATGAGTTTGGGGCAGTGCTGACCCATTGGCTAGGAATCAACGAAACCAATTTTGATAAGCTGTGGCTGCTCGTGTTGATCACCAATCTCAGCACATTATTGCCTCTCATATTTTTGGGCTGGCTACCCGGAGCCGATGAAGAACTACAGACTGTTTCTGAAGCTCAATCGTTCTCCAGTTTAGAGTTGCCAGATTTAGTTTCAGAGTTGGTGCCTCCTCGAAGACGAGAAGCGATCGTTGAGAAGCCAGTTGATTAGTGCGACAGCAAACTAATAATAGGTGATTGATATTTTTAGTCTTGTCGATTAAAGAACGAAGTCATCTGTTATGAATTCTTATGGACAGCTAGAAATTGAACGCTCCGAAACACAAGTGACTATGCAAAGTTTTCAGCTTGGTGAACACGCGTCTACGGTTCCGATTACTTCCTACAATACTCAGGAGTGGCAGAAAGGATATCGCTCTCTCGATCAAGAATATGATTACTGGATTGACGAGATAGAGGGACAAATTCCGCCTGAGTTAAATGGCACGTTGTTTCGTAATGGGCCTGGGCGTTTAGACGTAAATGGACAACGCATTCAACATCCTTTTGATGGAGATGGAATGGTTTGTGCGATCGCAATTAAAGACGGCCGCGCCCACTTTCGCAATCGCTTTGTTCGCACTGAAGGATATGTTGCCGAACAGCAAGCGGGACGCATTCTCTATCGCGGTGTGTTTGGGACTCAAAAACCAGGAGGCTGGCTTGCAAACGCTTTTGATACCAAGATCAAAAATATCGCCAATACCCAAATCCTTTACTGGGGTGGGAAACTGCTTGCCCTTTGGGAAGCCGCAGAACCTTATCGCCTCGATCCGCGCACATTGGAAACTTTGGGGCAAGAATATTTTGACGGAGCCTTACAACCTAGCGCACCTTTTGCAGCCCATCCCTGGATTGATCCGGCTTCTCAGTTTGACGCAGGTGCCCCGTGCTTAGTCAACTTCGCCATCAAAGCGGGCTTGTCTTTTACGATCAATATTTATGAATTAGATCTGAAAGGAGCGATCGTTCGTCAGCACAATCATCCGGTGCCAGGGTTTGCCTTCATTCATGATTTTGCAATTACACCCAACTACTGCATCTTTTTTCAGAATCCGGTTGCCTTTAATCCGGTGCCGTTTTTAATGGGCACACGATCGCCGGGTGAGTGTATTAAATTTCAACCCAACAAGCCGACGCGGGTGATTGTGATTCCTCGCGATGTTGCGTCACGACCCAAGCCGATTATTCTGGAAACTCAATCGGGATTTGTCTTTCACCACGCCAACGCTTATGAGCAAGAGGGTGAGATTGTGATTGACTCAATTTGCTATGAGAATTTGCCTGCTGTCAAAGTGGGCGCTGACTATCGCGAGACTGATTTTGCTGCCCTTGCGCCGGGTCAGCTATGGCGATTTCGCATGAATTTAGAAACCAAAGCGGTCGATCGTCAATTGGTCGAGCCTCGCTGCTGTGAGTTTCCGTTTATTCATCCTGCCAAGGCGGGACGCGAACACCGCTATGTCTATCTAGGAGCCGCTCACACTGCCCAAGGAAATGCCCCGCTTCAAGCGATTCTAAAAGTCGATCTGAAATCAGAGCATCGTCAAATTTGGAGCGCTGCACCAGACGGTTATGTCGGTGAGCCTGTATTTGTGCCTCGTGAGTTGCCTGGAGCATCAGGACTTTATACCCAAGTCGAGGGCGATGAAGATGACGGTTGGCTATTGACTATGGTCTATGACAGTCAGCACGATCGCACCGATGTTGTGATTCTAGATGCCAAAGATTTAGAAAAAGGCGCGATCGCCCGACTCCATCTCAAGCACCACGTCCCCTACGGGTTACACGGGAGCTTTACGCCCCACTACTTTGAGTCTTAACAGTTGAGCAGGGAACCCGATCGTTTCAAGGCGGTCAGCGTTGCGTTGCCAGTGCAAAAAAGCACGGTTGTGATTTCTGAGATCAACACATCGGCTAACGCATGAAGTGCTGCTTCAGACTCACTAGCCGCTTGTAAAAAAGGAAATGCTAACCCTGCGAGGTCGGCACCGAGGGCGATCGTCTTGGCAATCTCTAAGCCATTTCGCAACCCCCCAGAGGCAATGAGGGGAATATCCGGTGAAATGGCTCGTACCGCCGTGATGCACTCAGCAGTCGGAATACCCCAATCGGCGAAGGTTGCCCCCAGTCGGCGCTGTTTATCATCTTGCGCCCGTTCGCTCTCGACTTTTGCCCAAGAGGTGCCACCCGCGCCAGCCACGTCGATCGCTGCCACACCTGCCGCAATCAGTTTCTGAGCGATCGCGCCTGAAATACCATTTCCCACTTCCTTGACCACTACTGGGACAGAAAGCTTGTCACAAAGCACCGCAATTTTTTCTAGCAGACCGCGAAAATTGGTGTCGCCCTTCGTCTGCACACACTCTTGTAACGGATTGAGATGCAAAATCAGTGCGTCTGCTTCGAGCAACTCCACGACTCGCTGACATTCGTCAATTCCGTAGCGATAGTTAAGCTGAACTGCACCTAAATTGGCAAATAAAACGGCGTTTGGCGCGATCGATCGAATCGCAAATGTGTCTGCCACTAAAGGATTTTCGACTGCCACTCTCTGCGAACCTACGCCCATCGCAAACTTGTAATGTTGAGCGATTTCTGCTAAACGGCAATTAATCAGCTTTGCAAACTCTGTTCCCCCGGTCATTGAGGAGATCAGAATCGGTGCGCCTAAAGGTTTGCCTAAAAACGTTGTGGTGAGATTAATGTCGCTGAGATTCAGGTCTGGTAGACAATTGTGAGTAAATCGATAGCGCTCTAATCCATTCGTCACGTCTCGACACTGCACATCTTCATCTAAACAAATGCGAAGATGATCGGCTTTGCGAGTTTGGGTTTCTGCAAAAGAATCCATAAATATTAACCTAGCTGATCAACCTTTAATTAATTCCACGCCATCTCGTCCATCAATATCTTGTAGATAGACTTTGACCCTTTCTTCTTTGGCAGTCGGCAGCTTTTTGCCCGTAAAGTCGGGATGAATCGGCACCTCGCGATGACCACGATCGACCAACACCGCCAATCGAATCACTTCGGGTCTTCCATGATCAATCACGGCATCCAATGCGGCTCGAATCGTTCGCCCCTTATAAATCACATCATCGACTAGCACCACAGTTTTTCCTGAGAGATCAAACGGGATATTGGTTTTAGCCGGGGTGCGAAGCCCGATCGTGTCAAAATCATCTCGATAAAAGGTGATATCAAGCGCCCCGATCGCCACGTTTACCCCTTCTAACACTTCAATCTGCTCTGCTAATTTTTCAGCTAGAGGAACTCCTCTAGTATAAATTCCCAACAGAACGAGTTTGGACAAATCCCCTGATTTTTCAACGATTTGAGACGCTAAACGAGTTAGAGTTCGACGAATTTCTTTAGATGAGAGAATTTCAATTTCTTCTAGAGGCATGGGTAGAAAAAAGTCGCTGGGATTAAGGATTAAGGTTTGTTCTTGTACATTAAGGGGTGTTGCTTTTTCCGTCTATATCAGCCTTTGCATTAGGACGATCGTGAAGTGATGTAAAAATTTCTGCATTTAGATGTCAAAACTGAGAAAGTACTCAATCTCAGCTTTATTGTGGAGGTTTACAAAGCTTTTTGTACAAATCCCTTGTTGCAAAAAGTTTCAGACTTAGACCGCCATTGCGAGGCAACCCTATGAATAACCTGCAAAAATATCGAGTTGTGTGCACCCTCTCATTTGGGGATGTTTACGGTCAGATCATGGTTTGGCTGATTGTAATTTTTATCAGTTTGGCGGCAGCAATGGCAATGATGGGCGCGAGTCGTCCGGTCTATGCACTCGCAACAGTTGGGCTTGTGTTGGTGCTGTCTTTACCATTCTTACTATTCTCGTTTGTGACGACGCTGCTCAACCACATTGAGTTGTCACAAGTAGACCCTGCTGAAAAACCGCAAGCTGCGATGTCTGCGGCATCGACTAGTCAGCAATCTCCTCAAGCAGTGAGTTAGCCAAGCAACGATCGTGCATTCCCGACGGGTAGTAGAGAAATGTTTGTCTATTGCCCGTTTTTTATCGTCGATCGCCAGTCTGACAGACTATATTAAATACGCTGTAGAATTCGAGGCAATCTTGTGACTGAAAAGCGGAAGAATCGTTGGCTGTTGAACGTGGTGTTGATCATTGCAACGATCGGTCTGTTAGGGGTCTCAATTATTCCTCTAATCAGTGCGACGTTCACCCCTCAAAAAAACGCGGCTGCGACTCCTAGCCCCACGCAGTCAGTCGAAGCGAAAAAGGCAGATATTGAGGCTCAGGCGAGAGGCTATGAAGAAGTGCTCAAGCGAGAGCCAGAAAACCAGACTGCTCTACGAGGGTTGCTAGAAGCACGGCTGAGGCTAACAGACATTAAAGGCGCGATCGAGCCGCTCGAAAAGCTGGCAAAGCTCAACCCTAATCAAAGCGAGTATGCGGTGTTGCTTGCCCAAGCAAAGCAGCAAACTGGAGATAAAGAGGGAGCCGCCCAAGCCTATCGCAATATTTTAAATGCAAGACCGGGCGACCTGAATGCCTTGCAAGGGTTAGCCGGGTTGCTAATTGAGCAGCAACGACCCGAAGCGGCGATCGGTATGTTGCAAGATACCCTCAAAACTGCGCCTAAAGCCAATCAGAATCAAGCTGGTAGCGTCGATGTGACGGCAGTTCAAGTTTTGCTGGGTCGGGTGTTTGCATCTCAAAAGCGTTACAGCGAGGCAGTTAGTGTTTTTGACGAAGCGATTAAGGGCAACAAGCAAGACTTTCAGCCTGTGTTTGGTAAGGCATTGGTGCTCAAAGCACAGGGCAAAACAGATGAGGCAAAACCCCTATTCGATACGGCGGTTTCTCTAGCACCCGCTCAATATAAAGACCAGATTCAGAAAGCGGCAAGTGTTGCTCCACCGGGTACGGCAACTGCGCCTTCGAGTGCGCCGAGTAGCTCTAGCGCAGAAAGTCCGCCTCCTTTTTCGGCTCCGAAGTCAGAGGCAAGTCCGGCTCCGAGTGCTGCCCCTGCGGATAAGAGTGAGATGGAGAAAAGCGAGAAAAACTAAGGATCGTGAATTAAATAATATCGGTTAATTGCAAGGTTAATGGGCACGGCAGTGCCATGCCCGTACGCAGATTCTGGTCTTAATTTAATTCACGATTTTTAGAAAAGCCGATCAGCGGTTTGAGAGACGTTTCACAGTCTGTCCTCGATCGACATCCAGCCGCGATCGTGCCCCGTTAAGCTAGAGATCCGCAGTTCTTTTTAACGAATGAATTCCTCACAGCTTAATCCTGTTGTGTTGGTGCATGGGCTGACCGACACCAACGCCATCTTTAAACCCATGACCACTTATTTGCAAAAGCATGGTTGGGTGGTGCATAGCCTTGATCTCATTCCCTCAAACGGAGATTATGAACTCGATCGTCTCGCCCAGCAGCTTGAGACCTATATTGAGTTAACTTTGCCTAACCAGCAGCCCTTTGATCTGATTGGCTTCAGCATGGGTGGGATCGTTAGCCGCTATTATGTGCAGCGATTAGGAGGACTCGATCGCGTCCAGCGTTTCATTACAATTTCCTCGCCTCACAACGGCACGTTGACCGCTCACCTATCTCAACGTCCGGGCTGTATACAAATGCGTCCTAACAGTTCTTTTTTAAACGATCTCAATCGAGATGTCCTGATGTTAGAGAAACTAAACTTCACTTCGATTTGGACACCGATGGATTTGATGATTGTGCCAGCAACCAGTTCTCAATTGCAGGTGGGGCGAGACATTCAAGTCAACGTGCCGCTTCACGCCTGGATGGTGCAAGACCCTAGAGGACTGCAAACTGTGGCAAATGCACTGCGAGAACCTGTGTAAAAAAGCTGAAGGATGTGTTTCTCAGACGCGATCGCCGATTTGGGCATAGTCACGATCGCCAAAAATAGCCGATTGATGAGCATAAAATTTGAACTCCATCAAGTTATCGAACGGATCAGATAGAAAGAAAGTTCGATGTTCTAACGGCGTTCCAACAAAGCGCTGTTTTGGCTGCTGATAAAGTGCCAGTTGCTTGCTCTGCACCCTCTCTAACAAAGCTTTCCAGTCTGTTTCATCAGTAAAAACTAGCCCAAAATGTCTGGGGTAGATACCCTTTTGGGGTGTTAATGGCTCATCGGTCATGTGGGCAACCAGTTGATGACCATACAGATCGAGAATCACAGCCTGAGAATTTTCTCGACCTAATTGGCACCCCAATCCATTCACATAAAATTCCTTTGTCTGAGCAATATCTGTGATGGGAAAGGTGAGGTGAAAAAGGGTAGGAGACATAGGATTAGGAAGGTTAGGTGTCAGAATAAATTATGGCGAATTTCTGGGCTTGCTGATGCTGTCACCCTCCCTAATTCCTTGGTTAGTTGCGATCGGACTCAACACCGTTTTGCTGGCGATCGTGTGGCTTGCTCCTAAAAAACTCCTGACTCCGGCAGGCATCTTTCACGCCTGGATTTTGGGTGTGATTGTCTGGGGCAGTCTGGGATGGCAAGGTTATCTCGTGGTCGGGTTCTACTTCTTAGTGGGGTCGGGCATCACCTTTGTCGGCAAAGCGCAAAAAGAAGCGATGGGCATTGCCGAGAAACGATCGGGCGCACGCGGGCCGGAAAACGTTTGGGGATCGGCACTGATCGCCACCGTCTGCGCGTTAGGCGTTCTGCTCATTTCACTCGTCGGTCAAGGCGAGAAATTTATTCCTTTGCTGTTGTTGGGATATGTGGCAAGCTTCTGCACAAAACTTTCAGACACCTGCGCCAGTGAGGTCGGCAAAGCTTACGGCAAACGGACTTTTTTGATCACGACTCTAAAACCCGTGCTCAGCGGAACGGAAGGAGCGGTTAGCTTAGAAGGCACCCTAGCAGGAATTGTGGCCTCGATCGCCATCGCAGTCGTCGCGTGGGCAGTCGGAATGATTAGCCCGATCGGGATTGGGCTGTGCATCGTGGCAGCGTTCATCGCGACGAATCTAGAAAGCGTCATCGGCGCAACATTACAATCAGATTTTGATTGGATGACGAACGAAGTCGTGAATGTCTTCAATACGCTGATTGGCGCGATCGTCGCAATGAGTTTAGGATGGGCGATCGGAATCTAGAATTAAACGCTCAAATATCGTCTCAAAAAGCTTTCTAGCGTTTCTAGCTTCAGGTTAAAGAGCGATTCAATGCGCTCAGTTTCAGCAGGTGTGCAGAAAAACTCGTTGGCGAGGAGTGCTCTTAAAGTCCCCAATGATTCTTGACCTTTAGGATTGAGCAAACCGACCAAACTCCGAGTCGCATCAAAGGCGAGTAGAGGCGGATTAATGATAGTGGGTTCTCGATTAAAAATTCGCCCAAAGATGCGAGGAATCTCTTGACGTTGCAATATTTCTGCCCCGCCCACCGACAGAATTTGATTACGCGCGGCTTCTAGAGAGACGGACTCGATCGCAATTTTTGCCAAGTCATCAGTGCTGACAATCGAGGTGCGACTCTGAGGATCGCCAATCAATAGATAAATTCCGGTGCGTCGAAACTGCTCTGCTAACGGCAATAAGTTAGAGGCAAATCCTGAAGGGCGCAGAATCGTGTAATTCAACCCACTGGTCTGTAGATATTTTTCGACCTCGCGTTTTGCTTTAAAGACAGGCGCATCTTCATAGCCGCGATCAACTCCCAACACTGAAATAAATACAAAATGAGCAACGCCTGCCGCCTTTGCGTGATCGATCAGGTCAATATTGGCACGATAGTTAATCGCTTCAGCCTCACCGCCATGAGCGCTAATCACATACTGCACACCTTGCACGGCTTTCTGGACATCCCGTTCACGAGACAAATCCCCAATAAAAACCTCAGAGCCGCGATGCTCAAGCTCGGCGTAGTTTGACATCAGCCGCACCAACGATCGCACCGACAACTCTCGCTCTCGTAGAAGTCTGACAATCCGACGACCTAACCCACCCGTTGCCCCAGTCACTAAATACATAGATTTGAACCGCGATACTTCCTTAACTAACTTAGCGAAAGTTCGACGATCACTGGCGTATGATCGCTCGGTTGAGTCAGCTTGCGAGGAGCCGTATCGATCGTGCAGGCGATCGATCGTTCATATAAATCAGGCGTGGCGTAGTGATGGTCAATTCGCCAGCCCGCATTGCGACGAAACGCCCCGGTTCGATAATCCCACCAGCTAAACTGTCCGCCTTCTTGATTGAATTTGCGAAACACATCCGACAAGCCCAAATCGAGAACGTGACGCAGGGCTGCTCGTTCAGCGTCGGTCGCCATCACCTGCTTTTCGCGCCCTTTAGGATCGTGAATATCCAAGTCTTCCAGCGCAACATTGAAGTCACCACACACCAACAAATTCTGCGACTGTTGCAGCAAAACCTCTAAATATTCTCGCAAAACCTTAAGCCAGTGAAGCTTATAAAGGTATTTATCGCTGCCAACCGATGACCCATTCGGGACATAGAGATTAACCACTCGAACGCCGTCTAAAACTCCAGTAATCACCCGTTTTTGT
Source organism: Phormidesmis priestleyi ULC007 (assembly GCF_001895925.1). Lineage (GTDB taxonomy): Bacteria > Cyanobacteriota > Cyanobacteriia > Leptolyngbyales > Leptolyngbyaceae > Phormidesmis_A > Phormidesmis_A priestleyi_A. The sequence continues at coordinate 47,687 of NZ_MPPI01000014.1, read as the reverse complement.
TCATCTAAATCACCGACAACGCTTTCTGGTAAGACCGCTCCAAAACCCACATTGACATCCGAAAGCGGCGATCGGCTAATCAACGCCACGCCGTTATAGCTTTTTTGCCCAAACGCATAAACCTGATAGTTGAGGTCGGTGAACGCCGATCGCGGAAAACTCTCATCGACAACTTTGGTTTCTTGAAGACACAACACATCGATCGGATTGTCTTGCAACCATCCCACAACTTGTTCTAGTCGAGTTCTCACCGAGTTAACATTCCACGTAGCAATTTTCATAGTGCCCTTAAGTCCAGCAGCAATAGGGACTAGCGTACTGGAAAAAGCTCTAAATCTCTATTAGCATTTGAACGAGTGAGTAGCTTCACCGTAAGCGATCGCTCCCTTCTCTGCCAACGACGATCGCTCTTGCATGACTTGCGAGTGCGATCGCATGGTGGCATCAAGAGCATGGGGTAATGATGTCAAAATCGAGAAAGTTTCATACTCTTCCAGAGTTTTCCTGAGAGTACTTGTACTCTCAATTATCCCCAAGATAGAGCCATGATTTACAGTAGAAGGAATGACTCAGTTCTGCTCTATGCCCGCTAAAGACCTCTATCACGACACCGTTAAAACTGCCCTGATCAAAGATGGCTGGACGATTACTGACGATCCCCTGACTTTGGCAATCGGTGAACGGGATCTCTATGTTGATTTGGGTGCTGAAAAACTGTTGATTGCCGATCGTGGTAACCAAAAAATCGCTGTAGGGGTGAAGAGCTTCATCAGCTCATCGCCAGTCAAGGATGTAGAAAATGCCCTTGGGCAGTACATTCTCTACGAAGATATCATTGCTGAGGAGTATCCAGAGCGCGTTCTTTACTTAGCGGTTTGAGAGGGAATTTATCTCACCTTTTTTCTGAGCCAATTGTGCAAATTCCGCTCAGAAAACGTCACATCAAAGTTTTGATTTTTGATGAAGTTCGGGAGGTCATTACTCAATGGATAGGATAGATAAATACCGTGATATCTTGTATAAATCATTGTCAGAACAGGCTCTGCTGATGAACAAGCCCGATCGCATCACTAGCACCGTGATCGTGAGCGAAGACCGCAATCATTTTATGGTGATCAATGAAGGCTGGGAGGGTAAGAGACGAATCCATAGTTTGGTTTTCCATGCCGAAATTCGCAGTGGCAAACTTTGGATACATCATGATGGCATCGATCGCGGCATCACCGAAGACCTCGTAGCTGCAAGCATTCCCAAAGACCGCATTGTGCTGGCTTTTCACTCCCCTGAGATTCGATCACAGACAGGATATGCAGTGGTGTAGCCTCTGCTTGGAAGCATTGCCCCTTCTCTGCCAACGACGATCGCTCCTGCATAATTGGCTCAAGTGCGATCGCGTTGAAAAGATTTGGTTAAGATTTTGTTGCTTCAAATTTTTCTTCGTATGTTATGCCTCCTACGCCGCTCGGTGGTGTCCACACTGAGGAACCACTAATACGATTTCCGTCGATACTAATCTTCATTACAACATTCCAAGCTTTACGTTCACCTGGGTCACCTAAGCTTCCCGTCAAAATTACTGGCTGCTTCGATTTAGGGTCAACCGGACTGCTAAGAATACCTCCCCCTTTAAGGGGATAAAACTCTTGAACTTCAGCTATCCACTTACATAAATTCTTACTATCGGGCTTGATGTCGATGTCTATGATAAATCTCCCTGACTTTCCAGGTGGTGAAGAGTTTTGGATTATAGCTTTTCCTTCATAACGACCAAGCTTACTTGCTAGTTGTTCTTTGCAATCAATGGTCTTTGGTACATCTGGCGTAATGCGGACTACTGGGGTCTTTAGTACATCTGGCGGAGTGGTGACTACTGGGTTTTTGGGTACATCTAGTGGAGTAGTGACTACTGGGATCTTTGGTACATCTGGCGGAGTGATGACTGCTGTTTTTTGGGGTGGCGTAATGGAGACTTTTGGTCTTAGCAGCAACTGTGTCCAAAAGAATGCTCCGGTTGCCACAGTCAAAGTGCTAATTAGGCTCAATCCGACCAGCCAACCACCGCGTTTGGAAGAAGGCTTTGAGTTTGAGGGATTGGGAACTGGCTCAGGTTTTACAATTGGATTAAGTTTCGCCTCAATTGGTGCAACGTCCTCATCTCTAAGCCCTAAAGCCTGTTGAAAATACTTCAAATCACTGCGAGTCTCGCTACTGAAAGGAAATTGACGTTTAACTGCATTATTGAACTCTTGTTCATATTGCCGCAAGCTTTGCTTATATTCCTGGTAAGGCTTAACAACCTCGGCTTCGATTGCAGCCCCTTCCTCTGGTAATAAGCCTAATTTTGCTCTTTTGGCTTCCAAGCCCATTCGGGCGATTTCTGAAATTTCACCCCGACTGGCAAAATGCTCAACATCTTTACGGTATCTGAGTTTTGGATCACCAAGAGACGCTTTAGCAAGCAGAATTTTGAAGCCTTCTTTAACAGCGTAGATTTCTGGCTTCATTGCTGGAGCCGTTTCTTGCACCTTGCGTTTAGCATATTCGTGTAGCTCATCGATTGAAATGGAACCATCGTTATCCTGATCAGCGGCTCCTGTTTCAATTCCTTCGATCAGATAGCGGGTGTAGACAGATAGGTCTGAACCCTGTTGCTCAAAAGAATATTGGGTTGACGTGGAAGAGGTAAGAATTGCCCGACCTTCACCGCCTAGCTGGGAGTTAATATCAACAGAACCATCATCTTTCGCCAACATTCCCTCAGCAAATGCGCCACTGAAACAACAATCTAGAATGACAACCTGCCGTTTAGAGCGGCTTCTAGTCATACTTTCCTGCACGATACTGGCGGGCACTGCTGTTGAGCGAACAAGCCCTTCTTGATTCGTACGAGTTTTAGCATTGGATAGGTAAAGTCTACCTTGGTCATCTTTAATGCCATGACCCGAAAAAAAGAGTAATACCAAGTCATCTTTTTTACGGCTAGCAAACAGCGTTTCGATCGCCTCTTCCATTGCTTGGCAATCAGGATTCTCTAGGACTCTAATATCTGATGCAGTGAAGTTACCCATCTCTGGATGCTGCAAAACCTGCTGCATCGCTTTAATATCTTTTGCAGCACTAGGGAGGGGATTTAATCCAGGCTCATACTCACTAACGCCAATTAACAATGCGACCTTTGCCATGTCAATATCCTATGCTGCTACAAATTTCTGTGCCGCTTCGATCGCTGCCATTAACTCTGCCTGACTGCTGGCTTTCACCTTTAGCTTTTTGCCATTGGCTTCCACTTCCACTTCCAGTTCAATAGGCTTAGGACCAATGCGATCGAACAGAAATCCCATTACCTTTTGGGCGTTCTCTTTATTTACCTGAGCCGTCAGAATTCCGACCAAAATTGCGCCCACTGCCTTGTTCCCTTCCGGTGGATTTGGATCAAGCACCCGATCGACGGTTTCAATTTCGTCCAAGTCTTTCATTTGAGCCAGCAGGTTTTGGGCTTGCTCTTCTAGTTCTTCGCTATCCAGATCAGGATCATTGAAGGCGATCGTCAGCGTAACGTTCGATTTGTCTGCCATGTGTGTACCTCAGAGATTAATCGCTATCCACTACAATAATGCAAACAACTGTCATTTTCCCAGATCCGTTATCATCTTGAGCGCTTTGTGAAGATAGCGGAGCTACGGTTGCTTTGCTCCTTCTGTCAATAGGACTTCTGAGCTTTAGCGTCTCGTTCTCTAAACGATTTGCTTTAGCGCTTCTGCGACTTCTTGGGCTGAAGTGTAACGATCTCTAACTTCAGGATGGGTCAATTTACGAATTACCTGCACGATTTCGGCACTCAACCCAGGCACATATTCAGCATAAAAGCGATAGCCTTGTTCTCGATAGCGATAAAACTCGCCAGGGTCTTGACCTGATAGCAAAAATGCCAGCGTTGTCCCTAGAGAATATAAATCTGAAGCAGGACTTGCTTTGCCCGCGTACTGCTCTGGGGCACTGTAGCCGATCGCGCTAGTGCGGTTTTTAGCTTCTAGCCCTAACCCTCTAACTGCCCCAAAATCAACCAAAGAGATTTCGCGAAAGGCAGTGGGGGTCGATCGTCGAATTAAATTATGAGGTCTGATATCTTGGTGTAAAACTGGAGGCGACTGCTGATGCAGATACTCTAAAACTTCGCACAGTTCTAGCATCCAGCCGATCGCCTGCTTTTGAGGAATGGCTCCCCATTTTGTGACTTGTTGAAAGAGCGATCGACCATAAATCAATTCCACTACGAGATAAGGCTGCTCGATCGTGAAAAAATCCAGAACTTGAGGAAGGCTGGGATGACTCAGTTGACTGAGAGCCTTCGCTTCTCGTTCAAATAAATTGAGTGCTTTGGGGTGCTTGACCCACTCCGAGTTTAAGGTTTTGAGAACCCGATGCTTTCCCTGTCGCCAAACCAGATAGGTGAAGCCCACTTCACCTTCACCTAAAAGCTTCACTATTTGATAATCGCCGATCGTCTGCTGCACGCTCAAAGGCGCACCGCAATCAATGCAAAACCGAAAATCGGGGGTCTTGCGAAGGTGATCACAGGTGATGCTGCCCGCTAAACTGAGCTTTTCGCCGGGTGGTTCCATTGCCGTCGATCGCTCAGGAATTTGACTTTCAAGCACTTCCATCGCGGGCAGAGGTTGTGTGGTGTCTGCCTCTATGTCTGAAGTCGCCGAGTTCTGCTTAGACTGGGCGCGCTGCGACAATGTGCGCTCACCCGCTAGTTTGTCTGCCTCATGGCTGGCTGAAACCCCAACGTGAATTTGAATGTTAGGGCCTGATCGTGCCAGTCGGATGATCATGCCATTTCTAACAGGCACCTGAGCGATGCGTTTGCCGTCTAGATAAGTGCCGTTTGCGCCCAAACTTTCGACTTCCCAGACAGAATTGATCCGCCGCAGTTCTACATGATGTCGAGAGACCACAGCACTATAGAGAATGACCTGATTATCGGGCGATCGCCCAATGCGAATCACCGATTCATCGTCAAACGTCCAACATTGAACGGGCTTTAATTGGACAGGGTGCAGAAGGGTCAGAGTAATCACATTAGCGCTGCCGAGTCTGAATACGCAGACAGGATGAGAAGACTGCTTGTGTTTAAATGGCTTGCAGCTTAACTCTGCTTTAAGAAAAGCGGTCAAGATGCGGAACGTCACCACTCTAACTTAGATTAAATTCTTCTGAACAGCTTCTTTAAAGTCAAAAACGATACTCGTCACGACATCTGAAATAAGAAGGAAACTTTATCACCTTTGCCCAAGGCAATCCGATCGCCCGGACGCAGCCGATGACGATTGCCTAACAGCAACGGCACGTTATTGATATAAGTGCCATTTGAGCTGCCGACATCTTCAATGTAATAAGCATCACCATCAGCCCGAATATCAGCGTGAATGCGAGAGACAATTTCTGAGTTGGGAAAGCCAGAGACATCAATATCAGGCGGAATGCGATCGTTGGGCTTGCCAATATGCACCACAGGCAGCCCCTGCGGTAGCTCAATCACCACATTGGTTTGCAAATGCAGCAGTCTGCCCGACTGATTTTGCAATTGGGTGGCTGAGCTAACTGGAGTAGACTCAGCGATCGGCACAGGCGGCAGTAACATCGGTTCAGCTACTGGTTCAGGCGAAGTGGGTGGAGGCGGCTCGACTAACGGATCGGGCGAGACTAGCGGATCGATCGTGAGCAAATCTGGTAAGCGATCGGGGTCAGATTCGCTCACGGGTGACGAAACTGCGGTCGCGACTTGACTTTCAGGCTCTGGAGTTTTTAAGTTAAAGCCACACTGACCGCAAAAACTGGCATCAGCTTGCACGGTCGTCCCACAGTTAGGGCATTGAGTTGTCGCTGGAAGAGGCGTATAGCAAGCCTCGCACTGCACCGCCCCATCAGGATTCTGATGGTTGCAATTGGGACAGACAATCATGAAAGTTTCCCCATTCACCAAATCTATGATAAGTGAAGAGTTCTAAGTTTGAGGTTTAAGTTCTGGTTGAGCGTAAAACTTATCCCTCGTTTTTGAAGTTCTGTCCGGCTGATTGATCGAGCAACCACCACAAGTCGCCTTGGGGAGCAATCAGACGAGACGGATAGGTCATGTCGTCGGCAACCGGGGCAAAAATTTGGGCAAGAGCGCTTTGTTTGCTGGCACCTGCCACCATAAAAATCACCGTCTGAGCGTGATTAATCAACGGAACTGTGAAGGTAATGCGCGGTTGTCCATCTTTGCTGCCAACGGTGACTAGCCGATCGTCCACCCGCAACGCATCGGTATGAGGAAACAGCGAAGCCGTATGAGCATCATCCCCAATGCCTAACAAAATCACGTCAAACGCTGGAAACTCGGTGGCTTTGACCTGAAAAAAGGCTTGCAGTTCGGCTGCGTGGGTTTGCGCCGCGATCGCAGGATCGGCTTCATTCGTCGCCATCGGGTGAACATTGCTGGCAGGAATTTCCACGCGATCGAGCCATGCGAGTCTTGCCATGCGCTGGTTGCTGTCAGGGTGATCAGCCGGGACATAGCGTTCATCGCCCCAAAAAACGTGAATTTTGTCCCACGGTAGGGATTGTGCTGCGAGTTTTTCATAAAGAGGCTTAGGTGTGCTGCCCCCTGCTAATGCGATCGTCCCGATTCCTCTTTCTGTGACGGCAGCGTTGAGTTTGTCTAACACAATTGCTAGGGCGCGATCGATTAGGGCTTCTAAATCTGGCAAAACTTCTACAATTTTGGTCATTGTCTCCACCGTTAAAACTGCCACTTGATAGAATAATTTGAAAGCGATCGGTCGTAACTACTCAGGCGCTAGATTTAGATTTTCAGGTTAACATTCATCTAACAACGCCTCTAGAGCTGCCTTCATCTCAGAAGGATGGGTGGTGGTTGTACCAAATTGACGGACGACAATGCTCGCAGCGAGGTTGCCTAAGACGGCTGCTTCCCAGAAAGTCGCCCCAGCAGCGAGACTGAGGGTAAGAGCGGCGACGACGGTATCGCCTGCACCTGTGACATCAAACACATCAGTGCGATTAAAAGCGGGAATCGATTGTTCGGTTCCATCGCGCTCGAACAAGGTCATTCCCTGATCGCCTCGCGTGATCAAAAATTGCTGTGCCTGGGTCAAATTTAATAAGTCCTGTCCCGCTTGAGAGAGGGTTGCCGCGTTGGTGATCTTGTAGCCGACAGCGAGTTCTGCTTCGGGTAGATTGGGCGTGAAGAGACTGGCTTTTTGGTAGCGATCGAGTCCAATTTGAGCGTCAACAATGGCACGAGGATGAGTAAGCACGGCATCAATCACAGGCTGGGTCAGGGTGCCGTCGCCATAGTCAGAACAGACGATCGCATCCACCGTGCCAACGTGTTGATGAATATAGTTTGCAAGCTGCTGTTGAAGGTTGGGAGCGGGAAGCTCGTCGGACTTGCGATCGATTCTCACAATTTGCTGAGTCACCGATTGACGAGCGTGTCCAGAGATGCGGGTTTTGGTGATAGTGGGACGATCGGGGTCGAGAAAAATGCCATGGGTGTCGATGCCTGCGTCTAGAAAGATCTGCTGAATAGCTTGCCCTTGAAAGTCTTTGCCCAATAGCCCAACTGCCTTCACCGTCGCGCCCAGTCGAGCAAAGTTATAGACCGCATTCGCCCCGCCTCCCGGCACTTGTCGTGTCGTCTCGTGGCGCAAAATCAGCACTGGAGCTTCACGAGAAACTCGCTCAACCTGTCCGGTCATAAATTCGTCGAGGGTCAGATCGCCCACAATCAGAATCTTTGCTTGAGAAAACTGATCCATGAGATCAAACAACCGATCGGCAGATTGCCGAAGTTGAGCGGTAAATGTGGCATCTAGGGACATAAGACATGATTTGCAGCGATCGACGTTCTATTGTCGCTCAACACGGGATCGATCGACCCAAAAATTGAGGAGGCTTGCAGGGCGATCGCTGGTAGCTAAACTAAATCTAGAAATGTGCGGAACGTTTCTGCCCACTACTTTATAGTTAGCTGGCTCCGTACAAAGTCTTTGCACTCCGTAATTTGGTATCCTTGATTATGTATAAAAACATCAGCAAGCAATTGGCTGAGACTAGCAAAAGTATGAATAACAATGACTTTAATAGACCTTCTTAGAGATATCGAACCCCTGATTCTAGATAAAGAGATTCCGATCTGGCTAGCCGCTCGGACAGTTGAGGGACAGCGAATCGAAGAAGTTGAGATAGTACCAGTAGGTGGCATTTCGGTAGATGAAGATTCTCAAGAATTAATTTTGCTGGCAGCAAATTATGTTCAATCGGATGAAATCAGGAGTATTACGACGGTAGATGAGTTCTGCAATTGGGCAACAGGGTCGCCAGGGCACTTTGCAACCTTCCTGCTTTATGGTGCACAGAGGCAAATTGATCTTCCTGACGGCGGTATCGCTCGCTCTTATGACAGTCTAGATGCATGGTTTTTACCTAAGAACCCCACAGCTTTATGGCTCCTTTTCAGTCCTCTTGATCAATGGCCTTCCGAGTGGTTTGTCACTTAAGGGGAACGTTAGCTCGTCAGACCCAAAAGCCAAAGTTGAGTTTTGGATGCGTTTGCTCTGAGGAGACTTGCCCATCGATCGCCGACTATTCATGAATCAAAATTAACGCCCCAAAACTAGGAAGATCGATCGCTAACTGATTATCTTTTGCTTCAAATTTTTCACCTGTCCACGATCGCCATACTCCATCTGCTGGAAAAGCAGAAATTGAGTATTGCTCATAAGATTGCGCTGAAAAATTGAGAATGACGACGAGCCGATCGCCCGTCTCAGTCCAGCGCACAAACGCCAACACTTTGTGATCGGAATGAGTATAAAAGAACTCAATATTTTCAGTTCGCAAAGCAGGATTATTGTGTCGCAGGGCAATCAAACGCTTGTAAAACTCGAATAAATCGTGGTTCAAGTCTTGTTCAAGCAGCGACCAATCGAGCGGATTGGGTGTTGATGTTACTTCAGCTTTGCGAGTGGGTTGCCCAAACTCATCCCCCATCCACAGCATCGGAATGCCGGGGGCAGTGAGCTGCAAAACTGCGGCGAGTTTGACCCGTTGAAAGGCCGCTTCTCCGGTAATGTCAACGTCTGCTAATTCAACAAGCATGTGTTCACGATCGTGACTGGCTAGATAATTAATCACATTCGTGGTCATTGAGTAACCCTGTTGACGGGCATCGATCGCGGATTTCAGTTCTTCAAGGCTAGAATCTCCACCCGTGATGATGTCTTTGAGAAAGTAGCGGAAACTTTCGTGCCAGCAACCGTCAAACACGCCTTTTGGTTGAACAATTTCGCTCGTATCAGGTATGTGTTCTGCAATGTTATAAAACGGCTTATCGCCTGCGGCTTGTTTGGCTTGCTCCATCAGCCAACCGCAAAACTCATAATCTGCTAACTGCCGAACCGCATCATAACGAATACCATCGATATGATATTCCTGAATCCAAAATCTCACGACATCGCCTACAAAACTCCACGCAGGGCGAATGTCTAGCTTGTCGTCATAGTGAGTGTAATTAAATTCAGGGCCCCAATAGTTTGCATCGTCATCAGGATAGTGACGATCGTGATAATACCAATAGTCTCGATCAAGCATCAATAACGGATTTTGATCATCGGTGTGATTATAAATGCCATCCAAAATTACCCGAATGCCTCGTGCATGACATTCATCGATCAACTGCTTGAGATCTTCGGGTTTGCCATAGCTCGATTCGGGAGCGAAATAGTAGCGCACCATGTAGCCCCAGCGATAGTTTCCAGCATATTCGGTGATTGGCATCAGGGCGATCGTATTCACACCCAACTCTGTTAAGTGATCGAGTTTAGCGATCGCTCGTTTAAATTTATCCGGCTCATTTAAATTGCTGTCACCACAAAAATCAGTGATGTGCAGTTCATAGATCACCAAATCCTGATTGATAGGTAGAGAACGATCGTCATGTTGCCAAACATAGGTATCAATCAGTCGTTCTCCTGACTTGACCCGAACAATCCCGTTTTCAGTTTTGCGATCCATTGCGGTCATGTAAGGATCGTTGATGTCCACCCACTGATCTTTGAGCGCCGGAGTATTAGATTGAACTCGAAACTTGTATTGATAAGAGCCATCTTCGAGGTCAACGTGAGTGCGGAAGTAACCGTCATTTCCTTTCTGCATCGATATCTCTGTCCAGCCAGAAAAAGAGCCTATTAGAGAAACCGCTTGATTGTTAGGAGCAAAAAGTTTGAACTCGATCGGACTTGTCATAGTTGCTTGTGATTAAAAAATGTAGTGTTGCTGAACCGAAGTATAAATCTGTCAAAGCTGTAAATTCTCTCGCCCCCTAAATCCCCCAAAATTGGGGGACTTTGAGATTCCGGTTTCCCTCAAAATTGGTGGCTAGGGGGGCGATTCATGCCACCATTCAGTAACGCCAAAAATAGTACTTCTGGATCACATTCGCTCTATTGCCACACGAAAACTTTGGCTTCGTGCGGGCCTATATCGGTGGTCAGGTGACGATCGCCCACTTGCACGTCATAGTTGCCTGTCCATTCGTGCCAAGTGCCATCTTCAGGGAAATCAGGAACGCTGTAGCCTCCCAGAAACTGATCTGAGAAATTGGCAACGACGACGACACGCGCCCCTTCACCGTTCCAGCGAGTGTATGCCAACACTTTTGAGTCAGGGTTTTCGTGGAAGAATGCAATTTTCTCGGTGTAAAGCGCGTGATTATGTTCGCGCAGAGCAATCAAACCTTTGTAATAACCGCGAAGATTTTGATTCAAGTCGCCAATCAACAATGTCCAGTCAATCTTGGATTGATCTTGGGTTTTATAGTGATATTCGCCAAATTCTTCACCCATCCACAGCATTGGGATGCCAACCGCCGTCATTAACAGCGAGACACCAAGTTTGACCCGACGAAAAGCTTCTTCACCGAGAATGTCCCGATCGCCCAATTCTGCCATCACATGATTGTGGTCGTGATTGGTCAAATAGTTGACAACATTGGTTGCGCCCATAAAGCCCTGACGCTTGCAGTCAAGCACGTCTTTAAGCCGCTCTAAGTCAAAGGTGTCGCCTGTGATATGTTCTAAAATGCAGTGATAAAAACTGTCATGCCAACAGCCATCCATCGGGCCATCAACATTCGTGATGCTCGTGGTTTCAGGAATGTGTTCAGCCACGTTGTAAAACGGTTTTCCCCCAGCCGTTCCTTTGGCTTCTTGCACGATCCAGCGCATGAAGTCGTAGTTAGCAATTTGTCGCGCTGCATCATAGCGAATGCCGTCGATGTGAAATTCGCGAACCCAATAGCGAACCACTTCGCCAATAAAGCGACGAGCCGGATAGGTTTGTAAATTTTCGTCGTATTTTTCGTAGTTGAATTCTGGGCCCCAGTTGTTGTCAGGGTCGCGGGGTTGGTGGTGATACCAATAGTCGTGATCGATTTGAGTCAGAGGGGCAGACGCTTCAGAGTGGTTATAAATCCCGTCCATGATCACGCGCATTCCGCGACCGTGGCACTCGTCGATCAATTGCTTGAGTTGTGCGGTTTCGCCATAGCTCGATTCGGGGGCGAAGAAGTGACGCGGATTGTAGCCCCAGCTATAGTCACCGGGATATTCTTTGACGGGCATTAGCTCGATCGCATTCACGCCCAAATCGCTAAGATAATCGAGCTTGGCGATCGCGTCTTGATAAGTGCCATGCCCATCATGATTAGCTTCACCACCTGAAAAATCAGCAATGTGCAGTTCATAAATCACTAGCTCACGATCGGCGGGAAGCGGCTGATCATCATGTTGCCAAACATAGGTATCAACGATGCGTTGTCCATCTTTGATGTGAGCGATCGCATTCTCAGAAGCGCTCTTGCCATCGACATCAGTGGCGTAGGGATCAGTGACATCTACCCATTGATCTGGCTCAAAAAACCAGCTTTTTGACTGCACTCGAAATTTGTACTGATAAGTCCCATCTTTTAAGTCAACGTTGACTCTAAAATAGCCGTCTTCCCCTTTCTGCATGGGGATTTCTTTCCAATCAGAAAAAGAGCCAACTAATGAAACTCCCTTGTTATAGGGGGCAAATAAATTAAATTCTATAGGACTTGTCATATAACTCCCAAGAGTAAAGATTTACCTACGCTCAAAGCGAATTGTGTGTATTGTCTAACGATCGTTGAGATCAACACATCTTGCTCTCGTGGGATAGTTTTCTTCTCGTCTCTTTCGCTTTATCTCTTGCGGAATAGATCTTTCGTTAGAGTTGCCAGCAGGTGAGATTGCAATTTTGACTAGAACTGACGATCGCGCCTACAAAATTTGCTGCGGGAGCTAATTCTCGAAGGTGCCAATCTGCAATGTTTCCTTGAGGAATCTTGGTCAAATAAGCTTGGTTTGACTCTAAAGACATTTCTAATGCTTGTAGTTTTGCGAGTCCGTCGCCTGTCGCTTTGAGATAGGCTTCTTTGCAAACCCAGTAACGAAAAAAGGCTTGAGACTGTTGGCAGGCAGGCAGAGCGGAGATCGCGGCATGTTCGTTGGGTGAGAAAAAGCGCTGAGTCAAGGAGTCTAAATCTGCGATCGCTCTAACCTGTTCTAAGTCAACGCCTACTGGACGATCGAGCGCAACTGCATAGAGTGCTAATCCTTGCGAATGCGCGACATTAAACTGCAATCGTTGATTTGCGAGAGATGGTTTTCCTTTTTCGCTATAGATAAACTGCACTTGATCGGGTGCGATTTGCAGATAGCGACCAAGGAGCGATCGTAAGATACCTCTTCCAGCAATAAAGCGCTGACGGTGTTGAGCAAATCGAAAACGATCAGCGCGAATTTGTTCATCTGATGACAGAATTTTTGCAAACAGTTCGATGCGTTCTGTAGGCAAATCAAGCGGCGATCGCCACACATGAACCTGAGCATTTTGCAGCCTCAAATCAGCCGGGGGATGCCGCCAATCGCCTTGATTGTTCATGCTTAGACCGATGCAGGTTGTTGACGAATCGCTTCTGTTTTAGACTGCTCAATCACCGGGGGACGCAATGCGAGATAAGCGATCACGCCAAACAAAGGCACCAATGAAACCGCCCAAAAAATTCGTTTGTTGGTCAATCCTCTCCGCGCCATGTCATCGCCCAACAATGTCGGAAATAGTAGACACAATAAACAAAAATCTAAACTCATGACGTGAATAAATCGGCTGGTTTGCCACTGTTGCACAAAGTCATTCCAATTGCCTTGAGTCACGCCGTAAACAACTAACGCGATCGCCGCCAACCCAAGCAATGCACCTGTCCAGCGAGAGTCTAATAGTTTGAGAAACCAGTTTTTCTGCCCTGGAAACGTCGGATTAGGTTTGCGAAAAATCAGGTAGGGCAAAATCGCGAACGCACCTACTGCAAACGATGCCGTTGAGAACAGCCACGCCGGAAGTTTTTGTCCTTTGCCGTCGAGATACATCACACAACTGTAGATCAGGGGAAACACGCCCATAATGTTGAACAGTGCCACGATTAAGGGGTTAACGCCTTGAATTTGTCCGGTAGACAGATTTTTAATTAGGTCGATCGTATCGGGACTGTCGGGCGGCGCAAGCAAAAAGGCATAGCTGACAAATCCAACCCAAATCAGGGTGAGGGCGATTTTTTTGAACATGAGGATCGAAAATAATAGAGAGTGATTATAGTGTAAGCCTTATGACCGAAGAGACAGGACGCTATGGAATCATGTTGGTGACAGCGAGTTCGCGGCAAGAGGCAGATGCGATCGCAGAGTCTCTGATTCAAGCAAAACTCGCGGCTTGTGTGAATTTGCTGCCAGTGTTCTCAATTTACACCTGGCAAGGAACGGTTCATCACGACGAAGAGTGGCAACTGTTGATCAAATCTGAACGATCGCGATTTGACGAACTAGAAGCCAAAATTCGAGAAATCCATTCTTATGAAGTACCAGAGATTATTATGTTGCCGATCGTCGCCGGATCGCAGCCCTACTTACAGTGGATTTCTAGCCAAGTCCAGGAATAACCGATTTTGCACTTTAAGATTTGCGATTCTAGATTAAGCTTATTCGCAATTGATCCACCGTTAACTAAACCTATGATCCGCGACGCTGTTGAAGCTGATTTGCCTACGATCGTCACCATTTACAACGCTACGATTCCTTGCCAAATTGTCACCGCAGATTTTGCGCCTGTGACGATCGAAAGTCGTCTTGATTGGTTTCTCGCTCATACCCACGATCGTCCCCTTTGGGTGATGGAGATTAACGGCACCGTTGCAGGATGGCTAGGGTTTCGGTCATTTTATGGTAGACCCGCCTATCAAAGCACAGCTGAGTTGAGTCTTTATGTTCACCCTGATTGTCAGCGAATGGGGATTGGGCGGAAACTTTTGGGGCGAGCGATCGAGATGGCTCCTGCTCTCAAGATAGCCACTTTGCTAGGTTTCATTTTTGCCGATAATCATCCCAGCCTTAAGTTATTTCAGCAATTTGAATTTGAGCAGTGGGGCTATCTGCCCAGGGTCGCCAAGTTTGACAGAGGGGAACAAGATCTAGTGATTCTCGGAAGACGAATCTAGCGAACAGGGCAACAGCATCTAAAACTTAACTTTGGCGATCGGGTCTGATTAGCTAACGGTGAATCTGTCTACTTATTAAAGCAAGCGTTTTGGACAGAGTTAAAAGCTGACAAAGAGGAGAGACAGATGCCCTACATTACGGTGTCGAAGAAATTGGCTTTGCCCGTGGTTTACAGAACGTGCAAATATCTTTCCAAATATGGAAAGATAAATCACAATGAGATAGTTCATGCTTATTCCCTGTAAGAAGCGATCAAGCAATTAAAGCGTAACATCGACAGGGATGAATATAGCGATCCTAAGTAAATTGTGGAATGGGCATTTTGTCGTCAAATTTACTACTGTGACTTGAATAATTTACAAAAGAATCTCATTGATTTTACGTTTCCATTCATCTTCAAAAATTAGCTTGAACTCAACGCGAGAGCCAAAGAACTCTTGCTTTAGTTCACTCCACTGCATTTTTTGACCAAGCTCATTGCAAATTTCAAAAATGGTTTGTTTATACTGAGTGTCTTCATTTTTCAAATGTAAACCTTTACTTTCAACCACATATACAGTGGAACAATCGTCCGGTTTCTGTAAATCTGCTTCGGGCGCAATAAAATCAGGATAAATTTTTCCTTTCTTCCAACC
The DNA here is from genome assembly GCF_001895925.1 of Phormidesmis priestleyi ULC007. Taxonomy (GTDB): domain Bacteria; phylum Cyanobacteriota; class Cyanobacteriia; order Leptolyngbyales; family Leptolyngbyaceae; genus Phormidesmis_A; species Phormidesmis_A priestleyi_A. Next base: position 32,410 of record NZ_MPPI01000014.1, on the reverse strand, counting down.
TTGAATGTAGTAATCTTTTCTAGAAACATTTCTGTACCAGAAGAGGAGTTTTTCTTGCTCATCTAGATAAATGGCGATCGCTTTCTCCATATCGTTAAAATCTTCTTCTAGTACATAATCAAACAAACTGCGCTGGATAGGATCATTATTCTCTCTTGTTAGTCTATGTGCCTTTTTATGGACATTTATTCGAGTCGGAATATCTGGGCTTCTATCAACAACTAAAAAGAAGCAAAGTTGTTGTGTATCTAGCAAATGCCGAAATATACCTTCTGCTAAACGATCGCGCTCTTTGCTCAATTCCTTACGCAATTCCTCGATGATGAAAACCATGTTGGTTGCGATAATCTCTTCGGTATTGCTTGACAGATTGGATAAGGATGAAAACACCTCTTCTGCAATTTGATAGGCGATCCAAGGATTGGGAACTACATCTAAAATTTGACGAGTGACGTAGACTAAATCGAGCTTTACACTTGCTTTTTGAATCTGGCTCTCTCTTTTTTCAATGACTTCTCGTTCATATTGACTAAGCCCAATTGCTGATGTTTCGTCTTTGCTTTCTGTCTTTGTGAGAGGCAATTTTTTAATTTCGTCCAGATTTACGAGTCCCCAGTTAATTTGGCTGAGTATATCCATTTCATAACTGAGTTCGCGCCAACCTTGGGACTGTTGAATAACAAACCGGGGTAGATAAAGCTTGCCTTCAAATTTCTTGAATTGCTCTCGATAGCCGACTTCTACTTTGTCGTCATTAACTGTATCTTGAACGATGTTTCCTGCAATGTCGCCTAAACCTTCATTCTGTAAGCCTATACGAATACTGCTGATCAAGCCTTGCGCTTTCTGCTTGAAGCAAAAAACATAGCATTCATCTAATGCTTGAACTTTGGTCTTTCGAGCAAACGGTTGTCGGAGAATGCGCCCGATTAATTGGGTGATAGCATTCTTTGAACTGGGGTTGGTGAGGACTGTCAACACGTAGGCAAAGGAGCAATCCCAGCCTTCTTGTAGAGCTTGCTTAGTGATGACATAGCAGATAGAACATTCTTTACTGAATAGGTCAAGCCCTTCGATATCATCGGTTTCGCTAGATTTTATAGCGATCGCATCTGAGCTTATGCTGCAATCTCTGATCAAAAAGTTCTTAGCATCTTCAGCGTGAATGTAGTGAGTATCGGTCTGTTGGTCTTTTCCAGTCCGCTCAACCTGAATCAAGCAAATCGGGCGAATGTAGGTTCCAGTTCTCGCTTGATACTCCAACGCTTGTCTGTGGAGTTCTTCGCGCTTGGCAACACTATCACGTAAGCAGTCTTTCCAGTCATAGCTGGCTTTGTTTGTAAGATGAATGTCGAGCTTGATCATTTCCTCTCGGTTGAGTTCCTGCCCACTCACGTTGATCAGGATGTTGCTGTTAGATGGTGGCGTGGCCGATAGTTCGACCATGATGGATGGATTAAAGTTACAGATCGTGTCTTGAGCATTTTTGCTGTAAGCTTTGTGTCCCTCATCAATCACGATAATGGGCTGAAGGATGCGGAGGGTGTTGCCCAGCGAGGTTTTAATCTGTTACCAAAGAAGGAATGCTGTTCAGAAAAACAGTTTAAATTAGGGAATTGCCCCAGTAATTCTTGGTGATCAGGGAGGCGATCGTCGGGTGGAAAGAACTGATCAAAGCCTGCATGATCCTGGAAAATTTTCAGAGTTTCCTTGTTTTGCCGATTGGCAGACGGCAGCATCAGCAGCAAAACGACGAGACTTTCTTGAATGTCAGAAGGTGTAAAGCGTTCGGTTTTTTCGACGATTTTAGTACGACCACCGCTATTGAGATCCAACACTTGACGATAGGGATGTTCGCGGGTACGGAGTGCCTTCAGGGTTTGCCGATAAATCTGGTTCGTTGGCACAATCCATAGCACTAATCCTGTTTGCCGTTTTAGATAATGGCGGTTAATTAAGCCGATCGCATGAGTCGCTAAGAGGGTTTTCCCGCCCCCAGTCGGCACTTTGATACAAAAATTGGGCAACGGTTCACTCAGACCATTTTTCTTGTCATGGTGAATAGCCCCTTGAAACGTTGTGCCTCCTTTTGCTTTCTCCCAGGCTTGCTGAGGAAAATTAAAGGCATCGTCAGGATCTTCAGCAACGTCTCTGTCGTACTTCGCTTTGGACTTTGCCAAACGCTCAAGGTAGACCTTGACCTCGTTAATACAGTGTTTTTGGTAGTCCTTGAGTTCCATGATTGTTTATCGATCGCGCCGCGTAAGCTGTACTGGGTTTAGCCTTGTCATTCTAGATCCTCGCCCTCAACAGGAACCGCTGTAGCTCAAAGTTTTAGCCTTCTCAATTGCAGTATCAACATCAGGCAAAGATTGCCCATGTTTTTGCGCCGTTTCAATCCACAGCTTTGTGACAATTTCTAGTTCTTCTAGTGTTTCAGGTAAGGTTTCACCCTGAGCTAAACATCCTCTAAGGGCTGGAACTTCTGCAACATAGCCACCCTCATCGCAGGGATAAATCACAATGGGATAATTCATGCTTACTCCTCTTCATTTTCTTGAACTTCCGTCTGGTCAATCAATTCGATCACTCGCTTCACATAAATCGTTTTGACTTTGTTGTTGTGGACTGGAACGACGAACGTTATTTCATCCTTTGTGAAAATATGATGACTTCCTGTAATTCGATCGAGTACAAACCCTTCCTGTTCTAAAAGCTTCCAAATATCTGAAAATATTGCATTGTTTGGGTTGTTTTTTAATCTTGAACGGAGTTTTTCTCGCCTGCTCATATCGTAGAGACCTCTAGCTACTCTTTGAACTTGTAAATCTCAAAGGGAAGCTGACAGTATTCAATGCGATATCGTTCTAACGTATCGATATCGAGATATTTCATAGGTGCGAAAAACAGCCGTTTCTTGGAGTTAGGTTTCGGCAGTCCTAGCTTTTCTGCTTTACCTAAATCAAGGGCAGTGGAGCGTAAATAATTCAAATCAGGTTGATAAAGTAGATAAACTTCAAAGTCGTTGCTTTCGCCAATAAAATATCGATCAACCTCAACTTTCGTTAGGTCAAACTCATCACCTGTCGCAGTGTAAAAAACATACCGTGCTAAGTCTTCGTAAGCAGGCAAACTATTCCCTTCCAAAATTGCCTGCATCTCGATCGGATCACCCAATTCAAAAAACGAAAAACTGCCGCCCAAACCATCTTTCAGAGTTTTATCTTTTGCATTAGGAACTCCTTGAATTACTCGCCGTACTCGCTCTGCCGTCAGCGAGTCAGCGTAGTTTTCCATTTCAACCAGAATAAACTGACGATTACCCCCGTCCTCCTGATTAAGTGATGAAACAGCATGAGCCGTCGTTCCTGAACCTGCGAAGGAATCTAAAATAATAGAGTCATCTTCAGTTGCAATCTTAAAAATAAGTTTAAGCAGACTCACAGGTTTAGGCGAGTCAAAAGGATTATCTAACTCTTCAAAAAGTTTCTTAATCTCTCTTCGCGCTTTTTGGTTATCTCCAGCAAATTTTCGATCCCACCATGTAGAAGGAACTACACCCTCTCTAACTTCAGATCTAAATCTTTTTAGCCTTGGAATTCCGCCACTCCACCATACTCGGTTTTCTTGTTCATTCTTCAGATGTCTATTTGTGTCAAATCGCCATACATTTGAGCGTGATGGATAAACTTCTTTCCCTATGACGGGATTTAGAATTGGATAATACAAATTAGGGCGTTCATCAACTGACTTGTTACAAGTGTAGTCTACAGATGTCCAAGTCCCCCTTGGATCATTATCAGGGTTAGAATACCGTTCCTCCTGTTCTTGGCTTCTCGGTAATAAATTCCGTTCCCAACCATCAGGATCATTCTTTGTTTCTTTAGCCTTCTTGGCATAAATTAAAACATAATCGTGCATATCAGAAAGATAAGTTGCATCATTCTGAGGTGATTGTTTTTTCTGCCAAATAATAGTTGCTATAAAATTGTTTTCATCAAAAATCTCATCCATCAGCATTCTCAAACGATGAACTTCGTTATTATCAATTGAGATAAAAATTACACCATCATCTCGCAAAAGCTCTCTGAGTAACTTCAGGCGAGGCATCATCATGCAGAGCCATTTTTCATGTCGTGCTAGGTCTTCTTTGTCGATCGGTTGGTTGGCTTTTAGCCACTCCTGCATCATCGGCGAGTTGACATTATCGTTATAGATCCAGCCTTCGTTGCCCGTGTTGTAGGGCGGGTCAATATAAACACACTTCACTTTGCCCGCATAAGTCGGCAACAGGGCTTTAAGAGCGAGCAGGTTGTCACCGTGGATAATCAGGTTATCGTGGAGGCTGATTTTATCCGTCAGGCTGGCAACAGGATTGGGCACCAAATGATGGTACTTGAGGGTGAGGTGGTGATTTTGAACGTAGGACTTGCCTTTGAAGTGGATCGTTGCCATAGCCATAGAGAACGTCTGCAAGACTCTAGGCTACAGGCAAATCTCTTTGTTTGACCGTATCAGGTGGTATTTCTTCAGATGTTTGCAGAGGGGCAATCAGTCTCTCCTTGCCAGAAAATTTGATCTTGTCTACGTTTTCACTACAGGCATCTTTTCACATCGTAACGTTGACGATCGGACAAACTGACAAAACTCCTTAAATCCTTCAAAATCAGGCTGTTAAAATCAATTCACCTGAATCATGCGATCTATGGATATTGCTCAATTTGTGTCCATTTTGGCGACTGCGATCGCGACTTCTACGCCCCTCGTGTTTGCCTGTCTTGGCGAAACCATCACCGAACGCGCTGGGGTAATCAACCTCTCCGCCGAGGGCACAATTTTGCTCGGAGCCATGACGAGCTTTGCGATCGCCAAAACCCTCGAAGGATCGGGAACAGTACCAAGTTTATTAGCCGGATTTGCCGGAGCCGCCTTAGTCGGAGCCGCGATCGCGCTGATCGTCGCGTTAGGAACGTTGACGCTCAAACAATCACAAGTCGCGATCGGGTTTGTGTTGGCGTTATTAGGCGCAAATTTATCGTCGTTTCTGGGCAACTCCTTTGTAAGAATTCCCGGCCCGACAGTGCCCAGTTTTAAGATTCCCGGTTTGCAGAATATTCCCTTTTTAGGAAATCTTTTGTTTCAAAGTGATTTGCTGGTGTATTTCAGCTATGCCGCGATCGCCCTAGTTTGGGTCTACTTTTATCGGACTCGTGCAGGACTGATGTTAAGAGCGATCGGAGAACAACCCAATGCAGCTTTTGCAAGAGGAACCAATGTAGTCAAGATGCGCTACATCTACACGCTGATTGGGGGAGCAATGATGGGAATCGCTGGAGCCGCTTTTTCGCTTGACTTTAAGGCAGGTTGGAGTCACATGCACACGGCTGGCTATGGCTGGATTGCATTAGCGATCGTCATCTTTGGTGGGTGGAATCCGCTTCGAGTCGCGTTAAGTTGTTATTTATTTGGCATCCTGCAATCTTTAGCCAGCGTTGCTCAAAGTACAATTCCTGCTGTTCCTAGTCAAGTGTTTAATGTGGCTCCTTTCATGTTAATGATTCTATTACTCGTGTTGACATCTAGTGAGTGGATAGAACGATTGTTAAAGTTATTACCCTCACCGCTCGATCGCACCGCATCAGAAATGATTCGCAGCACACCACCTGCCGCATTAGGCAAAGTGTTTGAACAAGATTAACGTGACTGGAACTCTTTCAGACGCGACAGCGATCGCACCGCCCACATTTGAAGCTCATCGCCTCATTCTCAAACCCAAATGCCCGCAGCAAAAAGCCCCAACGACACTCGCGCGTTTTAAGATAGTCTCGCATCGGTTGCGTAGAATTAGACGAGTTTGCAGTCTGAGCAGAGTCAGTCGCGTGAATCGTGTAGTGAAACGGGTCAGACCAGGTTAACCGTCCGAGACTTTGCAATAACGAAAGCGCGATCGTACTCTCTTTAAACTGTTTAGCTACTTCATTCACGTTTCCTTGCTGCGGAAGTTTTTTGATAAGTTTCTGGGCTGTTTGCTGTTGCGATCGTGCTTGCGTTTCAAAAAATTTCCAGCGCTGTTGATCGTCCGAATCGAGCCATCCACTCACTAGCATTAGCGCCTTTGCTGGTTTGCCATCTCGTCCCGCGCGTCCAATTTCTTGCACATACTCACTCAGCAGAAACGGTGCATGGAAGTGAACAATCCATCTGACATTCGCCTTGTTTACCCCCATCCCAAAGGCGCACGTACACACCACAAACTGGAGGGCATCGGTTAACCAGGCTTGTTCGATGCGGCGGCGATCGCTGGCTCCCAATCCTGCATGATAAGCCGCCGTTTTATAACCTCGTTGCCTCAGCCATTCTGATAGTTCTTCACTATCTCGCCGCGTTCGCACATAGACTAAACCGGACTGTTTAAGTTGAGATTGAATCAATTTAAGTAATTGATCTCGTCGCCCTCTCGGAGTTTGCACTGTTTGCACCGTGAGGCTGAGATTGCTGCGATAGGGATTGAGTCGAAAAACTTGCGGATCTTGCAATTGCAGAACTCGTTCGATCGTCTGTTGAGTCTGAGGATCGGCAGTCGCGGTAAAGGCAGCGATCGCGATCCGAGTCCCGGCGGGTTTGTGCTGCAATAGCGCCGATCGCACCGCCCCTAATCGATAATAAGCAGGTCGAAAAGTGTCTCCCCACTGAGCTAAACAATGCGCTTCATCTAGAATGATGCCGTTGATTTGCAAGCGCGGATCCCACAGCCGTTGCCAAACCGACGCGCTCAACAGCGTTTCTGGCGAGAGATAAAGCAGCCGAAGTTGTTGAGCCTCGATCGCCCAAAGCACTTGTTTGCGCTGTGGGGCAGATAGTTCGCTGTGCAACAACGCCGCAGGCAACCGACGCTGCCGCAACTCTTGCACCTGATTTTCCATTAAGGCAACCAGCGGCGAAACCACTAGCGTCAATCCGGTTTGCATCAACGCTGGAAGCTGAAAGCAAATCGATTTGCCGCCGCCTGTTGGCATGATAATTAGAGCATCCTTTTGTGACAGCAACGTCTCAACAATTTCACCCTGGGGCGATCGAAAGTCGTCATAGCCCCAAATTTGCTTGAAGCGCGATCGCAGATCGGTCTTAGAACTCGGACGGGGAAGATTCATAAACTTCTGAAAAGCGCTTTCAGTAGAGTGCCCGTTCTCCCTCGTCAACTAGAATCGAAGTGCGGTCGATCGCCAAATATGCGAGACTGCTAGAATCGCATCTCTAACCCTTCGGACATGACGCAATCTGATTCTTCACCCACGCTCAAGCAAATTGCCAGCACCTTTCGACTCACAGGCTGGATCAGTTTTTGGTCGCAGCTTGTTTTGGCGATCGTGTCGAGTGCGATTTTGCTGTTTGCCCCGATCGCAAGTCGAGGGGTTGATTCAGCCAACAATCCGGGGACGAATGTCGGCGTGATTTTAACCGTCTTGGGCATTGCGATGCTGGGCTTTAATATGTATTGGGCACTGTTTCGCTACATTCCGATCGGTCGTCGATTGCAGGGTGCCGCCGCCACTCGTCCTAAAAAAGCAGAAGCGATTCAAGTCTTGAGAATCGGATTAATCGCCAGCCTGGGCGGAATTTTGCTAGCAGTGCTAGGAGCCGAAGCGATTATCGGTTTGCTGTTTGGCAAAGCCCTTAGTCAAGGTGCAGCCGGGTTTATCAACACCGACCAATCAAAGTTTATTAAACCACTTGATATTTTGGTCGTGCAAGCGAGTATCAACGTAATTTTGGCGCATTTTGTGGCGATCGCCACGTCACTTTGGCTGTTAAACAAAATGAGTCGGCAGTAAACAGCTAGTTTTCTAACCAGTCTAAAATCTGATTGAGTTGCTCTAACGAAACTAACCCGTAGTGCCAAAGCACCATCGGCAAAGGCCCATTCTCTTGCTTGGCATAGCGAATTGCCATCGCGATCGCGGATGGGGCAAGACAAAGCTCTTCTTGCAGAAAATGGATTAGGTGGGCGTTTTGGCGGTTAAGCCCTCGCTCACCCTCTTCTAGTTGATATTGCTCAATAATCTCAAACGGCAGCACAGACATTGTAGGAAACCCTGGGTAGTAAGGAGCGATCGGTGAATTTAGGTGTTTATCCTAACATTCAAGTTGTGGATTGAAAAATAAATTCAGTAAATTTTCGGTAGACAATCCAATAAGTATTTTTACCTACTCAGTAAAGCGCTGTAAGGGCATAGCACTGCCGTGCCTGTTAGCGTTGCAAGTCACTGATATTATTTAACGGCAGTTCGATGAGTTCTTTCGCTTCGTTTTGAGCGGCTTCAGCCCCCAAAATGGGGGATTTAGGGGGTAGCCCGGACTTGCAACCGTAGCGAAAAGCCTCATCGAATTCACGTTTATTTAATCTACGATCGCTAATGCTCTGGGTTTGTGGCTCGTTCTTTGGCTAACTTGGCTTTTGCCTGCTGCCAAAACGCTTCTAACTCTTCCAAGCTGTAATCTGAAAGCGGACGATCGACCACCGCTTCGATCTGGGCTAATCGTTGAATAAATCGTTCATTAGTCCCCTGCACGGCTACTGATGGATCAAGATCGTGCCAGCGAGCGAGATTGATCAGGGTGAAGAACAGATCGCCTAATTCTGCCTGCTGTGCAGCTTTACTTTCGTGTGCCAACGCGTGCTGAAATTCTGCCAACTCCTCTTCAAACTTTGCCCAAACATCCTCGATCGTCTCCCATTCAAAGCCTGCGATCGCCGCTTTTTGAGAAATCTTCAGGGCTGCCATCAAAGGAGGCAGCGATCGGGCAGCCCGCTTTAGCTGATAAGTCAGGCGTTGGGTTTCTGAGAAGTCTTGCCCTTTTTCAGCGGCTTTGATTTGCTCCCAGTTGCGGTGAATCTCATCGATATTCTCAACCGCTAAATCAGTAAACACATGAGGATGTCTGCGAATCAGTTTCTCAGTAATTTTCTCAGCGACCCGCGACAGATCAAACTGCCCTTGATCGCTGGCGACTTGAGCTTGCAGCACCACTTGCAGCAGCAAATCTCCCAACTCTTCGGCGATCGCGTCATGATCTCCACTGCGAATCGCATCAACCACTTCGTAGGCTTCTTCAATCACATAAGGAATCAGCGTCTCGCGAGTTTGGGCTAAATCCCACGGGCACCCCCCATCGGGCGATCGCAGCTTGGCGACGACTTCAATCAGATGTTGCAGCGCCGTCAAAATCGCGGTTTGGTTAGGTAGAGCAGTCATGTTAAGCCCTTTGAAAAATCTACTCTGCTAGTATCAATCCTCAGACAACAATTGATCCGAAGCGTCTTGACTATCGCGTCGTTCTTGCAGGCGGGCTTGCCACTCTCGAATCGCGATCGCCGTCCTAACCAGGGGAGAAATAAATTCTCGTGAGTGACTCGGTATTCTGGGTGAGATCGCTGAGGTTGCAGGCGGTTGATTGTTCATACACGGCAGCAAATCATCTAAATGGGGTTCTAACTCTAGCGCTCGCAGCACCGCTTCGGCAGACTGGTAGCGATCGCAGGCAGACACCCTTAACATTTTGCCTAAAACTCGTCCAAAATGATCGCTGACCTGCACCATGTCGCGCCACTTGATATCACCCGTCTTCGGTTCATACTCAAACTCGATCGGCGCTTTTCCAGTTAACAAATAGAGACAGGTGGCACCCACTGCATAGATATCGCTGGCATAGACCGGACGTAACGAAAGCTGCTCTGGTGGGGCAAACCCGATCGTGCCCACAAACTGCGTCGAGGTGCGAATGCTAGAGTGTTCGACCGTGGCAATTCGTTCTTTGACGGCTCCAAAATCGATCAGCACCAGTCGCCCGTCATCTTTGCAGCGTAGAAGATTAGGCGGCTTGATATCGCGATGAATGACTCGATTTTTGTGAACGTAGCGTAACAGAGGCAGAAATTCTTGCAAAAACGCTTTGACCTTCTCTTCAGAAAAGGCACCTGATTGCCTCACTTCTTTATTTAAGGTATTGCCACAAACATATTCCTGGATTAGATAAAATTCACCGTTCGTTTCAAAATAGTTGAGCAGTTGAGGAATTTGAGAATGACTGCCGAGCCGACTCAGGGCTTTTGCTTCTTGCTCAAACCGTTGACGGGCTTTTTGCAGAGCCGCCGCATCTTGAACTTTAGGACACAGTTGCTTGATGACGCAGAGAGGGCTGCTAGGCAACCCGCGATCGCGCGCCAAAAACGTCACCCCAAAGCCGCCGCGACCTAGCAATTTGCGAATTTCGTAGCGATCTGTAAATAGCTGTTTGGAGCCGCAAATTTGCCCCAAGTAGGTTTGATCCAGAATGTCAGAGCGAAAATTAGCGAGATTCTTGGGCAAACAATCCATTGCGGTCAATCAAGCACGAGGAACTCCGGTTGCTCCAGTCTAAGAAGTATTCCGACACTCTGGGGAAATCTTTAGAGTTGGTTTTTTGCCTTTTGCAAATGGTTATAGCAATCCCATTTCAGTTGTCAAGAGTGGAACAGGCTTCTAGCCTGTACAGGCAGGATGCCGATCCCACAAATTATTCGGGATTGCTATGTTTCTGCCAAAAATCTGTAACGTCAACCTCCACCTCAGCCAGCATCCGTCTCAACAGAGGCATGCTCAACCCGATCACGTTGGTATGACAGCCTTCTATCTTCTCGACAAACAAACTACCTCGACCTTCTAGGGCAAAACAGCCCGCACAGACGAGCGGTTCGCCAGTGGCAACATAGGCTTCGATCTGACGATCGCTAACTTCTGCAAAAAAGACTCGCGTCATTTGAGCACGTACCAGCGTTGTAGAAGGAATGAGCATCCCTTGTTCTGAATAGGGAACCAGTAAAGCGTGCCCCGTATAGAGTTCGCCCACCTGACCACGCATTTGTTTCCAGCGCCCGATCGCGTCTGCCGCATCAGCAGGCTTGCCGTAAATCTCGCCTTTGAGAGACAAAACTGAATCGCATCCCAAAATCAGCCCTGGTGTGCGTGAAAACAACCGACCATAGCCCACGAGTTGCAGATTGCCTCGGTGTTCCCAGAGCGATCGCATCGTTGCTAGGGCTTTTTGTTCTGCCAGGACATTTACTAACTCAGCAGGCTCGATTAGTTGAATTTGAGATTCGTCAAAATCGCTGGGATGCACGATCGGGTCAATGCCCGCTTGCTGAAGCAGCCGTTTTCGAGCCGGAGACGCAGAAGCCAGAACAAAAGGAGTCATAGAGTCGAGTTTATCCGTCGATCGAGAAAGACTTCGCAGCAGTTGTCAACAGGTCTTTCATCTTGCCCCACCGCTCTTCTGAGGTGGAGGCGTTAAACGTGTAGAGCTTGCCCCGATAGACGATCGCGCTGGCGATGTTGTGCCGCTCCTGGTTTCCGGGCAGCTTGACTAGATATTCCAGCAGATAATAGGTTTGATCACCCAGTTCGCGCGCTTCGGCGTTGACCAGTTCTGCGGTGCGACCTGAGTTAGGCGGCGCGATCGCGCTTTTGCCCAACTTATAGCCGACCTCGCTTGGCGTTCCTAGATCGCTAAGCGTTTTTTGCCCCTGGGTTGGGTTAATCACCACACTGACGTTTTCAGTCGGCTTGATAATGTCGTGAAAAACCACATCAGGGCCGTTAGCCACCTGCACTTCTGTCCAGCCATTGGGGTAGAGAAACCGATAACCATCGGTGCTATCGGCGTAGCTTTTTAAGCCACCGACCCCCGACACACAGCCCTGCAAACTCAGACTAAAAACCACCAACACTAGTACGACAAATCGTTTGAGCATTTCTCTAATATTCCTATCAATTCGGCTGAGAGCAGAGCAAAGTCTCTAACTTCCCTAGTGAACTCAACTGTTAATTGTCCCATTTCTTTGGATCAGTAAATGTTGGATAGCATTTAGACCTTTAAGATTTCAATAGGTTAAAAAATCGGAGACTCTAAGACTGGGCTGATTTGCTGAAAGTCGGATAGACTGAAATGTTGCTAGTGGTTCTAAGCTAAGGTGGGGAAATTACGCCCTAACCGCCCTGGTATGGAATCTAGTAACTGAGGCACTCTAAGACAGATTATCAGAATCGTTTTAAAACTTCGGTTATTTCTGTTGCTACATTGGCAAAGAGCCAACGATGAATTTTAGGAAAATGCCCACCCGATTCATCAGATCATCGTTAATCGACCACACCCCGCAATTGGAATGAGTGTTTCTGTGAGCGTAATGCAGTTAAATAGCCTACCTGCCCCGACCATCCCCTTGATTTTAGACGGTTTGCCCGATCCTCCCGTTTCTGAAGGCGTTTGCCCACGACGGGCGCGATTGCAAATTGACTTGTTGCTGTTAGCGATCGAAGCCCTCGACTTGGGCGGCTCAGAAGCAATCTTGTCAACTGCCAACGATCTTGACCTGCGGGGAATTATTCAAAATCGGGTGGTTCTCTGGCGCTTACGCAGCACTAATCCGTTTAGGCGCTATAGTCAGCGTCGCCCTCTGACGCTTTTAGAAGCAAAAGCTCTCGTCGTGATTACCTGCTATCTGGCACGTCGCTTGACGGTGCTGGTGCGGCAGTTGCTTTTGGCGTATCAGCAGCTTACCGAAAAGCAGCTATCGACTGAGCATCACTTTCGATTGTCAGAATATTTGGAGCGATTTCGCGCCCATTTTCGCAGCCGGATGAATGCTCGCCGTGCGGGAGTGATGGCTTACAGTTCTGACGAGAAGCTGAACGAACTGGCGCTTGATCTGCTGGCTCAGTTGCTTTTTTGCACCGGAACATCAGGAATGCAGCGATTGTGGATTAGTTTGTTTGATGGAGAAGTGGGATGACCATCCAACGCCAATATAGTTTGCCCAACTGCACCCTGGTTTTAGAGGGGTTAGCAGACCCGATCGCAACCTCCCAAGCTGAGATGCGTCCCGTTATGGCACTGCTGATCAATGCCGAGTGCTACCTAGCAGGGCAAGAAAAGCCCCTCGCTGGCGGACGGGAATTTTTTGAGAGTTTAGTAACCGCCGTCAGTTTGTATGCTCAAGAGTTTTTGAGTGGAATTCATCTGCCGCGCCACACCTACAGCGATAAGCCTTCGTTTGTGAAGTTAGAGCGGCTCGATCGCATTTATCACCGTCTGACGATCGAGCCGAGCGCTGATCACACCACAACAGCCGCTCAGAAAGTTGATCTCAGCACGGTGCAGCTATTTGATTTAGTGGAAGCGATCGATCAGTTTGTTGCCGACACGCAGACTCTGCCCTTTTGGTCATTAAATCTAGCGCCCGTGCCCAAGCGATATGCGTTTGCGCGCGAACCGTTGGCAAAACAGGCAGTTCCGGCGGCGATCGGAGTTTCGGGGTTAGCACTGGCAGCGATCGCCTTTTTTATGCTGCCGATGCCAAAAGTCAATAAACCCGCTTGTCTCGCGGCTGGAGAATGTCCGACTTCGGCTGCGTCTCCTAAACCCACAGGCAGTCCTTCTCTGAGTCCTTCAGTGTCACCGAGTTCGCAGGCATCGGCTTCACCGAGTCCGAGCCAACTGGCTGAACCCGATTTAGCACAACTCGAAAACACGCTGAATACGACTCCCGCGATCACCGACCCGCAAGAACTCGATCGACTCCGGCAACGGCTTTATGACCAAGTGAATGACAAATGGAAGCCGCAAACCAACCCAACTCAAGATCTGGTTTATCGCGTCGGCGTGGGCAAAGATGGCGCGATCGTCGGCTATAAACCCGAAAGTCCGGGGGCGCTCGAAAATGTAAAACAAACGCCTCTACTCAATCTGCTCTACATTCCAGCCGTTGGCAGTACGCCTTCTCAGGAACCGATCGGGCAATTTAAAGTTACTTTTACGTCGCAAGGCAGCCTCGAAGTTAGCCCCTGGGAAACTTCATCTCCGTCACCTAATCCATCAGCGTCAGAGTCTCCTAGCCCCGCAGCGTCGGCAACTCCTAGCCCAACCGCTTCTCTCAGTGGGTCGTCTACCGCTCCCGCAGAGATCACCGAGAAGTCGCAGCTAGAAGCTTTACAGCCAAAGCTTTATGACCAGATTGACCAAAACTGGAAAGGCAGTCCTCCTTTTAATAAGGAATTGATCTTTCGAGTCCGAGTCAAGTCGGACGGCACGATCGCTGACTATGAGCCTGGAAACGCGGCAGCCAGTGAGTTTTCCCAATCGACTCCGCTCTCCCAGCTAGGCAAACCTGCTGACCCGAACGCGACTCCTCAAGAGTCTTTGGCTTCCTTTAAGGTCGTCTTTAAGCCCAGTGGCGTTTTGCAGGTCAATCCGTGGTTTGGGCGGCGTTAGGTAAACTCAGATCTTGCACCCGTCTCAACGAGTTCCCGATCACCCACCTGAATTAAAATTCGGGCTAATCGCTAAAGTCCTCTGAAGAGGACTGAGCAAAGGTTTCAACCCATTTCCATGGGGTTGAGCTATGAGCCGGGAAATTAATTTCCGGCGGTTGTTGCGAGAGGTGCAAGACTTAAGTAAACCCAAAATCTGTGCAGAATCTAAACTGTGGGGGTGACGGGTTACGATCGCGATACCATCAAAAGGCACTGTGTACTCTAGAACACGTTTCTCATGGAGCAACCATCGCTGCCTACCGAGTTGATTTTGAGCAATTCTCGTCAATTTCTAGGAAGTGTTCGTCTTGACTGGGCACCCCAACCCGGCGCTTACCTTGATTTAGAAGGACAGACTTACGCGGTTTTAGAGCGACATCACCGCTATCAGCTAAAAGCAGGACGCTATCACCTCCACAAAATTGCGCTCTATGTGCAGACGGCTCAACGCCCGATCGAACAATCGCTGATCGAGGGTCGTTGGGTTTTGGGCGATGCCACCTGTGGGTTTAATGCGCGATCGCAGCTAATTCGCTGTGCGGTCAACCCACAAGGACTCTGTGCAGGCTGTCGATTTTATGAGAGCGAGGGTCGCGGTCATCTCTCAATTACCTAGCGTTTTACAGTTTGCCCGATCGCCTGAAGCGCTTCGTCGCACCAAGCTACCCACTCTTCCTGATAGCGAATGCCGCGACGAATTACTAAATGCATATAGAGATCCTTTAAGTCTAGCGAATCGAGATGCTGAGAGAAATGCTCATCTAATTTCTTGACGTGTTGCACCATTTCAACGTGTAATTGTCGCCGCCGTTCAATTTCGCGGATCACTACCTGAGAGGAAACGAGATGGCCCGCCAACCCCATCACGCCCAAATCTTCACGAATAGCGGCGGGTTCGCAGGGTTGAGTTAACCAATCGAGTAGTTCCTGCTGTCCCTGATCCGTGATGGAATAGATTTTTTTATCGAGTCGTCCCGGTTGCGGAATTGCCTCGTAAGTGACGCTGCCCTGCTGCTCTAGCTTTGTCAGTTCGGCATAAACTTGCTGCTGACTTGCTTTCCAAAAGCAACTGCCAAACCCTTCAGCAAACTCTTTGGCAACGTCATAGCCGCTCAAAGGCTGACGAGACAGGAATGCCAGGATGGTGTGCTTGAGTGCCATAACCAAAAACTCTACTTGACGAATTCAATACGTTGACTATACATTGATTATTGTATTCAAGTTTTTGAATACAATAATTAGAGTAGATAAGGTCAACCTTTGAGGAAAAATTCAATGTCAGAAGAAACAGTGGATAATCCCGGAGTCATTGCATTTCCGCCTGCGCTTTTTGCCGGGACACTCGCGATCGGACTATTACTTCATTTTATTTTTCCGGCTACCTTCCTGCCGCAATGGATCGCGATCGCATCAGGCGTGGTTTTACTTGTCGGCGCGGCTTTGATCGCAATTTCGGCTTTTCGCGCGATGCGCCGCGCACAGACAGCAGTTGATCCTTCTTGTCCAACGACAGCGATCGTTTCCGACGGAGCGTTCAGTTTTAGTCGCAACCCGATTTACTTATCTTTAACGATGCTTTACGTCGGTATTGCGCTACTTTTTAACGCATTTTGGGCGTTGTTGCTTCTGTTGCCGCTCATAGTTGTTGTGCAAAACGGCGTGATCAAGCGCGAAGAGCATTATCTAGAGCAAAAATTCGGTGATGAATATCTTCGCTATAAAGCGAGTGTGCGGCGTTGGGTGTGACCAAGGGGGCAAAACATGGATCATATGGATTGGGGAGCTAAATGGCGATCACCTCGCTTAGTGGCGATGTTTGGGATCGGTTTTCTCCTGCTAGCTGGCAGTATTGCTTACCGAACCTGGTTGAGTCGTCCAATTCAGCCGTCAATCGTGGTGGCTGCTGCGCCCAAGGTTGAAACAGTATCTGCACTGGGACGATTGGAGCCAGAGGGTGAAGTCATTCAAGTGTTTGCGCCTACCTCCTCAGAGGGGGCGCGAGTGGAAACTCTCAAAGTGAGCCACGGTCAACGGATTCGCCAAGGAGATGTGATTGCAGTTCTAGATACTTATGCGCGTCGGCGGGCAGCTTTGCAAGAAGCACAAGAGCAGTTGAGGGTTGCCCAAGCCCGGTTAGGGCAGGTGGAAGCGGGCGCGAAGTCGGGAGAAATTCGAGCGCAGGCACAAGTAGTTGATCGCCAACAGGTGGAATTACAAACTGAAACCGTTGCCCAGGAAGCCACGATCGCCCGTCTGCAAGCAGAACTTCGCAATGCAGAACTCGAAGATCGGCGCTATCAGGCGCTTTATACCGAAGGTGCCATCTCTGCTTCTTTGCGCGATGGGAAGCAATTGACTGCTGATACGGTGCGGCAACAGCTAAACGAGGCGCGGGCTAATCTGAGCCGAATTCAGCTATCTCGACAGAAGCAGGTCGCTGAAGCGCAAGCCACGCTCGATCAAATTGCAGAAGTGCGCCCGGTCGATGTGAAGGTGGTGCGATCGCAGGTGGCTCAAGCACAGGCGAGTGTAGCGCGGGCACAGGCAGAATTGGACTTGGCAACGGTGCGATCGCCCCAAAATGGACAAGTTCTCAAAATCCACACTCGTCCTGGAGAGTTGGTTGGGACTCAAGGCATCATTAGCCTGGGGCAAACTCAGAGAATGGTGGCAGTAGCAGAAGTTTACGAATTGGATATCAGCCGCATTCGAGTCGGGCAGACTGCAACTGTGATTAGCAAGAACAATGCCTTTCCAGACGTGCTACGCGGCAAGGTTGTCGAAGTCGGACTAGAGATTAACAAACAAGATGTTCTCAACACCGATCCGGCAGCTCAGTTTGATGCGCGAGTGGTGGAAGTGAAAGTGCTATTGGATGAGCCGTTTAGTCGTAGAGTTTCGGGTTTAACAAATTTGAGTATTCAAGTATCACTCGATGTCAAATCTTGAGGAAATTGCATGACTAAAATGACTCAGAAAAAGAAACCGCTGTTTTTGTCCTGGTTACAGTTACGGAAAGAACGGGCACTTTTGCTCGTGGCGATCGCAGGTATTAGCTTTGCCGATGTGCTGATGTTTTTGCAAATGGGCTTTCGAGGCGCATTGTTTAGTAGCGCAGTGGAATTTCACAATAGCCTGAACGGTGAACTTGTCATGCTGAGTGGGCGATCGCGAGCGCTGATTTCCCTGGATCGGTTTAGCGAGCGCCGACTCTATCAGGCAGCAGGCGTAACGGGTGTTGCATCGGTCAGCCCAATCTATCTCAATGCAATTCAGTGGCGCAATCCTGAAAACAAAGAAATTTGGGATATCTATGCGATCGGCATTAACCCAGAACATCAGGTGATGAATGTTCCGGGTGTAGAAGCCAACCGCGAGAAACTGCGCGAACCAGATACAGTTTTGTTTAATCTGGGTTCTCGTCGAGAATTTGGAGCAATTGCCCAACGGTTTGAGTCGGGGGAATCGATCACAACCGAGATTAATGAACGTCAAGTTCAAGTTCAGGGATTGTTCAAACTCAGCCCGACGTTTGGCATCAATGCCTACTTGGTGACGAGTGATGTCAACTTTCTACGCATGGCTAATTTTCGTCGAGGTGGGTTGATTGATGTCGGAGTCATCAAACTTAAGCCTGGTGCAGATGTTCAAGCGGTTTTAGCAGCGATGCGATTGCGTCTGCCCAATGATGTCAAAGTCATGACGAGAGATGACTATGCTAGAGCAGAAGTTGCCTTTTGGAATGCCAGCACTCCGGTAGGCTATACCTTTGATTTGGGCGTGGTCATTGCCTTTATTGTAGGGGCGGTGATTGTCTACCAGATTCTCTATAGCGATGTGACCAATCATCTACCCGAATATGCCACGCTCAAAGCGATGGGGTTTCGCGATCGCTATCTGCTCATCGTCGTGTTCCAAGAATCCCTAATTTTGGCGGCCCTTGGGTTTGTTCCTGGGACTCTGATCGCCTTGGGCATCTATCGCATTACTAATATTGCAACCATGCTGCCGATGGCGATGGATTTGGGGCGGGTTGTGTTTGTCTTTGTCCTCACTGCAATCATGAGTTCATCCTCGGCTGCGATCGCCGTGCGTAAATTACAAACCGCTGACCCCGCCGATATTTTTTAGGAGTTAGAGATGTCTAATCTGCCAGAAACTCCTATTAGTGCGCCTTCTGAACCCACTATTTCAATGACCCACTTGAATCATCATTATGGTCAAGGCTCACTGCGAAAACAGGTTTTGTTTGACATTAATCTGCAAATCGATCGAGGCGAAATCCTGATCATGACAGGGCCATCAGGTTCTGGCAAGACTACATTGTTGACGCTTATGGGAAGTTTGCGATCGATCCAAGATGGCAGCTTAAGCATCTTAGGACATGAATTGTTCAATGCCAGCAAGGAACAGATGACCCTGGCTCGTCGTGATATCGGCTATATTTTTCAAGCGCACAATCTATTAAACTTTCTGACGGTTTATCAGAATGTTGAAATGGCGTTGGAGATTCAGACTGTGACCGCAGCAGAGGCAGATACTCGCATTCGGAATGTCTTGACCGCAGTGGGCTTAGAAGACCGAATGAATTACTATCCGAGCGATTTGTCGGGTGGACAAAAACAACGGACGGCGATCGCGCGTGCCCTGGTCAGTCAGCCTAAAATCATTCTGGCAGACGAGCCAACGGCTGCACTGGACAAGAAATCGGGACGAGATGTGGTGGAGATTATGGAGAAACTTGCTAGAGAACAGGGTTGCACCATCTTGCTAGTCACTCATGACAACCGCATTCTGGATCTTGCCGATCGAATTATTTGTATGGAAGATGGACATTTGGTGAATCGTTCTGCTGTTGATGCGATCGTTCAGCACCCTAAGTAACAAGGGGCTTAAGCCCCTTGTCCTAAGTTGACTGGCTGTAGCTATAATATCCCTAATTGCCTAACCTTTCTCCGATCGCTAAACGACTGCCGTTGGCAAAATCCCAGCCAGATTGAGGGCGCTTACCCGCTAGTTGCGCTTCTCGCAAAAACAGCAACCCGTCACCTGTTTGAATCACGGCTCCGAGGTTTTTGACGATCACCACAATTTCCCCAGCAGCCTGATCAGATCCGTCCGCTAAAGAAGTCAGCATTGCGAATTCTGATGACAGTTCCACTGATGGAGCGATCGGAACAGTTGCCATAATTTTAAGCGCAGTGCCTCTAAACGCAGTGGTGCAGTTGGGATAAAAGCCTCTAACTTGGTTATGAAGCTCGATCGCGCCGCGTGACCAATCCAACTCATAGTTCTCTTTTTTAATCAACGGCGCATAGGTGGCTTGACTATTTTCTTGCGCGATCGGCTGAATGTCTTGATTGGCAAGTTTGAGAAGCGTCTCGATCAGCAAGTTTGCGCCTAGAGGTGAGAGCTTTTCTGCTAAATCGTGGGCGTTGTCGAGGAGGGCGATCGGCAGCCTTACCTTCAGCAACATCGCGCCTGTATCCATACCTGCATCCATCAGCATAGTCGTGATGCCCGTCTCAGTCTCGCCGTTATAAAGACACCACTGAATCGGCGCTGCCCCTCGATAGTGAGGTAAGAGAGAGCCGTGGACGTTGACACAGCCCAACTTCGGCATATCTAGAATTGCCTGAGAGAGAATCTGTCCATAGGCAACGACTACAAACCCGTCTGCCTGAGAGGTTTGTAGTTTTTCTAGCGTCTCGGCATCTTTCTTGACGCTTTTGGGCTGCCAAACCGGAATCTGGTGAGCCAACGCGACTGATTTCACAGGCGAGGCAGACAATTCATTTCCGCGTCCTCGGCGTTTGTCGGGCTGGGTGACGACTGCTACCACCTCAAATGCTGGGTTTGCAAGCAGAGCTTCTAGAGTCGGAACGGCAAATTGAGGTGTTCCAAAAAAAACGATTTTCATGCGATCGCAGCTTAAACTCTGCCCCTATTTTTCAGTACAGGTATTGTAGCCAAAATCCGTCTCGCGGCAGTTTTGCGTCTTGGGAGACTAAAGTAACTTGTTAACTCAAGAAGTCTTGTAAAGTGACCTCACCCCGATCGGGTTTACGTTCATAATATGAGGCAATTCATCACCCAAGGCACTTCTAGAAGTGGGGTTCTGGCTATGACTTCTCAATCGGTTCAACTCGATCCATTAAACAGTCCTCATCCGATTCCGTGGGGCTGGGTGATGGCGACATTAGCAGAGGGCACACCCAAAAAGCATTCCTACCGCAGTCATGCACTGACTTCACCCGATGGTCACTACAAAGCTTATAGCCGGGTTCAGATGCAGACTGAGCTAGAGGTTTATCAAAGCCGGGTCAGCAGCGTTTTGTTTGTAGAGAATTTGCAAACAGGCGATTTGCAAGCTATTACAGCGACTTCGCCATTTGCAGAAAATCCGTTTATTAGCAACAGCGCTGACTTGGCAGGAACCATCTCGATCGTCATTCCGATCTCATGGTCGGCCACAGGCGATCGTCTGCTTGCAAGAGAATTTGAGTCGATCTTCTGTTCTGATATCGCCTCAGACTATGCGCTAGTTTGGGATCGCACGTTAAATCGTTCCAGCACCGTTGCGCCCACTAAAATCGAATATACCAACGCAATTTTGTTGGGCTGGAGTGCAAAGTGTGGCGATCGTATTCTCTTTCGAGCAGGCAATTTAGGTGAGACTCCCTGGAAACTTTGGACAGTGGATCTGGAGAGCGAGACGCTAGAAGCTGTGAGCGATCGACCACAAACTTACGGACAGGTGACCAATAGCGTTTGGGCAGGCCCTCAAATGCAACGATAGGAAAGAGTGCAGGGTAGAGTTATGAAACCTAAGTTTGCAACCCTTGAAGCATGGCAACGAGCAGAAATCTTGATGCAGCCCGCTTTTATTCGAGTCATTGACAACCTGCGTAAGCAGCTAGACCAATCTTCGTGGAAGGGCACTTATCGAGATGTGCCCGTTTGGAAAGACGACACGCCAGAAGCAGTCAAAGCAACGGTGACTCAACTGCAAGAACAGCTTCAAACCGCCCCACCCGACCAAGCTGCCGAAATTCAGCAAACGTTATCTCAATTGCCATCTCCTCACCCCGGCTATGAACTGTGTTTAGAGCAAGACGATCGCCAAGTGACGATCGACCTCTGGGAACTGTGCTACAAAGTTTGTTTTAACCAGCAAGACGATTCTCAACCCGTCGAAGTCGATCTGAGTCTGTTTGATGAAACAGGCGATGTAGACTGGAATCGGCTGGATGATAAAACAAAACAGCTAGTCGAACAGATATTTGCAACCCTGCCCAGTGGAATAGAATGAACTTCGAGAAAGACACCGCAGCATTAGCAGCCGCAAGGTCGGGCGTGGCACTTTACGATCGCTCTCAGTGGGGACGCATTGAAGTCTCTGATGTCGATCGCATTCGCTTTCTGCACAATCAAAGCACTAATGACTTTAAGATTCTCAAGCCGGGTGAAGGGTGCGACACGGTGTTTGTCACTTCGACCGCACGAACGATCGACCTGACAACGGCTTACGTTTTAGAAAACTCGGTTTTGTTGTTGGTGTCACCTAATCTGACCGAGAAATTAATCACGTTTCTCGATCGCTACATCTTTTTCGCCGACAAAGTGAAGTTAGCAGATGTCACCACCCAAACCGCGACCTTCAGCTTAATCGGTTCTGAGAGCCACGCGCTGTTAGAAAAGCTGGGTGCAGCCGATCTGATCGGTCAACCTGATGCGAGTCATCGCTTGCTCAACTTAGCAGGACAAGACGTGCGAGTTGCGATCGGCAGTGGGTTAGCGACAGCAGGTTACACCCTGATTGCTGATGTCGATCGAGCCGCCGCACTCCAACAATCTTTAATAGAGGCTGGAGCGGTGGCGATCAGCGATCGCACTTGGGAACAACTCCGCATTGAGCAAGGTCGTCCGATGCCGGGTCATGAATTGACTGATGATTACAATCCATTAGAAGCAGGGTTGTGGAACACTATTTCGTTTAACAAAGGCTGCTATATCGGGCAAGAAACGATCGCGCGTCTAGATACTTACAACGGGGTCAAACAGCAGCTTTGGGGCGTGCAATTAAATGCGCTTGCAGAACCGGGAACTGTGGTCATGGTTGGGGCAGAAAAGGTTGGTAAGCTGACCAGCATTTTGGAAACCGAGAAAGGCGCGATCGGGCTTGCCTATATCCGCACAAAAGCAAACGCTAAAGCAGGAATGCAAGTGACGATCAACAACACTCAAACTGAGTTAATTGATCTGCCCTTCTTAACACGAGAAAAACAGCCCTAATCCTACGGGTGAAACTTTGGGTAGAGCATGGCTTTGATCGGTTTGCCATTTTGAAGATGACGGGTGACGATCGCCGCCACTTCCTCCGATCTCACCCCGCAATACCAAACCTGCTCAGGCGAAACCACCACCATTGGACCATTGCCACACTGCCCAAGACAACCGCATTCCACCACTTCTACATCTGCGATCGGATGAGATTGAAATGCGGCTAAGACAGTAGCGGCTCCTAATTTGCGGCACGACTTGCTTTGACAAACCCGTACACACTTAGAAGCGATCACAGATTCGGTAGCAGATGATAAGTTAATCAGTTCCATCTCTCTATCTTGGCAGATCGATTTTATGGATTGGGTAAAAGTCCTTTAGCAGCCAACCACTCGCGGTTAAATAATTTGGACTGATAGCGACTGCCGCCATCGCAGAGAATGGTGACGATCGTCTGTCCGGCTCCCATTTGTTTGGCAAGGGCGATCGCCGCTCCGATATTAATCCCAACTGAGCCGCCCATAAACAATCCGTCTTTCTCCAATAGCTGATAGACCACCCGAACCGCTTCTTTGTCATCTACCCGAATGGCATCATCTGCTGGGGCACCTTCCATATTTGCGGTAACGCGGCTGTTACCAATGCCCTCCGTGATTGAACTGCCTTCTGAATGAACCTCACCCGTTTTGACATAGCTATACAGTCCGCTGCCCATGGGGTCTGCGAGAATGCACTTAATGTCAGGGTTCTTCTCTTTCAAAAACATTGAGACTCCGGCATAGGTGCCACCCGTCCCGGTTGAAGTGACCCAGACATCCACCTTGCCGTCAGTTTGTGCCCAGATTTCGGGACCCGTGGTTTCGTAGTGGGCGATGCGGTTTGCCAAATTCTCAAACTGGTTTGCCCAGATTGCGTTCTCCATTTCGGCGGCGATTCTGCCCGACAGTTTGACGTAGTTATTGGGGTCTTTGTAGGGAACTGCTGGAACTGTCCGAACTTCGGCTCCTAAAGTTCGCAGTAGGTCAATTTTTTCTTGGGATTGCGTTTCAGGAATAATAATTAAGCATTTATAACCTTTGGCGTTGCAGATGTGGGCAAGTCCGATACCAGTGTTGCCTGCGGTGCCTTCTACAACCGTGCCGCCCGGTTTGAGTAAGCCTTTCTTTTCGGCATCTTCAATAATGTAGAGCGCGGCCCGATCTTTCACCGACCCACCCGGATTGAGAAATTCTGCCTTGCCGAGAATCTCACATCCCGTTTCATCGCTAAAGCTATTGATCCGAATCAAGGGTGTGTTGCCAACGCTGCCCACAAATCCAGTTTTAATATCCATGCTTAATTTACCTGCGTGTTTCCCTATAACGATTTTGGCTTACGGCGGCTAGAATCTTGCCTTTTAGTTTAGAAATATCCGCAGTTTCCGCTGTTGTCGAAGCCTGATCAGATCTCTAATATTGCTAGCGGGATTTGCTCAGTGAGTCATTTAGTCTACGATCGGGCACGCCGTTTCAACAACTGAGGAGTTACCAACCCTTGGGGAAAAAAGATCGTGCCAATAACAATCAGCAGCCCAAAAATGATCAGGCGACCATCGCGGAGAAATTGCGCCAACCAAACGGGTAAGCCTGGCGTATCGGCAACGGCTCTCAAAACCTCTGGTAGTGCCGTAAACACCATGCCTCCTAGAACAGGCCCTAAAAACGTTCTTGAGCCACCAATTAGCACAAACGTCAGATAAATAATGCTAGTGTCAAAGGTGCCTTGTCGAGCGTTCCAGGTGTTGAGAAAGTGGGCACTGATGGCACCCACCACGCCTGCCAAAATTGCGCCGATCGCGAAGGCAAGAACTTTGTAGTAAGTCGGGTTAATGCCCATCGAATCGGCGGCGAGTTCGTCTTCTCGAATCGCAATCAAAGCGCGTCCGACGCGAATTTTTTCTAGTCGGTAGATAAATATCATGCTGACCAGCAGCAGCGGCAAAACCACCCACAGATATTCAATCGGAGTCTGAAATGGCTGCGGAATCCCAAAAATGCCGACCGCTCCGCCTGTGATATCGAGATTGAGCGCGAGAACACGAAGAATTTCGACAAAGGCGATCGTGACGATCGCTAAATAAATTCCTCGCAGTCGCAAAGCAGGAACGCCAACCACAACGCCCAATAAACCACAGGCGATTCCCGCAATTAGCATCTCTAATAACAGAAAAGAAATCGGAAAAGCCTCTGTGACTGGAAACACCTTTGTCGATAGAATTGCGGCAATATAACCACCCAACGCATAAAACCCAGGACTCGCTAGCGATAACTGCCCTGCCATCAGGGGCAAATAGAGCGATAATCCCAACATTGCGCCCAAGATCATTGAGACGAATAGAAAGCCGTAAGTTGAAATAAAATCACTCATAAAATCCTTAGGAACGTGGATTTATTAAGGTGTAACTTCTCGCCATCTCCCTAAGGAGCTACGGTGTACACCAATCTTTGTCGCTGCGTTTGGGTCGGCTTCAGCCCCCTAAATCCCCCATTCTGGGGGACTTTGAGCTAAGACTCTGGTTTCAAAGTCCCTCACTCGTGGGGGATTTAGGGGGCAAAAGTCTCGGCGATGACAAATCAGAGGACTTTTACAGGTTATTTAATCCACGATCCTTAGACCTTTTGAACCAGCGATCGACCTAATAATCCCTGCGGTCGCACCATCAGCATGATGAACAGAATGCCGAATGCGACGGCATCTTTATAAGCGGAATAGTCACCGGGAACGAAGGCTTCGACGAGTCCGATCGTCAACCCTCCCACCACTGCACCCGGAATGCTTCCCAATCCGCCCAACACGATCACGGCTAATCCCTTGAGTCCAAATCCGATGCCAAAATAGGGCCCGGCGATGCTGACACTAGAACCAACGAGCGTTCCGGCTAATCCACCTAAAAATCCACTGACAAAAAACGTGAGGACGATGAAGCGATCGGGGTCAATGCCCAATAAGCTCGCCGTAGTCGGATCTTCTGCCACGGCTCGCATTGCCTTACCGTATTTTGTGGCGTTAATCAAATAAGTCAGCAGGCTGAGAATCACACCTGACACGACAAAAATCACCACCTGCACACTGCGAATCGGAATCGGATTGGCTTCACTTCCAAAATTAATGGCAGGCGGTAAATTGCCGTAAGTATCAGGAGGAAAGGTATAAATTTCTGCACCTACTAAATATTGAATTAGATTCACGATCACAACTGCAACGCCCAGACTAGACACCACTGTCAGCAGAGAATCGGCTTTTCTGCGACGTAGCGGACGAAACGCCACTCGTTCGATGAAAACTCCAACTAGACCTGCGATCGCGCTGCCAAAAATCAACGCAAACGCAAACGGTAATCGAATCGGCAATGCTAAATTAGCCAGTAATCCATTAAATCCAAATGCGTTGCCCATTAAAACATACGTGAAATAAGCGCCGAGTGTGAAAATTGCCCCGTGAGCAAAGTTAATGATTCCGAGAATTGAGAATACTAACGTGTAGCCTAATGCGAAAATTGCGTAAATGCTGCCGATCGATAAACCGTTAAGAAAGCTTTGCAGAAATATAGTGAGATTCATAAAAAGCGACTGCTCGATAAATAATTAAAATAATTGAGTTGCCGGAAGTAACCATAATCCTAAAGCCATACTGACAACATTCATAGTTAGGCTTAATAGACCCGCTTGCTGTAGAGATATTGACGGTTTATTTAAGCAGTAAATCAGCCAGCCCTCGAAAACAACCGCAAACACTTCAGAAGCAGGAAGCGTAATCAGAGATGAAACTCCATTCACAGGTGGAAGTGACTCTCCATAACCAAAAACGATCGCTAAAAAGAACCCAATTACCAACACTATCGGCAATGAAACTAGCCAACCGATAAAAACGTTTCGCAGTGTTTTGAGCGTGACGATCGGGCGAGTTGCCAACAGCGCACCAAACAGACTGGCGATTCCAAGAATAATCATGCCAAACACCCGCGATGTTGTGTACTGAAACGGCTGCAACGACGGAAAGAAAAACCACACCACTGGAAACGTTAGTAAGTTGACAAACGCGATCGCAACCAATGCCTGACCCAATGGCTGCTTTTCAAATTTCAGCCACCGCAGCCACAGTGCCGCAACCACCAACTCTGAGATCTGCGTCAGCGCCAAAGCCTTACCAAACACCTCCCATCGGCTAGGTTTCATCGGAGTGGTGTCTGGCACGATCGCCAGATCAACCGCTCGAACATTGACCCGTAGATATCGAGCAGAATAACCTGCCAAAGCGCTTTTGATATTTAAAGCAACGGCTTTGCTAATGCGAACGCGATCGCTAAACTGAGCCAGCAGTTTGTAATAAGGACCGGTTGATCGCTGAGTAAACGACGGCTCTACAAACAAACAAATATTGCCCGCACAGTCAAACCGATGAGGCGCGCTGAGAATCGGAGACGACTTGAGACAACCCGCCTCGGTGCAGGTGCCACTTTGCATCAGCAAAATCGGTTGAGTGCATTGCTGCGATCGACACTCGGCCAACTGGGCACCCTGAAATGCAGATTCAGCACCCTCAAACTTAAACCAGGCATAAGCAGGAGGAGCGGGTGCATTTGCATAAACGGGTGCCGCCCACAGCAGTGTCAAAAATACCCCCATTCCAACTAGAAACCAGCGGAGCGATCGCATCGGTTTTCCCTATTTCAAGAACGTAAACTTGCCATTATTACCACTCGCATCCATTTTGATTTGAGCCACATAAAACTCTTTTTGAACAATTTCGCCTTCAGGTGTGAAAGAGATTGCCCCGATCGGAGCTTCATACTGCCCCTTGAGCAGCGTTTGATTCAAAGCAGTTCGCAATTCTGGTAGCGCTTTTTGAGCGACTTTTGTCTGCTTATCCAGCGCTTTCAACGCTTCTACATAGACTTGCACGGCGGTAAATGCCTGAGCGCTAAACTGCGGCGGCTCTTTCTGAAACTGAGCTTGATAGGCATCTCGAAACGCTTTGTTCATGGCACCCGGATGTTCTGGACTGTATGCCTGAGCAATCAAAACCCCGTCACAGAGCGCCTTGCAGACTGAGAAGACGTTAGACGTATTTAAGCCATTGCCGCCAATGATTAAGCCTTTGTAGCCCAACTCTCGCAACTGTCGCACCAAGTTTCCGCCATCTGCCGCCAACCCTGAAATGATCACCAGATCGGGCTTAAGATTAATTGTCGAGGTGGCTTGCGTTTGAAAATCAGTATCGGTGGTTTGAAATTTTTGCACCGTCACCAACTCTAATTTTTGGTCTTTCACGGTTTGCTGAAATGTTTCTGTCTCAGACTTACTAAAGGCATCATTCTGAGCAAACAACACCGCCACTCGTTTGATTTGAGGATTAATCTTTAAAGCCGCCTTGACTGAATTGGGCGCAACCACCGCCACCGGAGCCGACACCCGCGCAATAAAATCACCAATTTGCGGAATGCCCTTTGCCGTATTCGAGGGAGCCAACACCGGAACCTTGGAGCGATCGGCGATCGGGTCTGCCCCAAATGCCTGCTGCGAAAGTGTCGGCCCCACAATTCCAACCACTTTATCTCTAGTGATCAGGGTTTGAAACGCATTAATCGCTCCCGCCTCGTCTCCAGCCGTGTCTTGAAACACTAAACGAATCGGTGTTCCATTCACGCCACCTTGATCGTTGAAATATTTCTCAGCAATTTTTGCTCCAGCAACTTGCTCTTGTCCCAATAGAGCAACATTACTGGTTTGAGCGACGGCAATTCCGATCGGAATCGCACCCGATGCCGCTCCGGTTGAAGATGACGGACTGGTTGTGCTGGATTGGTTACAAGCAGACGGCAGCATAAACAGCATCAATAAAGGCATTCGCCAAAAAAAAGTCGGTTTCATAAAATTAGGCGTGTAGTTTGAAGAAGGTGGGCACCAAACCCATACCGTTGATTTACCACATTATGTGGTGGTCACTCCTAACCCCAGACATTTAGACCCATCTACCCCCAGGTTTGTTTTATGGAGTTGCTGCACGATCGCTATCAAGTTGAGCAATCACTCGGCAAGAAAGCCGGGCGACAAACCCTGTTAGCACGAGACTTGCAAACTCAAGAACTCGTCGTCGTCAAGCTGCTGACATTTAATCACGAGTTTGAATGGGATGACCTGAAACTATTTGAGCGGGAAGCAGAAACTTTAAAATCGTTGAATCATCCCGCCATTCCGCGCTATCTCGACTACTTTGAGCTAGAGTCTCCGACCTACAAAGGGGTGGCTCTGGTGCAAAGCTACATTGATGCGAAATCTTTAGAACAGCACCTCAAAGCAGGTCGATCGTTTAGCGAGGCAGACGTGCAGCAATTAGGACGATCGCTCCTAGAAATTCTGATTTATCTCCACAGCCAGCAGCCGCCCGTCGTTCATCGCGACCTTAAGCCCAGCAACATTTTGTTAGGCGATCGCTCTGGCAACACAGTTGGACAGGTCTACCTCGTCGATTTTGGCTCAGTGCAGACGCTGGTCGCTCACGAAGGCAGCACCATAACAGTAGTCGGCACCTATGGCTATATGCCCCCCGAACAATATGGCGGACGGGCAACTCCCGCTTCTGATCTCTACAGTCTGGGCGCGACTTTAATTTGTCTAGCAACGGGCAGACATCCTGCCGACTTGCCGCAGGCAAATTTGCAGATTCAATTCAAATCAAGCGCTGCGCTTAATGAGTCGGTTGCAGACTGGCTTGAATGGCTGACCGAACCTGCCCTCGATCGTCGCTTAACATCCGCTCAAGAAGCACTGCAAGTTTTGCAAGCAGGACGATCGCGATCGCTCTCAACGAGTGAAGAAAAAACTAGAATCGTCCCTCAAGTTACTAAAGACCAGATCTTTTGGAATGCCGTTTGGCGCACTAGCAGTGTGGGGGCGATCGCCGGAGCCTCTTCATACACAGCTGCGGCTCTAATCGCTTCAGCAAAATATTACACAAGCTATTCTCCGATGCTGATGAGCCTCGTTTTGACAGCAATCTTTGGAGGAGCGATGGGTTTAGGGTTAGGCTTTTTGAATGGACTGTTAATGGCTGCTCTGACCAACCGCTTTTTCTTACCTCTCAAAAAAGCTTGGCTTTACCGATGGAGTGTCGGAATCTTCACGACCGGTTTCAGTCTGGCAATCATGTCACCTGTCTTGATGATGCTCTCACCCAACTGGCAAGCGGATCTGATTCCGATTATTTTAGCTCTATCAATGGGGAGCGCGAGTCAGTTCTTTGCTCAATGGTATGTCAAAGAAAATCGGAGGGAAAAAGATTAGAATAGATCGCTGACTGTTATCTTTGAATCCCATGCTCGATCGTCGCCGCTACCACATCACCACCTTTGGCTGTCAGATGAACAAAGCTGACTCAGAGCGCATGGCTGGCATTCTAGAAGTCATGGGCTACGAGTGGACAGAAGAAGCTCTCGACGCAGATTTGGTTCTCTACAACACTTGCTCGATTCGAGACAGCGCCGAACAAAAAGTTTATTCTCACCTGGGCAGACAAGCCGCCCGCAAGCACGAAAATCCTAACCTAACCCTGATTGTTGCCGGGTGTGTCGCTCAACAAGAAGGCGAAACCCTTTTGCGCCGCGTCCCAGAACTCGACCTCGTGATGGGGCCGCAACATGCCAATCGCCTAGAAGATCTACTAGAGCAAGTGTTTAGCGGCAATCAAGTGGTCGCCACCGAACCCATTCACATCGTGGAAGATATCACGAAACCCCGGCGAGATAGCCGCGTCAGTGCGTGGGTGAATGTGATCTACGGCTGCAATGAGCGGTGTACTTATTGCGTGGTTCCCAACGTGCGCGGAGTCGAGCAATCTCGCACCCCCGACGCGATTCGAGCCGAAATGGAAGAATTAGGACGGCAAGGCTATAAAGAAATTACCTTACTGGGACAAAACATTGATGCTTATGGTCGAGACTTACCCGGAGCTACCCCCGAAGGACGACACAAACACACGCTGACAGATTTGCTCTATCACGTCCACGACATAGCAGGCATCGATCGTATCCGTTTTGCCACCAGTCATCCCCGCTACTTCACTGAGCGACTGATCCGCGCCTGTGCTGAACTTCCCAAAGTCTGTGAACACTTCCACATTCCCTTCCAGTCAGGTGACAACGATCTCCTGAAAGCCATGGCACGAGGCTACACTCACGAAAAATATCGTCGCATCATTGCCACGATTCGTGACTTGATGCCCGATGCCTCGATTAGTGCAGACGCGATCGTTGGCTTCCCTGGCGAAACCGAAGCCCAATTTGAAAACACGATTAAACTGATCGAAGACATTGGTTTCGATCTGATCAACACGGCCGCTTACTCGCCTCGTCCCGGAACCCCAGCCGCACTTTGGGACAATCAACTCACTGAAGACGTGAAAAAAGATCGACTTCAACGAATCAATCATTTGGTTAGCACTCAAGCATCAGAGCGATCGCAGCGATATCGCGATCGTGTTGAAGAAATCCTAGTCGAAGATCAAAATCTTAAAGATCCGACTCAAGTCATGGGACGCACTCGTGGCAATCGCCTGACCTTCTTTGCAGGAGACATCAACCAGTTAAGAGGCAAGTTAGTTAAAGTCAAAATCACTGAGGTGCGATCGTTTAGCCTCACTGGAGAACCCTTAGTTACAGCTTGCCTGTGATCCTCCGACGACCATAACTGACTAAAACCGAACTATCGACCTAATTCAAAAAGCCCTCCACGCAAGTGGAGGGCTTTTCTATGTCAGACCGATTCTACCCAGGAAAGCTTAACCGTGGATAGCAGGCGCAGACAAAGCCACAGGTGCCACATCGCCCGATGCCAGGTCAAGCGGGAAGTTGTGGGCATTCCGCTCGTGCATCACTTCCATCCCCAAGTTCGCTCGGTTGATCACATCCGCCCAAGTGCTAATCACTCGTCCCTGCGAATCAATGATGCTCTGGTTGAAGTTGAACCCGTTCAGGTTGAACGCCATCGTGCTGATGCCCAACGCCGTGAACCAAATGCCGACGACGGGCCAAGCGCCGAGGAGGAAGTGCAAGGAGCGACTGTTGTTAAACGACGCATATTGGAAGATCAACCGCCCAAAGTAGCCGTGCGCGGCCACAATGTTGTACGTCTCTTCTTCTTGCCCAAACTTGTACCCCGCGTTCTGCGATTCGTTCTCGGTCGTCTCTCTCACTAACGAGGAGGTCACCAACGAACCGTGCATCGCACTGAACAAGCTACCGCCGAAAACTCCAGCGACTCCCAGCATGTGAAACGGGTGCATCAAGATGTTGTGCTCAGCTTGAAACACCAACATGAAGTTGAAGGTGCCACTAATGCCCAGGGGCATGCCGTCCGAGAACGAGCCTTGTCCGATCGGGTAGATCAAAAACACGGCAGTCGCAGCGGCGACGGGGGCGGAGTAAGCAACGCAGATCCAAGGACGCATGCCGAGACGGTAGGACAGTTCCCACTCCCGTCCCATGTAGCAGAAGATGCCGAGCAGGAAGTGCAAGACCACGAGTTGATAAGGTCCGCCGTTGTAGAGCCACTCGTCTAATGAGGCGGCTTCCCAAATTGGGTAGAAGTGTAAGCCGATGGCGTTGGAGGAGGGGACAACCGCACCGGAGATGATGTTGTTGCCGTACATCAAGGAACCAGCCACGGGTTCGCGGATGCCATCAATGTCTACCGGAGGGGCAGCAATGAAGGCGATGATGAAGCAGAGGGTCGCGGAGAGCAGGG
>NZ_MPPI01000013.1:8263-152457 GCF_001895925.1 Phormidesmis priestleyi ULC007 | reverse complement strand
CATGTTGCTCTCTCGGTGCTGTAGTTGTTGTATTTACAGCGTATTACCGGAGAGCTTTTTTACGCTTCACCTGACTTTTAAAACACCCTCTTAGACTTGGAGCCAACCTTGATTAAATCCCACCCCAACTATCCAACCCTTTGTGACTACGGCATTATCGCCGCCTAAATTTGTCCGAAGTGTTGAGGCAAAGCTAACTTTGATAAAATGGCTCGATCCTGGAACTACAAGCCCTGAAAGCCTTGTGGAACCGTTCAAAAAACTGTCCGGACTATTGAAAGAAGAGACTTTGCAATTAGGAAAGAAATACTTTGGGAGTCAGAAACAGCTTCAAATCAAGAAGTTAATACGAAGGAAGTAGAATATATTTTGCTATTTAGAGCGAACGACCCTAGCATCGGCTATAATCAACGACCTAAATTCAATGGCTAGAAACTCCAACAAATGCTTACTCTGAGTCCACATAGGAATATAATTTTGTGCGGTCAAATTTCTGATTCCCATGTCAATAAGTGATTCTGAGTTGCAAGCTCAAGCCCAAAATATTCTAGATGCGATCGCGTTCACCCCTTTTGAGCAGTGCCAACTATTAAGCCGTGAGTTTAGTAGTATTCCTGCGCGTCCTGGTATTTATGCAATTCGGCACAAAACTGATGGGTTGCTCTATATCGGTAAAACAAAGAGTTTACGCGGTCGCTTTAGTGGTGGGCATAAAGCTTTTTTGTGGGCTTGGCTCGACAAGTACAACGACGAAGATGTGCGGATCGCAGTACAGGTCATTTCGCATTGGGGAAACCCCGCGCTACTATTGGAGCTAGAAGCCATTATTCTAAGAGCGACTGAACCCCCTTACAACGCCCAGATTCCCACTGAAAGGTGATGCTATGCAAGCCAAACTCCAAGAGCAACTTTCTCCGGCTGATGCTGAAGTCATTTTAGGGCGATTGCCTGAGCGAATTCGGAAGGCTCTGGTTGAACATGCTGCTGAAATTGAGTATCCCATTGAAGCAGTGATTGAGATGGCGATCGCAAGCTTTCTAGACACAGAGGCATTGGGTTTTACAGATTGCAAACCAGGACGGGGGCAATAGCGCGGTCTAACAACCCCCTTGCAGCGGACGGGCACAATTCTTCTGTGCTGAGTTCAGTTCTTTGCCGCCGCTGAAGGGGAACGTTAGATCGACAGCGCCATTTAGTTCACTTGTACTGTATGCTAAAATTTTCGTGACGCTACGATCTAACTAGCGTTGGAGCCGACAACCGAATTTGCATTCTTCGTCAGTGAGCAGAACCGCTTGCGGTTGCGGCTCAACTAAGTTATGCCGCCTGAGATATTGGCTAAGGCAGTAGTTTGAAAGTTGTGCGTAAAGTGCGATTGTTAGACCCTTTCCGAAATTTCCGCAGTGATAGTTGAAGCATGAGATATCCCATTCAATACATGGAGTTAAGAGCTTTATGCCTGAGCAGTCCCTCAACCGAGATGAGTTTCTTGACCAAGCATTTAAGAAGGATGAACTCCAATGCATTCTTGAGGAGTACAAGAGTCTGCGTGCAGAGGCGCAAGCCCGTATGGGTCACCGCGTCACTTTATTAACATCTAGTACTGCTACAGCAGGTGTTCTGCTTGGTCTTGCATTGAATATTCTCAACAGCAACACAACAAATGCCAGATATAGTACAGAAATTCTTTTGCTTGTGCCTTTGACAACATCCTTATTTGGACTGCTAACGACTTATCATACCGCTCTTATTTACGACATGGCAGATTATCTTAAGTTGCTTGAGATCCGTGTCAATAGAGTATACCCGCTAGTAATGGGTTGGTATGCAAGTTCAAATGGCAGCCAGTTTCCAAAGATTTTTTGGATATGGCATCTTCCGATGATGCTTATTACTCTGGCTCCTTCAACCGTTGCAGTTTTATTGTTTTTTTTATGTGATCCAACTTGGAATGCCCAAACATTAGTTTTATTTGTGATTGACTCAATATTGCTCTTCTACTTTGTAACAGAGTATCTCAGCAAGGTATGGAAAAGAAAAACTTACCGCCATGAAACTACGAGAAAATGGGCTACACAAATGCATGAAAGAGGTCTCCTACCAGATGATAGATTTGTTGCATATGGTGCAGGCTTATTAGAATCAGCACCAAATAAGAGAAAATTGAAGAGGTGACTTAATCTGCTGGGTTTGAGAATCATTTCTGCAAGCGCGGCGGCACAACAACCCGGCTGGAGCGGACTGAAGAGAGATCTCGGTGAGGATGAAAAGGTTACTTGCAACCGCTCAGCCGGAACGTTATGCCGCCATTATGGAGCGTTCTAGAAAGTGACACTTTGAAGTGATGGAAAACATCATACGAGCCTTGTCTGAGGATGCTGCGACTATTCTCGAATTGCAAAAGCTGGCATACCAGAGCGAAGCGCAACTATATAGCGACTTTCGCATTCCACCCCTGATACAAACCCTAGACGAGTTGAAAAGAGATTTCGCTTATAAAGTTTTCTTGAAAGCTCAAGTTGAGGACAGAGTTGTAGGCTCAGTCAGAGGGTATCAAGCAGGAGATACTTGCTATGTCGAACGGCTTATTGTTCATCCTGATCATCAAGGGCACGGCATCGGTACGGCGTTAATGAATCAACTCGAATCACGTTTTGAGCAGGTGCATCGGTTTGAACTGTTCACCGGAGATAAGAGCGATCGCA
The DNA here is from genome assembly GCF_001895925.1 of Phormidesmis priestleyi ULC007. Taxonomy (GTDB): domain Bacteria; phylum Cyanobacteriota; class Cyanobacteriia; order Leptolyngbyales; family Leptolyngbyaceae; genus Phormidesmis_A; species Phormidesmis_A priestleyi_A. The sequence goes on along the minus strand of NZ_MPPI01000013.1, from coordinate 149,752 downwards.
ATATTCAGCTTTATGAGCGGCTTGGGTATACGGTTTTCAAGAGCCAAGAAGTAAACAAGAAATTGTCGTTTGTGTTCATGGAGAAACACAAATGAGATGACTGTGCGTCAAAATCGTTGAATCGCGATCGCTCCGCAACAATCATTCATCAAACTTTGGATTTACTCAAAATCAGATTCGCGTAGTCAGTTGTAAAATCTCCTGCATGTATGATGATACCTGCCGATTCCTTGCTGAACACTTCTCAGCCGATTTCGCTAGTTGGCTCCTGGGAGAATCTGTCACCCTGACAGAAATCAAACCTTCTGAACTCTCCCTCGATCCCATTCGAGCCGATGCGATGATCCTGCTCCAGTCCGATGAATCCATCCTTCACATTGAGTTTCAAACTTTACCGAAGGAGGAAATCCCATTTCGGATGTTGGATTATCGGGTTCGGGGGAAGCGACGCTACAGAAATAAAACCATGCGACAAGTGGTGATCTACCTGAAGCCTACTACTTCTGAACTTGTTTATCAGACAGCCTATGTAATGGAACGCACTCGTCATGAATTTGATGTAATTCGACTGTGGGAGCAACCCCCCTCACTCTTTCTGCAATATCCTGGACTGCTGCCCTTTGCAGCACTGGGACGGACTGCAAATCCAGCGGAGACGTTACGCCAAGTGACTCAAATTGTAGATCAGATTGAAGAGTCAACGACACAGGCAAATTTGATGGCAGCCTCAGCAATTCTCGCTGGGTTAAGATTAGAGCAGGACGTAATTTATAGTCTAGTGCGGAGAGACATTATGCAAGAATCTGTGATTTACCGTTCGATTCAGGAAGAAACAGAAGCGAGAGCAAAACGCTCGATCGCACTCAACTTTCTACGAGAAGGCTTATCGGTTGAAACCGTTGCCCGCGGAACGGGCTTATCGATCGAGGAAGTCCGACAACTTCAACAGCAGATGAATGAGTCTGCACAAAACTAAACCTGAATCTGTGCGCGGGAAGTCGCTCCTGGAGACGCGGCCTAATGGGAATGCTATGCCGCCAATTCTCGGTAAGGGCGTAACACGCTATCTGTCGGTAGGTTAATTTGGCACAAGGTTGCTGGTAAGGTAGTGCTTTGCGGTTAATGGTGGGGCGATCGATTATGCTTAGAGGCATGGTTAAACAATCAGCATGGAGCTTTCCCTATGCCTCAACCTCTGAAAGCAATTTACCGTAATGGTACATTTTTCTTCAATCAGCTTTTGAATTGCCTGAAGGGACTGAGGTTGAGTTATTAATTCAGTCTCCTCAAGTTGTGTCGCCGCCGGTTTCTGATCTAGAAGCCAAACAACGGTTTTTGAAATCGCTGGTTGAGCGAATGCAGCAAAACCCAATTCCGCTCAATGCTCCTCGGTTCACACGGGAAACGCTGTATGAACGCCGTTGACACTAACATCCTGATTTATGTCAATCCATTTAAAATTCCTTGAACCTGCACGGCGTAACAACCCGGTTGGAGCGGGCTAATCTGAGATCTTAATTTGGATGCAAAGGTTATTGGCAACCGCACAACTGCACCGTTCTGAGCAACTTTTTCGCTATTGAGACGTAAGGGACGATCGTAAAACAGGCACCAGCTTGATGCCATACTCCGTCTCAAAACTGTCCTTCTTATAGTCCAAGCTCCACAATTCTAGAGCGCAATCATCGATCGGCTGACGGCTGTCAATTAATAGACGCATGGCTTGCTGCTCTGGCACATATTCACACTGCACTGAGAGAATTGCGCCAATCTGTCGGCGATCGAGCGCGACTGCCAGCCGCAATAAAGGACTTAGCTGCTCGACAATTTTGCGATGCTTTTTGCTAGTCAGGTTGCGATAACCTTCGTGACGTTTTTTGGGATTGCTTTTGCGATGATAGCGGGCCAGGTTAGCGATCGCTTCAATCTCGATCTCGGTGTAACCCAACAACTCAGCGTGACGAATTAAATAATAAGAGTGTTTGTGATGAGACGAATGCCCAACGTGATGCCCACAGTTGTGCAAAATTGCTGCCGCCCAGAGCAACTCGCGCGCTTCGCCACCCCAGCTGTGCAACACGCCTTGAGTCTGATCAAATAAACTCAGCGCAAACTCGGCAACCCGTTGGCTGTGGTCTAAATTAACTTGATATTTTTGAGCCGTTTTCAACACGCTACGCTGACGAACCGAACTTTGATAGCGCAACCGATCTTCAATCAGTCCGTGAGCAAGCATCCAATCGACCACCACACCTTCTCGCAGCGATCGCTCACAGATCACGATCGAGTCGGTGCCCAGCAGCGTCATCGCTTCTTGCAAAATCAGCGCCCCAGCCAAAATAATTTCTGCCCGCCGATCGTTCATGCCGGGAATTAAGAGGCGATCGGCGTAGCTAAGTTTTCGCAAACGATTGACCCACTCGCGTAGGTCTTTGAGACTAAACTGATAGCCATTGAGCGGCGCAGGCACCGTCCCGAATTTGTCGCGAGAGTGCAAAATCGCCAGGGTTTCGATCGTGCCAGAGGTGCCCACCATACGCGGACATTCGCCGGGTTTAAGCTGCGATCGCAACTCGTCGATCGGGCGCTCCCACATGCCCCGAATATAGGCTTGCAGTTGCTGAAACTCTACATTGCTGATCGGATCGGTGGTGATCAACTGCGAGGTGAGGCGCACGGCTCCAACTTTGGTGCTGCTGAGAGTGCGAGGTTCGTGCCCGTCGCCCAAAATCAACTCGGTCGAGCCACCGCCGATATCAATGATGATGTGGGGCTGATTGTCGAACTTCATGCCCGACAAAACACCCAGATAAATTCTTCGAGCTTCTTCGGTGCCCGAAATCAGATTCACCCACAGACCCAGTTCATCTTCGACTTGCTGCAAAAATTCTTGCCCGTTGGGGGCTTCTCTCACCGCACTAGTCGCCACTGCGATGATTTGCTCTGCATTCAAGCTTTTGGCAATATCTTGACATCGTTTAAGCGCCACGATCGCCCGTTGCATCGCCTCTGGAGTTAACCGCCCGGTTTGCTTGCAGCGATCGCCCAGACGCACAGTTGTTTTATTTCTCTCAATGACTGTAAAAGCAGGAAGCGACGGCTGAATCTGCGTCACGACCATGTGAATTGAGTTGGTTCCGACATCGATCGCGGCGAGAATGCGCGCTCGATCGACGGTTGGGGTTGAACTGTTCACCAGCGTTTCTTTAAATTTGGCGGTTGAATCAAGCATGGGAGGGACGATCAAAGGGAACCCAACGTTAAACAAGTCTTTGAAAAAATCGAGAAACTACCCAGATTAGAGAACGAAGAAACCGTAGAGCAGTTCCTCGATCTGTAAAGTGACAGCCTGATCTTAAGGGTTCTTGGACTTAGTTTTTACACCAATTTCTTGAACAGAAAATCCTGCTTGAAATCTAGGTAGATGAAGGACACGCTGTAAAGAAAAAGTAATCGATCGCGTAGATTTGTAACATAATGTAAATAGTCAGATGGTGAAGCTTTTTTGACCCACAATAATCTCGATTCAACCTTGACTCAGACTCTTCTTGAAGACAAAAAACTGCTTCAGCAGCAGGTTGAAGACCAAACCCAATTTATTCATCTGCTGTTGCACCAGCTTGCAACTCCGCTCACGTCTCTGCAAGGCTCGGTGCAGTTGTTGGGCGAAGATCTGAACGTAGACCAGCGCCAAGAGTTTTTAGATCTCGTTCAGCAGCAAGTCCAGCATCTTCAAGACCTGCTTCAAAGCCTGGTTGCGCTTCGAGATCTTGAAGCGGGGATGTTAGCCCGTCCGATCGCGTTTTGTCTGAGCAGCCTAGTCGAAGAAGTGAGGAGCAAATTCCACAGTCCTTTAATCACTAATCACATTCAGGCATTACCAGATGTGTGGGGCGATCGCTGGCAAGTGTCCCAAATCTTAACTAACCTTCTGTCGAATGCGATCAAATATTCGCCTGCTGATTCAGCGATCGAGATTGGTGCAACCCCCAATTCTGAAGGTTTTGTCGAAGTGTGGGTGCGCGATCACGGCTTAGGCATTCCGGCAGATGCCCAGGCGCGGCTGTTTGAGCGGTTTTATCGAGTCCGCCATCACGATCGCGCCAACATTTCTGGCACGGGGTTGGGGCTATCTCTGTGTAAACTACTGGTAGAAAACCAGGGCGGACACATTGGCTTTGAGTCTGTCCACGGCGAAGGAAGCCGATTTTATTTCACGCTGTTGATTGCCCAACCTGCCTAAAAATGTCCATGCTGCCCGACTCTGAACAGAATTTATCTCCTCAATCTACCTGGCTCTCGATCGTGCGTCTGCTGCGATGGGATAAGCCTGAAGGACGCTTGATTCTGATGATTCCGGCACTTTGGGCAGTCTTTCTAGCCGCACGCGGAACGCCTCCCGGCCCGTTGGTTGGAATCATTATTTTAGGAACTCTGGCAACGAGCGCGGCAGGCTGTGTGATCAACGATTTGTGGGATCGCGATATCGATCCGCAGGTGCAACGCACTCGCAGCCGCCCTTTGGCATCTCGTGCGCTCTCGGTCAGAGTCGGGCTAGTTGTGGCCTTAGTAGGATTTGTCTGTGCTTATAGTCTGGCATCTTATCTAAATCCGCTAACGTTTTGGCTGTGTGTCGCTGCTGTGCCGATTATTGTTTTGTATCCCGGTGCGAAACGAGTTTTTCCGGTGCCGCAGTTGGTGCTTTCGATCGCGTGGGGCTTTGCAGTCTTAATTAGTTGGAGTGCGGTCAGTTGCTCGGCGGTTCCGGCTGCGACTGCCTGCTTGGGACGCGAAACCTGGCTGCTGTGGGGTGCGACGGTTCTGTGGACGCTGGCGTTTGATACGGTCTATGCGATTCCCGATCGAGACGACGATCGCCGCATTGGGATCAACTCAAGCGCGCTATTTTTTGGCAAATTTGCCCCGCAAGCGATCGCGGTTTTTTATACGGGCACGATCGTATTATTGGCAAAGCTGGGCTTAGTAATGCAGCTTCAGTGGACGTTTTGGATCGCGTTGGGGGTGGCAGCGATCGCGTGGAGTTGGCAATATTACAATCTTTCTCGTGGCGGTTTGCCTCACTCACCTGCGCTCAGATTAGATGTCGTAGTCGGCTGTATTCTGTTAGCTGGGATGATCGCGGGAATCTAAGATGGGATCAGAAGGTGCTGTTGGAATGCGCTTTGGCGACAAGTTGACAATTTTTCTTCCACCCTCTGCTTGCTTTTTCTGCCAATCTGCAAACATCGCATCTAAATCGTAATTAAATGACTTGGCGTGTTCTTCACGAACTTTGTAGATCTCATCGAGAATCTCATTCTGCAACATAGCTCAATCTCCTAATAGTTCGTAAGGAGTACAAATTATTGGTAGCTGGTATCCAAAATCAAGGCTGATTTCCGTAAGCTTTCTCTGAATTTGAGCGTTCGCAATGTGCTTGCAGTTCCACGTTAGCAGGTAATCTAACCCGTGAACAGTTGCTGCTGCGATATGAGCGGCATCATCGGAGGCTTTAGGAGGAAGATTGCTTCGGGTAAGAAACTGCGCTGACAGATTTCGTACAGCTTGATTGAGTTCTACCAAAGGAATTTCATTGAGGATATTGAGGCGTTGAGCCGCTATTTCCGTGTCTCCTCGTGCCACCTCATCTAAAACCACTTGGGAAATGTAAAGTGTGAATTCACTCCTGCGAGATTCCCACCACTTTTTTGTGACCTCTGTGTTGGCTGCCAAGATCAAGTCCCTAGTCGATCGGGCTGTGAGGTAGCCTAGGATACTGGTTTCGATATAAACAGTTTCACTCATCAGAGCAACAAAGTTTGGTTTTCAGAACCAGAATACTCTACTTCAGATTCTGGTCTACCTGACTTCTGTAACCGATGATGTATGAGAACCGATCCTGGTTGCTTTGCCACCAATTTTTATTACTTTATGGATTTGAGAGACTCAGCCTTCAAGCAATTTTAGAAATCGTTCATCCCCTCGATCGTGAGCGGCATTCCTCGCTCTGCGCGAATTTGCAAACAAGCAGTAATTGCATCTTGAATGTTAGTAAGTGATTCTTCCTTGGTTTTTCCTTGATTCACACAACCAGGGATGTCTAGACATTCGGCAATCCAAACACCATCTTCATCTTGGTTAAGGGTTACATTGAATTTCATAAGAGTTCCTTAAACACGATTTTATATCGTTTACATCTCATGATAGATGCTTAAGGAGGTTCGTGAGGAGTTCAAAAACTTGCTCTAAAAGCCTGAGTTTTCGTAGTTAGGTTGCATCCAGTCATCAAACAAATGATAAAGCTACTCTACGACCTTATCAACTCATATAAACCTTACTGCCACACAACGGACAGACACCGTGTTTCAAGTTTGAGCGTACTGCTATTCCACATTGCTGACATTCGCCAAATTGGCAGAATCCCCAGTCTATTGCTGGTACATTTTCTCCACACTCTTCTCTGTCAACATGAGCAATTGCCTCAATTTTATAAGCTCCCCAATGTTTTGGTTCTCCTTTACCATTCTCCAAAAGACTTGACGCAGTACCTAGAAAAAAGCAGTTCTTATTGTACTCATCTTCTTCAGGGTTCGGTCTGCGAACTTGAAAAACAGCGAACAAAATATCACGCAGTTCACGATCAGAACATCGTGAAAGATACCCTACTATCTTCTTCCTTTCGTTTTCCGGCATTAACCAAGCCCACATTTAGGTTACTGATTTACAAATACATCCCGAAAACACGATTAACCTCCTCCTAGCCAATCTTGCGCTAACTTGGCCTTAAACATTAACAGGATAGTAGAAGAAGCTGAAGGTCTCGCAACACATTGATCGCTAAACAGTCCAGCCAACACGCGATCGCTAATGGGTGTTGTAATAGGCGCGTGTGCCTTTGGCATCGATCGCTTCTCCCAATCGATTTAAAGCATGAATATAAGCCGCCGTTCGCATTGAGACAGACAGATTGTGCGCGATCGCCCACACTTGTTCGGTTTCCTCAATCATTTTGCGCTGAAGACTTTGATTGACTTCGCTTAAAGTCCAATACATACCGTTGCGATTTTGCACCCACTCAAAATAGCTAACGGTGACTCCGCCAGCGTTGATTAAAATGTCTGGAAACACATAAATTCCGCGTTGTTCTAAAATCAAATCAGCCGTTGATGTGATTGGACCATTTGCGACTTCAAAGATTAGTTTTGCGTTGATATCTTTGGCGTTAGCTTCTGTGATTTGTTTTTCTAACGCAGCAGGAATCAGCACATCGACATCTAGCGTTAATAATTCTGCATTCGTGAGAACTTGGTGATCGGCGATGCTGCACACACTGCTATCGCAATAAACCGCTTTAATGCCTCGCGTCGCATCTTTGACCTGCCGAATGCTCGGAATATCCAGCCCGTTTTTGGAATAGATGCCGCCCTGCGAGTCGCTCACAGCAACGACTTTGTAGCCCGATCGATGCAGCAATTCTGCCAGCGTCGCCCCGGCATTTCCAAACCCTTGCACGGCAACGGTGGTGGATTGGGGAACGCGGTCGAACTTCGGTAGAATCGTTTCGATCGCAAAAAATGCACCCCTTGCCGTTGCCGCATCTCGCCCCAAACTGCCGCCCATCGTGATTGGCTTTCCGGTCACGACACCAGGGCTGATCTGTCGCTTAATGATGCTGTATTGATCCATCATCCAGCCCATGATCATTGAGTTGGTGTAGACATCAGGAGCCAAAATATCAACATCGGGCCCAATAAAGTCTGCGATCGCGTCAATATAGCCTCGACTCAGCCGCTCTAATTCCAGTCGAGAAAGCGCTTTTGGATTGACCGTAATACCGCCTTTTGCGCCACCAAACGGCAAACTTAACGCCGCACATTTAAACGTCATCCAAAACGCCAGCGATTGCACTTCGTCAAGCGACACGTTGGGATGATAGCGCACGCCGCCTTTTCCTGGCCCGCGAGTGTCATCATAGCGAACTCGATAGCCTTGAAACATCTTCAGCGATCCGTTATCCATTCGCACTGGAATCGAAACCGTCAAACTAGCTTTGGGAAACTTGAGCGACTCGATCGCATCTTCAGAGATGGAGGTGTGCTTTAGTGCTCTTTCTAGCGGTTGTGCCGCATCAGATAGGAGAGAATCAGCCATAGGATTTGTCTTTGCCCTTGTCTTGAGAAGCCTGTGCAAAAATGACGATATCCCTTCAAGCAGATTCGCTTTGCCCCGATCTCATCTTCCTCCTGAAACTGCCCTTCTTGTAGATGTCGTTTTAGAAGTTTACGATTCGTCAGCAACTCTGCTTAACAATCCCTACCTGATTAAGTTGCCATGTTAGAACTTCTCCTAGCCGTGCTCTCGGCTTCGGCAGCAGCAGGAATGAGAATTGCTTTACCTCTACTGGTGATTGGGTTGCTCTCTGGAAGCAATGCGTGGACGCACGTCCCCCTGTTAAACCGGGTGTCGCCGCCAATTATGTTAGGCATTTTGGTCAGTTGGTCGCTGGTAGAAGTGTTTGCCTCAAAAAACCGTCTCGGACAACGAGTGTTGCAAGTGGTGCAACTGCTGCTCAGTCCTTTGGTGGGAGCTTTGATGGGGATGGCGATCGCCCAGGCAACCGATGTTTCTCCCTGGCTGGTCGGGATATTGGGAGGCGTGGGCGGACTGCTGGCGTTTGTGCTAAAACTCGTCCAGGTGGGATGGTTTTACCGCTTGCAGGGCTTACCCCTGTGGCTGATTTTCGTTCAGGATGCTTTGTGCGTTTGCTTGGTAGTGTTTGCTTTTGATGCCCCAAGAGAGGGAGGAATTGTTGCCCTACTGCTTTTGTGGTTGGCAATTCGCAGTTCTCAGGCTTGGCGGCGTTGGCAAAAACACGATGAACGATCGGGCAAGTCAATGCAGCGAGACTCCTTGCCAAACGAGGAATCTCGTCAGTTGCGCGATCGTGACTAAAAAATAATGGGGACTCTAAATTTAGAATCCCCACTAGGTAAATTTATTGATAGCTTGAGCGATCGTGCTTAAAGAAGTCCAAATGCGTGTAAAGGCCCGCGACCCGTCAGCATCTCTATAATCAGAGCGATCAAGCCAATCATCGCCACCCGACCATTCCAAACCTCAGCAGACGTGGTGAGACCCCACTGCCAGCTTTCTTGAGGATACATCTTGACATTCTTTCCAGGATGCACAACATCGGCAAATTTTACTTCTGGGGCATTGAGCGCATTGACGACCAAAGTTGCCAAATCGTTAATAAACACCGGGTGAATATTTAAAGCTGGAACTCGGCTGAATCGCTCGATCCCGGCTTCTTCGGCGACTTCCCGATATTCCATGTCGATTTCTTGCAGCGTCTCAATGTGTTCTGAGACAAAGCTCAAGGGCACGACTACCAGATCTTGAACGCCTTTCTCAGCCAGTTCTTTGATGGCATCCTCGGTGTAAGGTTTGAGCCATTCGACCGGGCCAACTCGACTCTGATAGGCCAGCGTGTAGGCGTTTGGTCTGCCAAGACGCTGCATAATCAACCGCGCACATGCTTCGATTTCGCGCTGATAAGGGTCGCCCACTTCTTCAACATAGCTGACCGGAACGCCATGAGCGCTAAAGAAAACGTGAGCCTGATCTGGGTTGGGCAACTGATCAATCTGTTGAGCGATCAGATCTGCCATTGCCTCTAAATATCCTGGGCTGTCATACCAAGATGGAATGACGGTGTATTTGATCTGCTGCAACGCTGGGTCTTTCGCCCACAAGTCTTCTAGCAAGCGGAAACTGGAGCCACTGGTGCTAATCGAAAAGTGAGGATAGAGAGGCAAAACGACTAAACGATCGACTCCATCGCGTTTAATCTGCGCGACAGCTTCTTCGGTAAATGGGTGCCAATAGCGCATCCCAATATAGACATTGGTGTCTTGCCCGTGTTTTTGTAACTCCTGCTGGAGTGCCTGTGCCTGCTCTTCGGTAATGCGCCGCAATGGAGAGCCGCCGCCGATTTGCTGATAGTTTGCCTGTGACTTTTTTGCCCGCGAGGTTGAAATTAGCCATGCCAAAGGACTTTGCAGCCAGGGAAACGGGAGGCGGATAATTTCCGGGTCAGAAAATAAATTATAGAGAAAGGGACGAACATCTTCTAATCGATCGGGCCCGCCCAAGTTAAGTAATAAAACGCCTACTCGACCCATGGCTACTAAAAGTTCCTTAGAGTTCTCAGCTTCGTTACTGATTTTAACAATAAAATCTTCATGAGTCTGACGAAAATCGGTCAATCTGTTTTGTGAAAAACATGATTTTTGATAGTTCCGACACAAAAGTTTAGCATTGTTGACATTTAATTCGACGGGATGAGCGTTAAGCCAATCATCCTCTAAAGTTGAGATCTTGTATTCAGATTAGTAGATCATGGCAGAGATAGATGTAATTTCTGCAAAAGCCTGCGAGGCGATCGATGGGCGCATTGCTCAACTCAATCAGCGCTTAAAAGTCGCTCAGATGGGGGTGCAAATTGAGCGACGGGGCATTAAGCTAAATTTGAGGGCGACGTTGCCGCCTCGCCCCGATAGTTTGCGGTTGCGCCCTTATCAGCAGCGTCTGAGTTTGGGTCTACCTGCAACCAATGCAGGGCTGAAGCAAGCTGAGCAAGAAGCAAAGATCATCGCGGCGCAGTTGATTCAAAACAGTTTTGACTGGCAAAGTTATCTCACCTTTGGCGGCAAACGTCTGAGTCAGATGAACTTTTTAGAGCAGCTTCAGGCATTTGAGCAGGACTTTTTAGCACAGCCCAATCGCTTAATCAAACCCGGTTCTACTAAAACTACCTGGAACTCTGCTTACGCGCCTTATTTAAAAAAGCTGGCAGCGATCGCCGAGGCTCAACCCCATCTAACGATCGTGGAAGCCATTCACAAAACCATTCACTCAACTGAAATTAATTCTCGCAGTCGTCAAGTCTGCTGCACGGCATTGAGTGCTTTAGCAGAATTTCTCAATCTCAAACTTCCCACTGAGTTAAAGACATTTTGGGGTGGCTATGGCAACAGTCAAACCAAAGTCAGGCAGCTCCCAACTGACGAAGAAATTGTGGCAGTCTGGCAGACGATTCCTAACCCAGCGTGGCGTTTTGTCTATGGAGTCATGGCGACTTATGGGCTGAGAAATCATGAAGTCTTTTTTTGTGACTATTCAGCGTTAAGTCGAGATGAAACGATGATTCAAGTCTTGCCGACTACCAAAACTGGCAGCCATGAAGTTTGGGCGTTCTACCCAGAATGGATTGAAGAATTTGATTTGAAAAAGGGTGGTTTGCCGACGATCGAGACTGATCTCACAAAAACTACACTACAAACGGTCGGACAACGAGTAACGGCGCAATTTCGTCGCTATAGTGTGCCTTTTTCGCCCTATGATCTGCGCCACGCGTGGGCAGTGAGAACCATTCACTTCGGGTTATCAGACACCGTTGCAGCCAGAATGATGGGACATTCGGTGGCAGTTCACACGCGCACTTATCATCAGTGGATTAGTCGGCGCGATCAGCAGCAGGCCGTAGAAGCCGCGTTGAGTCGCAGAAATAAAGGATAGGTTGAAACAATAGACCTCCTGCGTGAATTCGGGAACGCCCCCTAAATCCCCCATTCTGGGGGACTTTGAAACCGCAAGTCTTCTCAAAGTCCCCCAGAATGGGGGATTTAGGGGGCACAAGCCGACCTAAGCGGAGCGAGATCTGAGAGAGCTTATATCGAGAATTTTATTCATGCAGGAGGTCTAATGGCAACGATTCTTCGAGATCTCAGTTATCAATATCAGTGGTTATATGATGGCATCTCGCGCGCTGCTGCGCTGGCAGTTGGTGGAGAATCGCGATTTCGACAGTTGGCATTGCAAGGGTTGCCGATCGCTCAAGACTCAAAAATCTTAGATTTGTGCTGTGGGAGTGGGCAAACGACTCAGGTTTTAGTGCAGCGATCGCGCCACGTTACAGGACTAGATGCCTCACCGCTTTCGATTAAACGAGCGAAGCAAAACGTGCCTCAAGCAGATTATGTAGAAGCCTTTGCTGAAGAAATTCCGCTTTCGGATAATGAGTTTGATTTAGTCCACACCAGTGCTGCAATGCACGAGATGGAAACCGAACAATTGCGTCAAATTTTGCAAGAAGTTTATCGAGTCTTAAAGCCTAATGGCTATTTCGCAATGGTAGATTTCCATGCGCCAACCAATCCGATTTTTGTGCCAGGATTAGCCGCTTTCTTTTGGTTGTTTGAGACAGAAACGGCGTGGCAATTCATTAAAACTGATGTAGCTGCTTTATTAACAGAAATTGGATTTCAGGTGAGCGATCGTACCCTTCATTCAGGTGGTAGTCTCCAGGTCATCCAAGCCCAAAAGCCGGCCTCGTAGTCCTCAAACAAATAACACGACAGAAGCGAACCTCTGCCGTGTTATTTGTTTGAGATAGGGTCAGCAGAAAAGCCGAAACTTTTCTAATAAAGGGTTCTGTATAGCCCAGCAAATAACTTACGTGGGGTGTGAAGAAGAAAGGGTAAAAGCTTCAGAAACTTGGAAGTAGTTTGATTTGTTTTCTTCGCAAGATTAATATACTCTGTTTTGGTGGCTCGATCGCTCTATCTTGAGAAATGCAGTTTCCTCACCCTTGAGATAGATTCTGCTTCCTAATTTTCGATTTTGCGGGATTGAGAAATCTCTTCTAACCAGCCTTGCGTCATTTTTGGAGAAGTCAATCTCACTTTTTTGAGGTGCGCGAATTCTGGTTGTTGAAATAGAGACAGATACCGTTTGCGATTTTTCCGATAAGTCTGCACTGCCCAAACAATCACCGAATCACGGCTCAAAAACGATTTCTGAAACGTCTCGCGGTTGCCATTACAGCAAGCTTCTCGCATCACAACCCGCCGAATGGTGCGGTTAATGATTTGACCGATCACGATCGGAAACGAATAATCGAGCCATACGATCGTGTCAGCGCGGCTCCAAACCAGCGGACGAATCTTGCTGTAGTTGCCATCCACAACCCAAGATTCACCGCTCAAAGCCTTCTCAACTCGCGATCGAAACACGTCGATCGGCGCTTCAGTCCAATTTGGCTCCCAGTGCAGGGCATCTAACTCGACATGAGGAATCGCCAACCGTTGAGACGTTTGACGCGCCAACGTGGTTTTGCCGGAGCCACTGGTGCCAACGATCGCGATTTTACAAAGTTCAGACATCGTTTTAGGTTGTGTATTCAGCGTTGATTTTCACGTAGTCATAGCTGAGATCACAGCCCCATGCTTGACCTATGCCTGACCCGTTGCCGATCGTGACCTCAATCATCACGGGATGACTGACATATTGAGTGTGGGGTATTCCTCGATCGAACGCCACCGGATGGTTTCCTTCCATCACAAGCAACTCGTTACTTATCTCAGCGCTCACCAGTGTGCCAGCAGGACGAGGCAGCGTACTCGCGTCAGCTTGTTGTTTGAGATAGTTACTGGCAGCCGCCCGATCGAAGGGTTGCGGTTGGCCATTTTGCATCATTAAGAAATCGCCCAATTTGATTTGCAAATGCTCTTGCTCAAACGGCACATCTGCCCGACCTGCCGCCGCCGAGATTCTGCCCCAATTAGGGTCGCGTCCAAAAATTGCCGCCTTGACGAGCGAAGAACCCGCAATCGTCTTTGCAACTCGCCGCGCCGAGGCATCGTCGATCGCGCCAGACACCTGCACCTCAATCAAACAGGTTGCCCCCTCGCCATCTCGTGCGATCGACTTCGCTAAATAGGTACACACTTCAGTCAGCATTGCTTCTAGCGTTTCTGCCTCTGCGCCCATTTCGGTGATCGCAGGAGTACGAGATTGACCATTTGCCAGAGCAATCAGCGTGTCATTCGTACTCGTGTCACCATCTACCGTAATTTGGTTAAAGCTCCGATCGGCGGCTCGACTCAGCATTTGTTGCCAGAGTTGAGGAGAAACGGCAGCATCGCAGGTCACAAACGACAACATCGTCGCCATGTTGGGGTGAATCATGCCTGATCCTTTAGCAATGCCGCCCACTCGGACAGGGCGATCGCCAATGATCGTTTCGAGAGCGATCGATTTGGTCACTAAGTCAGTGGTGCAGATCGCTTTCGCGGTAGCATCCGAGCCATTTTCATTCAGAGAAGCAACCAAGTTAGGAACCGCCGCCCGAATTGCTTCCATTTTGTTACGCTGCCCAATCACCCCAGTCGAAGCCAGCAGCACCAGATCTGAAGAGATAGTCAGCGCTTGAGCAATTAACTGAGCGCATTCCAGCGCATCCAGCATTCCTTGAGCGCCCGTTGCAGCGTTTGCCTGCCCAGCATTGCAGAGAATAGCGCGGGCGCTTTGCTTTGACTGCAAGCGCTCTTGGCAATAATCAACCACAGGCGCTTTAGTTTGACTGGTGGTGAATACACCTGCCGCGATCGCATCTACATCCGAGACAATCAGCGCCAGATCTGGCAAGCCTGAAGGCTTTAATCCGGCGATAATTCCGGTCGATCGAAAGCCTTTAGGTGCCGTCACCCCGCCTGAAATTTTCTGCCATGTCATGATATTGCCTCTCCTGTCCTGAGCTGTCTATGAGAGGCGATTATATCAAGCTCATGGCTTACCGTAAGTAACAGGTGTGTCGCTCTCTACAACAAAGCACTCACAAAAGACAAGAAAAAAGGGAGGGTCGCTTTACGACTCCCCCTGTCATCAGGGTGCATCTACTCAGCACAGTATGGCATTAAGGGGGTGAGGGGTGAAACCCCTTAAAGAACTTTTATACAAAATCATCGGCATTTTCGTCAAAAGTTCACAAAAGAATCAGAATTCTTCGTTAGCCGTTGAGTTTTTTTGCCAGGAGCTGATTGGTCATTTTGGGGTCGGCCCGTCCGCCCGTTTGTTTCATGACTTGACCGACAAAGAAGCCCAGAAGTTTTGTCTTACCACCGCGATATTGCTCAAGCTCTTTGGGGTTAGCTGCAATGACAGCCTCGATCGCCGCCTCGATCGCGCCACTATCTGAGATTTGCACCAAGCCCTCACGCTCGACAATCTCGTTAGGGGAGCCACCTTTGGTCAACAGTTCGGGCAAGATGTCTTTGCCAATTTTGTTGCTAATCGTGTTGGCATCGATTAAAGCCGTTAATTCAGCCAGCGCGATCGGAGTCAACGGAATCTCTTTGATGCTTTTGCGCTCGTTGTTGAGATAGGCGCTGATGTCGCCCATGATCCAATTAGCGGCTTGTTTGGGATTTGCTTTGGCAGCCACAGCCGCTTCAAAATATTCGGCGATGTCGCGATCGTCGGTCAACACCCGCGCATCATACGCCGAAAGTCCGAAGTTGGTCTCGTAGCGAGGACGCTTTTGATAAGGCAGTTCGGGTAACTCGCTGCGCCATTGTTCTAGCTGCTCTGAGGGAACTTCGATCGGCCCTAAATCTGGCTCTGGAAAATAGCGATAATCGCTGGAGCCTTCTTTAATTCGCATACTAATCGTGCGTTGCGTTCCTTCTTCCCACAAACGCGTTTCTTGAAGAATGCGCTCTCCGGTTTCGATCGCGTGAATTTGCCGCTCAATCTCGTGATCGATCGCACGTTGAATGGCGTTAAAGGAGTTCATGTTTTTGATTTCAACTTTGGTGCCAAACTCCTTTTGCCCGATCGGACGCACCGAAATATTCACATCACAGCGCAGCGAACCTTCTTGCATATTGCCGTCACTCACGCCCAGATAGCGCATGATTCGCCGCACCTCTTGAGCATATTCGGCGGCTTCTTGCCCCGATCGCAAATCCGGTTCTGAGACAATCTCAACCAGCGGAACGCCCGCCCGGTTATAGTCCACTAGCGAATAGGTCGAACCTGATAGACGATCGCTGCCTCCATGTACGAGTTTTCCGGCATCTTCTTCCATGTGCAGGCGCGTCACTCCAATTCTTTTACGAACCGGATTGCCGTCTGCATCTAAAAGCTCGATTTCGACCCAACCGTGTTCAGCGATCGGCAAATCAAATTGAGAAATCTGATAATTTTTGGGCAGGTCAGGATAGAAATATTGTTTACGATCGAACTTGCTATAAGGCGCAATCTGACAGTTAAGCGCCAGTCCGGCTTTGACCGCGTATTCCAACACTTTTTGGTTCAGCACAGGCAGCACTCCTGGCATCCCCATGCAAATCGGGTCAATGTGAGTGTTTGGCTCGGCAGTAAACTTGGCAGAACTGTCAGAGAAAATTTTAGTTTCGGTGCTTAACTGGCAGTGAGTTTCTAGCCCGATCACCGCTTCATATTGAGTTTTTGCTGGCGCAGCAGTCGTCATAAAGTCTCAAAAATAATATATCTGGGCAACTGAACTCCATTTTAACGCTTCCCAAACCTTGAGTGAATCTTTACAGAATCGGCGACTCAGAGAAATTCTGCGTAAGATTGGTAAGACTTCCCCATCGGAAATAGGAAGACCCGAATGCTTGTCTGTCCTCAGTGTCAGTTCGAGAACCCCAGTTCAAACAAATTTTGTCAAGAGTGTGGCACCTCTTTGGCTCAAGAAGCTTGTCTTGATTGCGATCGTCAGGTCGAGATCGACGTGCAAATTTATTTAACACTGCGATCGCAGCTTCACCAAGTCATTCCCCAGGTTTACGATGCTTGTGAATCAGAAGATATTCTCTTAGAAGATCGATCTCACCTCACGTTACTGATCGATTGCTTGCGTGACGATCATGCCTTATCGATGCCGCAAGTGTTGCACTGGTTTTATGAAATGGTCTCAACTTGGGAAGCGCTAGCCCCGTGGCAGTGTTGTCAGAGCTTGCTAGACACCCAAAACTTGCGAATTGATGAAGACCAGATGTTGTGTCTACAGAAATTGATGCAAGACCCCTTGCCTGCGCCATCGCTGCAAAACCTGGGCGAAACCTGGCGATTTCTGCTCGATCAACGCTCTCAGACTCAAATAGCAGCGCTGCATTTGCTGATTGCCGATCTGCAAATGGGTAAACTGATAACAACCGATGAGCTACGATCGCGCCTTGAAGCGATCGCTCACGAGATCCAAGCAAGTTTCACTGAAGTCGATATGATTCCTAACCCTCAAGATCTGCCAACCCCCGACCCGACAAGTGTTCCTCTAGAGAGCCTTGAGGATGAAGCTTCAGAAGCCGTTACCCTCCAACCCGAAGAAGAGGGCGACGACATGCCGACCATTGTCCTGCCGATGCAGTTGTTTAGCCTCGAAGACGCTGGGAGAACTGACATCGGAAGAACTCGCGATCACAACGAAGACTGTTTTGGCGTTGATACCCAGATCAAGAAAAATCAAACCCCGTCTAGCAGAACTGTTCGGGCACAGGGCTTATATATTCTTTGTGATGGCATGGGCGGACATGCCAGCGGTGAAGTTGCCAGTCGGTTAGCTGTAGACACCTTGTTGCACTATTTCCAAAATTATTGGCATGCCGATGCCGCTAACTCATCTGGGCTTCCGCCTCTGGCAGTGATTCGTGAAGCCGTGCAGTTAGCCAACCAAGCCATTTATGATGTCAATCAACAAAACGCTCGATCGGGCAGCGGCAGAATGGGCACTACGATGGTGCTGCTGCTGATTAAAAACACCGAGGCTGCCGTGGCTCACGTTGGAGACAGTCGCCTCTATCGCTATAGCCGCAAGGGAGGCTTAAAGCAAGTCACCGTCGATCACGAGGTTGGTCAGCGAGAAATTCAGCGCGGTATCGAAGCGACGATCGCCTATAGCCGCCCAGATGCCTACCAGCTTACGCAAGCGCTAGGGCCTCGCGACGAAAACTTTATCAGTCCTGATATTCAGTTTTTTGAACTCAACGAAGACATGGTGCTAATTCTCGCGTCTGATGGTTTGACAGACAACGATCTACTAGAAACGCACTGTGCAACCCATATTGACCCGCTAGTTAGCTCCCTGACTAACCTTGAGCAAGGCGTAAATCAACTGATCGAGCTTGCCAACCAATATAACGGTCACGACAACATTACAGCGATCGCCATCCGTGCCAAAGTCAGACCCAACCTAGAGCAACTTTGGTGAAAATTGCATCAACAGGACTTACGCATTTTGACCAAAACCTCGGAGGTTTAAGCCACTCTGTCGGTCACGATGCTTGATTCTTGGTTAAAACCTCCGAGGTTTGCGTAAGTCCTAATCAAACTTGATCATTCAGCGTTTTCTTCGTCCCAAGCGTCTACTGATAGCAGTTCACTGACGGGATCTTGCATCGTAAACTCAAACGACAAAAGTTCTTGCTTCCAATAAGCCCACTCATCTCCATAGAGAAGAGCAATCTTCCAAATGCTATCACTGGGTTTGAGCAGTTTTGAGTCGATCAGCGATCGCACCTGGCGCTGTAGCTTCACCATCGGGTGAGCAACTTGTGGAGTCATACCTTCCTTAATCATGATTAAATTGTGTTAATTTCTTATGCTCGCTTCATAGCAAGGACTTAGCAAGACGTGGATGGTTGCTTTGTCGAGAAGTGCCTTTTCTAGTTTCTCATGTTACCGTACTTTCTCATATTTGGAACAAGTGACTCTTTTTGATCAAAATCTCTAGAAATCAATCCTCTAGGAAAGCACTAATGCTTTCGCCTGCAACATCAAACCATACTCCAATCCTTCGACAACAGCATGATAAGACGCTTCTAGAATATTGCTCGACACGCCAACCGTCGTCCAACGCTGAGAGCCGTTACTCGATTCGATTAAAACACGAGTCTTTGCAGAGGTGCCTGCCGCTCCATCTAAAATTCTGACTTTGTAATCAGTGAGATAAAACGTCTCGATCTCTGGATAGAAGTTAGTCAAGGCTTTCCGTAAAGCGGCATCTAGAGCCGAAACTGGGCCATTGCCCTCTGCCGCTTCTAGGATATCTTGACCGTTGACGGCTAGATTAACGGTTGCCAGTGATTTTGCTGTCAGCGTTTCGCCGTCAGGCACCCGGTCATAGTGAACCTGAAATCCTTTAATCTCAAAGGGTAGCGATCGCTGCCCCAATGCTTCGCGCATCAACAGTTCAAAACTAGCTTCGGCTGACTCAAACTGATAGCCTTCACTCTCTAGATCCTTCAGATGCTTCAAAATTTGACGACAGGTGGGGTCTTGCCGATTTAAGTCAATGCCTAAACTGCGGGCTTTTGCCAAAACGTTGCTTAACCCCGCTTGATCTGAGATCACAATTCGGCGGCTGTTGCCAATCAGATCGGGCTGAAGGTGTTCGTAGGTGATCGGGTTGCGCTCGACGGCGCTGACGTGTAGCCCACCTTTGTGAGCAAAGGCAGAGAGTCCGACAAAGGGCGCGTGATCATCCGGCGCTAGGTTGGCAATTTCGCTGACATAGCGGCTCAATTTTGTCAGCTTTGCCAGCGCCTCTGACTGAATGCAAGCGTAGCCGAGCTTGAGTTGCAAATTGGGGATCACTGAACAAAGATTAGCGTTACCGCAGCGCTCTCCATAGCCATTAATCGTGCCTTGCACCATGCGAACCCCTGACTGGACGGCGGCGATCGCGTTTGCTACGGCGAGTTCAGAATCGTTGTGGGTGTGAATGCCAAACTGGGGCAAAGCTTGAGAATTGAGGGCTGAGAGCGGCTCTAGCTGTTTGAGAACGGTTTGCACAACTTGACTAATTTCGTGAGGCAAAGTGCCGCCATTGGTGTCGCAAAAAGTGATCCATTCGGCTCCGGCTGCGATCGCCGTCTTCAACGTTTTTAACGCATAGTCAGGGTTGTATTTATAACCATCAAACCAGTGTTCGGCATCATAAATAACTCGCCGATCTTGAGTGCGGAGATAAGCGATCGTGTCGCGAATCATTTCCAAGTTCTCGTCGAGCGTAGTTTGCAGCCCTTCAATGACGTGCAGATCCCACGATTTGCCGACGATCGTCACCCAACGAGTTCCCGCCGCGAGAATCGGTTGCAGCATCGGGTCAGTGGCGGCTTTTTTCCCAGGGCGACGAGTGTAGCAAAAGGCAACCATTTCAGCATGGGTCAACGGTTGTTCTTTAAGCTGCCAAAAAAACTGCACATCTTTGGGGTTGGCCCCGGGCCAGCCTCCCTCAATAAAAGGAACGCCCAACTGATCGAGGCGACGAGCAATTCGCAGTTTGTCTTCGATCGACAGTGATAATCCCTCGCGCTGGGCACCGTCTCGTAGCGTGGTGTCGTAAATCCAGACGCGATCAGCAGAATCTGAAGTCATAAGTGCTTAAACATAATGAGAAACTTAATTTTAAGGAGATTTAGAAGCGATTATTAGACCTCGATCGTAAACGTTCTTGAGAGTAAACAAGCTTCTCGGCTCAAAGCCTTCTAAAACTGGGACAATAAACTGACTATCCCTATCAAAGACGATGAACTAGTCTGGAAGTTTATTGGGTAGAGGCAATTCTCTACCCTCAGTGCCAAGTGTTTTAATTGAAACTTAGGTAACTTGAAAGCAACTGAAGTAGTGATCAGACGATTATGAATTATCCTGGCAGAATAATTGGGGGTACATTGGTGGCGATCGCAGTCACCTGGATCTTAAACATTGCTGGAGTGTTTCCCTTTAACAAAAGTGGCACCAATCAAATGGATCAAACAGCAATCCCCGACCCAAACGCCCAAGGCACAGGGGGTCAATCGATCACTGCCAATAACCCAGCCAACCGTCCTGGCACCCAAAATTATGCACCAGGCGGCAGTTCAAGCAATGGTGACACCCCTTCAACCGACACGACCACTCTATCCCCCAGCGATGGCACCGCTAATTCTGGCGCAGGGCGGCGCACTCTCCCGGCTCGACTGCGTGTGGTACGAGCAGGATGGTAGCTGTCGTAGGAAATAATTAGGATCGATGAAGTCTACATCTGACATTTTGGTAATTGGAGGCGGCATCGTCAGTTTAGGTTCACGCCTGGCCGTGCGTCGAGATGCCAGGTCGGAGTGATGGTTGGTGACCATTCCCTACCGATAAACCGATTTATAAGAATCGTAAACTTTTGTAAAAATATGTTATTCTGTAACAGTCTACACAAAAAACTAGGTGAATTCATGGCTGATATAGTTGATGTTGCTGTTAACGCTGGTTCTTTCACCACCCTAGTTGCTGCGGTTAAAGCTGCTGGATTAGTAGAGACGCTTAAGGGCGCAGGCCCTTTCACCGTCTTCGCGCCCACCGATGAAGCATTTGCTAAACTCCCAGCGGGCACCGTTGAAGGGTTGCTCAAGGATCTTCCTAAGCTGAAGAAAATTCTGACCTATCACGTTGTCTCAGGCAAAGTGATGGCGGCTGATGTCGTTAAGCTGAAATCAGCAAAAACAGTTGAAGGCTCAGACGTAAAAATTGATGCTTCTAACGGTGTCAAGGTGAATGACTCCACAGTCGTGACCCCTGATGTTGCTGCTGATAATGGCGTAATCCACATCATTGACACAGTGCTGCTTCCTGCGTAACCAACGCTTGGATGGCACTACCATTAAATAAGTGACTAAGAGGCAGTAGCGATTAAAAGTTACTGTCTCTTACTGTTTAAATGCATTTTGTCAATCCCACAGTTTTAGTAAAACGATGAAGTCCACTGGTGAGATTTTAGTGATTGGAGGCGGGATCATCAGTTTAGCGATCGCCCTAGAGCTAAAACGACAGGGTGCTTCGGTGACGATCGTCTGTCGCGATTTCACCGAAGCCGCCACTCATGCCGCCGCCGGAATGCTTGCTCCTCAAGCCGAACGCATTCCTCCCAGCCCCCTGCTAGATTTGTGTCTCCGCAGCCGTGCTCTCTACGCCAACTGGACTCAAAAATTAGAAGAACTCACCGGACTCGAAACGGGCTATTGGGCTTGTGGAATCTTGGCACCCGCTTATCAAGAGAATCTAGCCTTAAAGGCTGACAATTTAGAATCGGTTTGGCTTGATCGTGCCACCATTCACCAAAGTCAACCTGGTTTAGGGTCTGATGTCATAGGCGGCTGGTGGTTTCCTGAAGACGCGCAGGTAGACAATCGCTTGCTAGCCAAAGCGCTATGGGTCGCTGTTCAAGAATTGGGGGTTGAAATTCAAACTGGGGTGACGGTCGAGAAAATTGTGCAGAACGGCGATCGCGTCACTCATCTTCAAACCTCCGCCGGAACTTGGCAAGCCGATCACTATATTCTGGCAACCGGAGCCTGGTCACAAACCCTTTTGCCGATTCCCGTTACGCCCAAAAAGGGACAAATGCTATCGGTGCAGATGTTACCCGAATCGATGCCCCTGCAAACCGTGCTGTATGGGTCAGATAGCTATCTCGTGCCTCGACAAGACGGACGGATTATCATCGGCGCAACCAGCGAGGATGTTGGCTTTACTCGCGGAAATACGCCCCTTGGGATTCAAAGACTTTTATCGGCGGCGATTCGGCTCTATCCTGCTTTACAGAACGATCCAATTCAAGAGTTTTGGTGGGGGTTTCGACCTGCCACACCCGATGAACTGCCGATTCTAGGGGCGAGTCCCTATCGCAATCTGACCTTAGCAACCGGACACTACCGCAACGGAATTCTATTAGCGCCGATTACAGGAGTGACGATCGCAAATCTCGTTCTGCACCAAAAATTTGACCCGTTGCTAGATGCTTTCCACTGGTCACGGTTCAATCCGTAGTACACCCAATCTACGCTGTAGTATTCGAGATTCTTTTCGTATTGCACCCTAACTTTATCCATAACTCGGCGGGACGCGATATTTTCGGGTTTGGCGACAGCGACGAGGCGGTCAACTTACGGAGTTGCAGTCGGTCAGTCTCGATTTCAGCCATAATTGAAACTCTCACTCGCGCTTCAACCTGAAAGCAAAAGGCAGGAAACCAGCCAATGGTCACTACCCCTACGTCGATCGTTTATCCCGATTCTGACGGGTTGCCAATGTCAGATAACACTCGACAGTTTGAGTATATTGTCTACATCAAAAAAGGTGTGGATTGGTTGTTTAGTGATCATCCACAAATTTTTGTTGGGGGAGATTTGCTGTGGTATCCCGTTGAAGGCAACAACAAGCTGCGCCAAGCGCCCGATGTGATGGTGGCGTTTGGGCGACCCAAAGGCGACAGAGGCAGCTACCAACAGTGGAAAGAAGAAAATATTCCTCCACAAGTCGTCTTCGAGATTATCTCTCCGGGCAACACGATTCCTGAAATGACTCGGAAGTTTCAGTTCTACGAGCGTTATGGCGTGGAAGAATACTACATCTACGATCCCGATCGTTTGAGTCTAGGAGGATTTCTTCGCCAAAACGATAGATTGGAAGAAATCGAGGTGATGGAAGAATGGGTGAGTCCTCGCTTAAAGGTGCGCTTCACCCTCAACCCAGACGGTGGCTTAGAACTCTATCGACCCGATGGGCGACTATTTGAGCGCTACGAAGAAATCGCTGCACGAGCCGAACGAGAACATCAACGAGCCGAACAAGCCGAACAAAGAGTAAATCAGGCAGAAGCTGAGGTCGATCGCTTAAAAGCGCAACTCAGAGCAATGGGGCACAACCCCGACGATTTGATTGGAACCGAAGGAAGGGAATGATATGCAGACACTCGATAAACCCGTAGAACGTCCGATAGAAGATAGTTTAGTGATCGCCGGAAAGACGTTTCGATCGCGCCTCATGACCGGAACGGGAAAATATCGCACCTTTGAAGAGATGCGCCACAGCATTGCAGCCAGCGGCAGCGAAATCGTCACGGTAGCGGTTCGTCGCGTGCAGACCCACGCACCAGGGCACGAAGGACTCGCTGAAGCTTTGGACTGGACAAAGATCTGGATGCTGCCCAACACCGCAGGCTGTCAAACGGCTGAAGAAGCGGTGCGAGTGGCTCGTCTGGGTCGAGAAATGGCAAAATTGCTCGGTCAGGAAGACAACAATTTTGTCAAGCTGGAAGTGATTCCCGATGCGAAGTATTTGCTGCCCGACCCGATCGGCACCCTTCAAGCCGCCGAACAGTTGGTTAAAGAAGGCTTTGCCGTGTTGCCTTATATCAATGCCGATCCCATGTTAGCCAAGCGATTAGAAGAGGTTGGCTGTGTGACGGTGATGCCGTTGGGTTCGCCGATCGGGTCAGGTCAAGGCATTAAAAACGCCGCCAATATTCAGATCATTATTGAGAATGCAAAGGTTCCGGTAGTGGTCGATGCTGGCATTGGTGCCCCTAGCGAAGCTGCCCAAGCGATGGAAATGGGAGCCGATGCGCTGTTGGTGAATACGGCGATCGCGTTGGCAACTAATCCAATGGCGATGGCAAGAGCGATGAATCTCGCCACTGAGGCAGGTCGTCTCGCCTACCAAGCTGGGCGGATTCCGATCAAAGCTTATGCTAGTGCGAGTTCACCTTTAACCGGCACGATCGGGGCTTGAATGGTCTGGGCTTTGTTCTACGGCTGCTGCTGGTCAAATAGCTTTTCAAACATTTGAGTTTGGCGATCGACAATAGTGACTAGGCGCGTAATGTTGTCGGCTTGCTGCTGACTAATGATCGCTTGCTGCTGGGTGGTTAACCTAATTTCTGTCAGTCCCTCAGTTAATCGCCCTACCTGTTCAGTCAGCATCTCAATGTTTTCAACCACGCGATCGAGTCTGGGATAAATGCCGTCAGTTTCATTGGATGTGGTCATGAGTAAGTTGCTTTGTAGTTTTGAGATCTTCGATTGTAATTTCAATTTGGTAGATATCTATTAATAGCTTGGCAACTCACTGAATTTTTGTCTATCTGGGTCTAGAAAAACACAAATGCTAAAATTTCTTACCTCAGAGTGAGAACAATTACTCAAAGTTTGCTAAACTTAACAAAACCACACAGGAGACATTACTATGCGCTACACCGTTGAAGAAGGCGGTCGCTTAAACAACTACGCGATCGAACCAAAGATCTACGAAGCCACTCCTCCAACCGCGTCACAAAAACGCAACTACATGATCATGGGTACGGTTGGCGCTCTGCTAGTAGGTGGATTGATTTTTGTGGCGGTTTCTGTGTCATAAGATTTTTGCTTTGATATCAACTTTTCAATAACACCTCAGATCTAATTGGTTTTGAGATAGCCAGGTTGCTTGTATTAGTGAGTACCTGGCTTTTGTGTGTTTAAAATTTTGAGAAATACTGAGTCGTTAAGCACTTGACTGGGCGATCGCGCTCATCCAGTTGTGAGCAAAACGCTTAACATAGTTATTAGTAGTGGCGTGGTTAGTCACTTCTGAAACTGTCCATTCCATCCTGACCTTGGCAAAACCGAGTCGAAAAGAATAGCATCACAATCTATACCGTCATTTTGCGTGACTTGGATGATCGCTGATGCCAC
Source organism: Phormidesmis priestleyi ULC007 (assembly GCF_001895925.1). Classification (GTDB taxonomy): domain Bacteria; phylum Cyanobacteriota; class Cyanobacteriia; order Leptolyngbyales; family Leptolyngbyaceae; genus Phormidesmis_A; species Phormidesmis_A priestleyi_A. Next base: position 124,400 of record NZ_MPPI01000013.1, on the reverse strand, counting down.
TCGTTGATGATCAACCTGCCTCTAGCAACCCTGTGACCGAGCTTGCTTCTCAAAATCTCTCAAGCTTGAATCAACCCATCTACCTTCGCTTAAGGCTGGCGCTAAGTCTAAATCTCCGTCGGCAGATCTTGATTGCCGTCTGTGATAATGTGCGGCTGCGCGATCGCTTTGCAGCAAGACTTCAGGCAGACTTAGAAACCTCGCCGCTTAACTTTGGCGCTGAAGAGCTTAAAACAAGACGCATTCATAACAGTCAGGCAGACGACCCTAAGCTAGTGACGCTCAACCTCAGTCTGGCAAACCCAGATGTTTTAGAGCAAATTCATCACTGGCGATCGTCACAACCTTGGCGCATGAAATCAGCCTTTGACCCGATGACCAGCTTTCAGATGATTGGGGTTGAGTCTCTGACTCGTCAGCCTGTGCAGATCCAGCGTGAGTTTCTCAACTCGCTGCAACAATTAGCTCACCAGTTCGCCACGATAGATTTTAATTTGGTGCTGTGGGTGTCGCGCCCCTGGTGTCGATCGATCTTGCAATCGGTTCCCGAATTTTGGCAGTGGCACACCGGAGTCTTTGAATTTGAAGGAGACCCAACTCCGGTTGGCAAAGACAAAGGAAAAGGAAAAGGAGCTAGGGGAATTATTCAAGCCCCAACTCTTAGCCCTCAGCCCTCGATCGCCAAATCCGCTCCACTTCCAAAACCCATTCCAAAACCCATTCCACTTCCAGAACGATCGCAAGCAGAACTCGATATCGCTGACCTGGTTTTAGCCGCCATCGAACAGGAGGTTTCTGAGTCAGAAACGAATCATCCTGTCAATCTAGAACACTCTGGTGAGCCACTCCGCATCTTGCAGCAATTGGAAGCGTTGCACCTCGATCGTGCGTCTGCCGCCGATTTCTCCGCTGCTTATCAAAGTCTAGGAGACTGCTATCGAGAGCGCATTGAGCAGGGCAACTCGTCGCCGCAATTTTTGACGATCGCCATTCTTGCCTATGAGCAAGTGCTGCATCTGCTAGAGGCAGATTCTTTTGACCGACCAGACGTGCTCAACGACATTGGCAATCTTTATTGGATGCTGTCTCGCCAATTGACCGATCAGGCACTTCTCAATTTGGAGAAAGCCATCAACGTCTATCAGTTGGCTTTGGATCAGATCGATCCTGAAACGCGATCGCAGACTTACGCCATGATTCAAAACAATCTGGGGTCAGCTTATAGCGATCGCGCCTACCGTGAAGACCCCGCAGAAAATTTGCAGCTCGCGATCAGCGCTTATCAAAATGCCTTGATGCATCGATCGGCAACCGAAGATCCGTCCCGCTATGCTGCCACTCAAAACAATCTCGGCACCGCCTTCTGGAATCTAGCCCAGCACAAAGCACCGATCTCAAATTTGCAGTCTGCGATCGCGGCTTATATCGAAGCGCTCCATCACTACGACTCAGAGCAGGAGCCATTGCACTACGCCATGATCCAAAACAATTTGGGCACCGCTTACTGGAACCTGTCTCAATGTCGGCAAAGTCACGACTTGGCTGAATCACTCAGCGCCACTCAAGAAGACTTTTTGATGCTGGCGATCGGAGCCTATCGCATCGCCCTAATTTACCGCACGCTAGAATTGGCCCCGGCTGCCAATGCTGCGACCCAAAACAATCTGGGCACTGCTTATTGGCACCTGGCAAACTTGTCATCTACTGACTACGAAGACCGATCGCAACATCTGCACAACGCAATCAAGGCGTATAAAGAGGCGATCGCTGCCGCGCACTCTCTCTCGCCTACCGACCCATCTCATGCTCCGGTACTGACGTTTGATTTATATGCGGCTCATAACAATTTAGGATCGGCTTACCATCAATTAGCAACCGACGATCGAGCCACGCTAGAAACCGAGACGCGATCGCAATATCTAGAGGCAGCACTCTCTCATCATGTGCAAGCCGTGCAAGGCTGGCGAGAAAAACCTGAGTTTTGTGAAAGTGCCATGGCTCATTTGGTTCAAACTGTGAAAACGCTGCACGATCGTCAGGGCATTCAGGGTCAAACCCTAGCATTCTCAAAGATTCCGGCTCAGTTGCTGCCCACAGTGATGAAACAGCTTTAATCAGATTCGGACTTAGCACAGACGAAATTTTAAGTCAGGGTTCGTCGTTTCGTCGTTGCAGGCAGCATAATTTGCATAGCAATCTTTCTACTTTGCCCATGCTTAACGAAAGCGAATACTTTGAAAAAGCCGCAGCCACACGAGTCCGAGTGCTGAGTGAGGCGCTGCCCTACATTCAACAATTTGTCGGACGCAAGATCGTTGTCAAATATGGGGGCGCAGCGATGAAGGATGCCGCTCTCAAAGAGAAAGTCATCCGCGATGTCGTGTTTATGTCGTGTGTGGGGTTGCGCCCAGTTTTGGTACACGGAGGCGGGCCTGAAATCAACTCGTGGCTCGACAAACTGGGCATTGAGCCGCAGTTTAAAAACGGGCTGCGCGTCACCGATGCCGCCACAATGGATGTCGTCGAAATGGTGTTAGTTGGTCGTGTCAACAAAGAAATTGTCTCGCTGATCAACCAGGCAGGCGGCTCTGCGGTAGGACTCTGCGGCAAAGATGCCAGTTTGATTACTGCCCGCCCTGCCGATGAAGAGGGCATCGGATTTGTGGGCGAAGTTACAAACGTCAATATCCAAATTTTAGACTCGCTGGTCAAAGCGGGTCATATCCCAGTCGTTTCTAGTGTCGCTGCCGACGAAACCGGACAGGCTTACAATATCAACGCCGACACTGTTGCCGGAGAACTTGCCGCCGCGCTGGGTGCCGAAAAGTTAATCTTGCTCACCGACACGGCGGGAATTTTGCGTGACTATAAGGATGTAGCAACCCTGATTCCACGGTTAGACATTCACGAAGCTCGACAACTGATTGACGAAGGCATCGTCTCTGGCGGCATGATTCCGAAGGTCAATTGCTGTGTGCGATCGCTGGCTCAAGGCGTTCGCGCTGCCCATATTATCGACGGTCGCCTGCCCCACGCGCTGCTGTTAGAAATCTTCACCGATGCTGGGATCGGCTCAATGTTAGTCGCCTCTGAGTTTATGGGCAACCGTTAGGGATCCATGGAATTTAAAGTTCAAGATTCTGAATTGCCGCCCCCTGACCCTTTGCTTATTTACACTCTATGCTCAACTTTTTCTCGCGTCTCGGCTATCCCATCACGTCACTCAACCTTACTCAACGGGTTAAGAGCCAAGAAGACAAGCTACCTGTCAAAAATGCGGGCTGTCGATCGCAGTTCCTGCTACATTCGGCACCGACTTCCAAAGTCTGCTTGTTTTTTCACGGCTTTACGGCGGCTCCCTATCAGTTTTTGCCGATGGGACGCACGCTACATCAGGCTGGCTATAACGTTTTGATTCCTAGAATGCCGGGTCACGGTCAGGCAGGTGACTGGAATCGTGACAACCCGCCACCACTGCCTACTAACCCTGACACTTATAAGCAATTTGGGTTGGATTGGCTGCAAAAAGCTCAGACTCTGGGCGATCGCGTCGTCGTCGGGGGTCTGTCTGGTGGTGGCACCCTCGCAGCTTGGCTAGCGCTAGAACGCGCCAAGGAAATCGATCGGGCGTTGCTATTTGCGCCCTATCTCAGCAGCAGCAATAAAGTGGTTGATTTGCTGGTTAAAACTTTCAACACCTATTTTGAATGGATTGACGACACTCCGCCCGATCAGGTGATTGGCTATGAAGGCTTTATGGTGGCTGCTCTGCGGGTCTATCTTGACATGGGCAAAGAGATTCTTAAACGCTCAAAAGACCAGCCGTCAGCCCCAATGTTTATTGTCTCGACCGAAGCCGATAAAGCCGTCAGCATCACGGATCATCAAGTTCTGTTTGAGAACATTCTCAAGCGACAGCCTAAATCTTGGTATTACGAGTTCGATCGCATTCTCAACATTCCGCACACGATGCTGACCAAAGCCGAGGGCAACAAATGGGAAAATCTGCTCAACGTGATCGCAAAAGCCTATGTGCAAAGTGATCTCACCTGGGCGGAGGTTGAAGAAATCGCCTATCGCATGACCGAGGGCAAAACCTTTAACCAAGTCGTCGCAGAATTGAAGATTGCCGATCGTGCCTCTCCTGACATGCCTGCCTTTATCACGTTGGTTGATAAACGAGCGATCGTACTCAAACGCAACCCTAGCTTGGATCAAGTCTAAATCCTGTTTTGAGGTGCTCATGATATCAACTTCAAATGCCCCTGCCGTTTCTCTAGAAGAGTTTTTGGCAAACCCGCGCGATCGCACTGAGTGGGTAAATGGAAATCTCATCAAAAAACAAGATATGACCGCAAAAACAGGACGAATTCAAGCCAGACTCGCTCGTTATTGGGGCAACTATGCAGACTCCAGTGGTCAAGGCGGAGAAGTTTACACAGAAACCTCTTGCCGAACCGTTGGACGAACTCGCTGCCCTGATGTGGCGTACCTAACGCCCGATCTCGTTGCTCAATACGGCGACTTTAAGGTTCTGCCGCGCAGCTTCTCGTTATTGGCTGAGGTGATCTCACCGAACGATGAAGCCGAAGAGGTGTTTACCAAAGTTCGAGAATATCTTGCGTCTGAGTGTGAGGAGGTTTGGCTGGTGTTTCCAGATAGTCAATGGGTGCTGATCATCACAAGTCAACGGCAAGAACTGCGAGGGCTAGAAGATATCGCCACTACACACAACGTTCTATCAGGGTTTAGCGTTGCAGTCAAAGAATTAATTGTCTGATTTAGACTGTGCCAGCTTACAGATGTAGAATTCATCCCTCAGATACTTTAGGATGCAGGAGTAGCCTCAACGAATCAATAAGCCTGTGAGTTCTGAACAATTAGACCTGGCGACCACTGAATATGAAACCGGAAAATACGCCTTTGAACGCGGCGAATATCGCAAATCGGTACAGCATTTAGAACGCGCCAACGCCTTAGTCGATGCAGGTTCGCGTTTTGGGGGAGAAGTGCAAATTTGGCTCGTGACCGCCTATGAAGCTGCCGGACAGAGATCGGACGCGATCGCCCTCTGCCAAAAAATCAGTCGTCACCCTGACATCAAGACTCGCCAGCAGGGAAAGCGTCTGCTCTACATTCTCGAAGCCCCCAAACTGCAAACTCGCCCCGAATGGCTGACTGAGATTCCTGATTTATCGACACTAGCGGACAGCGAAGCCAAAGACAATCGAGGAGTCTCTAAGTTTGGCAATGCCATCCCGCCAAAACTGTCGCAAAAGCCTCGTCCAGCGATCCCCGAACCTGTGGATTTAAGTCAGGTCAACGCCCAAGACAATCTCTTTATCTGGGTAGCGTTGATTGCAGCAGGACTGATCGTAGGCGGTTTGGCGTGGCTGAGCTAGCAGGTGATTTTGTAGCGAGTTATATCGGTTAACCTATCGCTTGCCACGATTTCTCCAAAGTAGTGTTAGATATTATTGGACTCCCGACCTCGCTCAATATGCCTTACAGAACCTTAAGTGCTGCTTTTTCACCCGATCGGCTGTCGTGGCTAGATCCCGTGATTCGTTTTTTGCTGCGATCGCGCCTGGTTTGGGTGTTTCTGTTCGCTAGCTTGATGCTGTCAGGCTGCGTAAAATCTGAGGTAGGCATCGATTTTGAGAGTCCCAATCGAGGCGCGATCGTGCAGCACATTCGCCTTGACGAGCGGCTGACTAGTTTTAGCAATGGCACCGCTAAAACCTGGCTTGACAGCATCGAAAAACGAGTTCGCCGAGTTCAGGGCAAGACTCGCCGCCTCTCAAACCAAGAGATTTTAGTCACGATTCCGTTTGGCAATGGCGAAGAATTAGAGACTCGATTTAATGAGTTTTTTAGCCCGACCAACAGCCCCAAAACTCGCTCTGCTCAAAAAGAATTAGACTTACCTAAGCTTGATTCTCATCTCAGCGTCCAGCAGGGCAATTTTCTACTGCTACAGCGTCATCGCTTAATTTATGATTTAGACCTGCGATCGCTTGGCGTTCTTGCCTCAGATGGCAGTTTGCTGGCGAGTCCGGGTTCGCTGATTGAGCTAGAGTTTGGGCTAACTACGCCCTGGGGCGCTCGAAACATCATTCACCGATCGAAGACCCCGATCTCGACCCGCCGCGAAGGTAACCAGCTCATCTGGACTCTGCAACCAGGGCAAAGCAATCATCTAGAAGCCGTCTTCTGGCTTCCAAACCCTTTAGGCATTGGGACGGTTTTGATTGTGGCGATCGTAGCAGGTGGAATCTATCTCAGACGAACCTTGCCCACCCCTACGGTTTCGCCGCCTCTAGCCCCCAGTTCATGACGATAAACTCATAACCCTTACCGGATGTCTCGCCGTTCAGCCGACCTGCAACGACTGATTATATTAGGTCTGAGTGGACCGATTATCGCCCTCAACGTCTGGCTGGTGGCGCTGATATTGCACTATTTTGAGCATCTTGTGACGGTGCTGGCAGTGTCGGCAATTCTGGCATTTCTGCTCAATTACCCAGTCGAATTTTTTGAGCGGGCCCGCATTAAGCGCGTCGGGGCGGTGGTGATTGTGTTGCTCTTGGCAGTGACCATCTTGGTGATTTTAGGAGTCACGCTGGTGCCCGTTTTGGTGGCCCAGACGACCCAACTGCTCGAAAAAATTCCGGGGTGGCTAGAGGCGACTCGGCAAAATCTAGACTTCTGGGATGCTTGGGCCCAAACGCGGAACTTTCCGATCGACCTTAAAAGCTTTGGCGGTCGAGTCAGCACCCAAATTGAAAACCAGATTCAAGAAGTCGCCACCCAAGCTCTCGGATTTGCCTTGGGAACGGTTTCTGGCTTGATTGACAGCATCCTGATCATCGTGCTGGCATCCTATATGCTGCTTTATGGGGCGAGACTTTGGCAGGGATTGATCAATCTACTGCCACCTAAATTTGGCATTCCGTTTAGTGAGTCGCTGCGGCAAAACTTTCACAACTTTTTTCTGAGTCAAATTCTGCTAGCGCTATTCATGGCTGGCGGACTGATTCCAATTTTTCTGACACTCAAGATTCCCTTTACGCTCCTGTTTGCCCTGATCATTGGCATTGCAGAAATCATTCCCTTCATCGGAGCGGTGTTAGGCATTGGGCTGGTCACAATTTTAGTGATGTTTCAGAGTGTCTGGCTGGCGTTTCAAGTCGCGATCGCGGCCATGATTCTGCAACAAATCCGTGATAATGTGCTGGCTCCCAAAATGATGGGCGAATTCACCGGGCTAAACCCACTTTGGATCTTCATCGCCCTGCTGCTGGGGCTGCAAATCGGCGGTTTCTTAGGAGTCGTGGTCGCCGTGCCGATCGCGGGCACCATTAAGGGCACGATCGATGCTCTGCGGGGCGTTGCGCCCACTCAGGTGGTTGTGACCGAGATTGTTCGTAAAGACTATCCGCCGATCGAGTGATGGAGTGCTAAACTCGATTCCAGCTTCTACGCTTAAGCTATTTTTTGTCAGAGATATTGAACCACTCGCTGCGTGATCGGAGACAACCCCAGATGCGACAAATTAATTTCTTAATCATCTTCGTCATTTGTTTAGCACTCGTTTTGTTTGGCATTGAAAACACAGAGCCAGCCGTAATTCGAGTCATTGAAGGCGTGCAGGTGGAGGCACCGCTCTCGATCGAGCTAATCTTAGCGATGGGAATCGGAGCCGTGTTGGCGTGGGTGTTTAGCGTGTGGAGCAAGATCCAGCGCATGATCGACACTCGCAAAGAACTTCAAGTTCGAGAAGAGCGCATTGACGAACTTGAACAGGATGTCGAACGCTATAAGGCAGAAATTCAAGAGCAGCAGCGTCTACTGCCCCAAGGCATCACGCAAGATGCTGAAGCCACCGAAGTGTTTGCTCAGTAAGCCAGTTTAACGTCAGTTCGGGGAGTTCTTTCGCTTCGTTGTTCAGCGCTTCAGCCCCCTAAATCCCCCAAAATTGGGGGACTTTGAACTTCAATTCGGGGCTTGAAGTCCCCCAGACTTGGGGGATTTAGGGGGCAGCCCGGATTGGCAACCGCCGCGAAAAGCTGCATCGAATTCACGTCAGTTTAGAGGGGTGGCGTGACGAATCCTGATAGTCTTTGGAGTCTCTTGGTGCCTTTGCTGCTGCTAGGGCTAATTCTGCTGGCAGCCGTGTATTTTGTGCGGATCAAAATTAAGTAGTCGATTCTGCGAGATCGTGTCACCATAAAGCATTCATCCCTCCCTTCTCTCTATGACCCTTTCTCTAGCCCAGGACGCGATCGCTCTCTTGATTGACCTGGCAGAACAGGGAGAAATTGACCCCTGGGATGTCAAGGTGATTGATGTCATCGATCGCTTCTTGAGCGAGTTGACCCCTGCCGCGATCGTGGGGCGAGAACACTACGAGTCAAATCTGTCTCAGTCGGGGCAGGCATTTCTATATGCATCGATGCTGCTGTTGCTCAAAGCCGATAGCCTGACTCAGCCTGAAGCGATCGTCGCTGATCCCGATGAGTTTGAAGGGGCAGAATTTATAGACGCAGATTTTGGCGGGGCTGCCTTGCCGCCGCATTTAGAGCGTCAGCTTCGGCGCAGGGCAGTGGCACGACCGCCTCAAAAGCGGCGAGTCACCCTTAAAGAGCTAATCGATCAGCTTCAGCTAATTGCCACCACTCTAGACGACACCACTCCGCGCGCTCGGCTGCGTCGCCCTAAACCTCAGTCTCGCGCTCAGGCAGTGCGCGCGATCGCCGAACTCGCCCACCAAGAAAATCTCTCAGAAATGGCAGTGGCGATCGAGCAATTCTTTCACGACCATTGGACAGAAGTTGCCCAAGATAAAGAATGGATCGACTTTGACCTGGTGCTGGAATTTTGGGTTGCCTTAAAAGATCAAAAACCCAAAGAAAGTGAAGAAAATCTTCACGATCATCCTAATCACGAGCGCGTCGGCGTGTTTTGGGCCCTGCTGCTGTTGTCGGCTCAAAACAAAGTCGAGTTGGCGCAAGAAGAGTTTTACCAAGATTTGAAAATTCGCTCACTGCTGCAACTCGCCGAATCTGGACTGAGTGAACTCTCTACTAGCGTTTTGCTCGATTGAGAGGACTCAACCAAACCTGGACATTTTAGATTTGTCAAATAAAAACTTTTCTCTAGTTCATCTTTAGCAGCCCTAAACCTTTTGAGTGTGCCAATTCTCACTTAGAACCGTTATAGTCACTAAAGGTCAAGGTCTGGCAACGCTTGTCTTTCGCTGAAACCTTGAGTCGCCTAAGATAAAGCAAAACCATCGTACGCTGGAATTCCTCCAGACCGAGGGTCAAACGCTTGCAGTATATCGGTGTAGGGTAGAGAGAACAATCTATGAAAGCCATGATTCTGGCAGCCGGGAAGGGAACACGGATTCGTCCGATTACATATACGATTCCCAAGCCCATGATTCCCATTCTGCAAAAGCCCGTGATGGAGTTTCTGCTAGAACTGCTTAGGCAGCACGGTTTTGACGAAATCATGGTCAATGTGAGTCACCTGGCCTATGAAATTGAGAGCTATTTTCGGGATGGGCAACGGTTTGGGGTGCAGATTGGCTACTCCTTTGAAGGCAAGATCGTCGATGGTGAGTTAGTCGGCGCGGCTGTTGGTTCAGCAGGCGGCATGAAAAAAATTCAAGATTTTTCCCCGTTTTTTGACGATACATTCGTGGTGCTTTGTGGCGATGCCCTGATTGACTTAGACTTGAGCGCCGCCGTCAAATGGCACCGAGAAAAAGGCTCGATCGCTACGGTGATCATGAAAACGGTTCCTCGCGATGAGGTGTCTAGCTACGGCGTTGTGGTCACAGACGAAGCAGGCAAAATCAAAGCGTTTCAAGAAAAACCTGCGATCGAGGAAGCCCTGAGCACCACGATCAACACCGGAATTTATATTTTTGAACCCGAAATTCTTGACTACATTCCATCTGGGCAAGAATATGACATCGGGAGCGAGCTTTTCCCCAAGCTAGTAGAAATGAATGCCCCATTCTACGGCTTACCAATGGACTTTGAGTGGGTCGATATCGGCAAGGTGCCTGATTATTGGCACGCAATTCGCAGTGTCTTGCGTGGCGAAGTCAAAAACGTGGCAATTCCTGGAAAAGAGGTGGCTCCTGGCATCTACACTGGGCTAAACGTCTGCGTCAACTGGGATAAAGTCGATATCCAGGGTCCGGTTTATATTGGCAGCATGACCTGCATTGAAGATGGTGCCAAAATTGTTGGCCCGGCAATGATTGGTCAAAACTGCTGGGTGTGCAGTGGCGCAACCGTCGATAATAGCGTAATTTTTGAATATTCTCGCTTGGGCCCAGGGGTGCGACTGGTAGACAAGCTTGTGTTTGGTCGATATTGCGTCGATAAGACAGGCGCGACGATCGACGTGCAAGCCGCCTCCCTAGATTGGCTGATCACAGACACTCGTCAAGAGCTTCCGACTCAGATGCCTGCCGAGCATCAAGCGATCGCCGAGCTTTTAGGCACTGACCACAGAGTTGCCCAATCCTAAACTCACCCGATCGGAGGAGATAGGATATATCCGACTGGAGAAGGCTTACAGAGCTTCTCTCGCGTATTCTAGGAAACGAATAGAGCACAGACTCCTTGGAGAGCGTTGAATGGGGGCATTCAGCTTTCTCCAGGGGCTTTTTTTGGCGGTTGATAGGGCGGCTTAGGCTGCAAAGTTTGACGCAGCAAAGTAAGCTAGTGCATGGGCTTTCATGGCGAATGTCGCCGATTTGCACAGCAGGAATACTGACTTGAATCCATCAAAACCGTCTCAAATTCGACTAGAACAGGTCAGTTTTGCCTCTAAAGGGGTTGCTTCTGGCAAGAAGCCAGGACAACGATCGGCGATCGGAGCACACTATTTGCTGCGAGATCTCTCATTTGACGTGTTTCGGGGCGATCGGATCGCGATCGTCGGCGCATCAGGGTCGGGCAAAACGACGCTACTGCGGTTGCTGAATCGATTAAATGAACCGATTCAAGGATCACTCTATTTAGAAGGACAAGATTTTCGGCAAATTCCGGTGCTGCAACTGCGTCAGCAAATCACTTTAGTGCAGCAAGAATCAAAACTGCTGGGAATGACCGTGCGGGAAGCGCTGCTTTATCCGCTCAAGCTGAGAGGGGTTGAGATCAAAACAGCCGAGCAGCAAATTAGCGAGTGGGTTGATCGGCTGCATCTTCCGGGTGATTGGCTCGATCGCAACGAACTCCAATTATCGGTTGGGCAACGGCAACTCGTGGCGATCGCTCGTGCCCTAGTCATTCAGCCTAAAGTTCTGCTTTTAGACGAACCCACGTCAGCCCTAGATTCAGGACGCAGTGATCACGTTCTCAACACTCTAAAAGATCTGTCGGGGATCACGATTTTGATGGCAAATCACCAGTTAGAACTCGCACAATCATTCAGCGATCGCGTCCTGCATTTGCATCGCGGCGAACTGGTGAAAGATGAGTTGAGCGATCGCGTAGACTGGCAAACATTAAGAGCCGCGATCGTGCAGTCAGAAGCTAAAGAATCCGCCGAGTGGGAGTGAGTCAAATCCGACGATCGCTCACCACCATCCTTTCTCCCCGACGGCTCGCCGCGCGATGATTGCCATTAGTGGATTCAGTCTGGGGAGGCAGAGAAGCATTGAGAATTTCTAAATTGAGTCGATAGCCGACATTCCGAACTGTTTGAATCAGATTGGGCTGTCGGGGGTCTAACTCTACTTTTTTGCGAAGCGAAAGGACATGAGTATCGACCGTGCGGGGGTTATCGATCGCATCCGGCCAGGCCCGTTGCAAAAGGTCTTGACGGCTCAAAGGTGCGCCGCTTGCCTGTGCCAACACATAGAGCAAGCTAAATTCTTGAGGAGTCAATTCGATCAACTGACCCTTAAACCGGACTCGACGATGCACCAGGTCGATTTTGAGATCACCATAGTCAAGATGAGCCGGAGGAGCCGATAAACGAGTTCGCCGCGTCAGCGCCTCGACTCTGGCTAAAAACTCCTGCATCCCAAAGGGTTTAGTCAAATAGTCATCTGCACCAGCCCGCAAACCCTCGACGATATCAGATTCAGTTGTGCGGGCAGAAAGCATGAGAATCATCGCCTGCTGCTGTTGACGCAGCCAGCGACAAAACTCAACTCCGTCTCCATTGGGCAATTCTGAATCGAGGATCACCAAGTTGGGCTGTCGGACTAAGAAGACCTCTCTCGCTTGATGCAGGTCTGCCGACTGATGCACGTGATGTCCTGCCTGCTGTAAGTGCCACCCAAGTAGCGATCGCAGGTGCGGATTTCCTTCAATAATCTGAACGTTTACGGCTCCCACGAGGGCTGGCTTTCCTGAGACGGCTTGACCTTAAGAGTATCAAAGCAATTGTGATGGATTTGTAACGGCTGCTACCCTAGTTTTCTCTAATCACCAATAACTTAGAGACTTAGGCACCGATGCCCAACGAATGCTCAGAGACATCAACACAAAGATAGGGAGGAATGCAAAAGGTTAATGTTAAGATCAATGCATAGTTACGTGTAGTTAAGGCCCGCCTGTGTATCAACCTATTCACCTTGTAACGTTTCCATTAAAAGGCTGTTCACAATTTAGCGACACACTATGCTGCAAGATACGCTAACCATTCGCTACTACCAAAGACTGACTGATGGCTTGGTGGGGTTGTGGAACCGGGGATACCGCTTCGATGACCTACGCCTCTATCTCGACGGCTATCTCGCCGCTTTGAGACACACCAACTCCTTAGAGCCTTATCAGATCAATCGTCTTGAAGAAGAAATGACTCGCTTCCTCTACGATTCTTCCAATTTTGAAAGCCCAGTAGAGCCTGAACGAGATTATCGCTAAATTGCCAGAAAGGGTGCGTCGATGACGTGCCCTTCTTGCATTTAGAGGATATTAAAAAGGGGCAGCAGATTTCTCCTGTCACCCCAGATCATAAAGCTGCGGCTAAATTTAGGAAGCCATTGCCACTTCCACCATTTGTTGAAGTTCGCCTTTTTGATATAGCTCGATCAAGATATCAGAGCCGCCCAAAAATTCACCGTTGATATAAACCTGAGGAATGGTGGGCCAGCTTGAATATTCTTTGATGCCTTGACGAATTTCGGGATCTGCCAAAACGTCGATCGTTTCATAAGGAACGCCCAACGTGTTCAGAATCTGCACCACGTTGTTTGAGAATCCGCACTGGGGCATCAGTTTGGTGCCCTTCATGAAGACCATGATCTTGTTTTGTTTGACAAGATTGTCGATGCGATCGTGTGCTGCTTCTGTCATAATTCGCTCTCCGATTGTGAACAACTGAGTTATTTGGCGGCTACTACCCATTCTTCGGGCGTATAAGTATTGAGCGCTAGAGCATGAATGGCTTCCGATGCCATCGCTTGCTGCACGGCACCATAGACGAGTTGGTGCTGTTGCACCCGCCGCTTTCCTTCAAACAAAGACGAGACGACCGTTACCTGATAGTGATCTCCACCCCCAGTAAGGTCTTGAACCTGCACCTGGGCATCAGGCAATCCAGCCTTGATCAATCCTTCAACCTGATCCGGGCTAATCATCCATTCTCCTGTTGATTTTGCAAACTCTTTCCTTTAGTCTAACCGTTGACTGCCCATCCTTTAGTTAAAGAAGTGCTAGTTGCTCGATAGTGAAGCCTTCACCGCTCGTCTAGCAAAGTCTTGAACTATCTTCAAATTTTCTGGTTTGTCAAACTCGGCTTCTCTGTGATTGTGCCCTGCGTTGGGAATCAGCAGGAGTTGTTTGGGTTGGGGTGCAGCTTCGTAAAGTGCTTTGCCGATCGAGACAGGAATCAATGTATCATCCATTCCATGAATAAAGAGAGAAGGCATTTTTAGCGATCGGACTTTCCCAACTGAGTCAAACTTTTGGGTGAGGATTAACTCGATCGGAAACAGTCGAAACTTCCAATCTCGCGCTGCCATCTGGTACATGGAGGTGAAAGAACTCGACACAATCAGCCCCGCGACTTTTGGGTTTTGGTTGGCGAGATTGATGGCGATCGCGCCTCCGAGCGAATGTCCATAAACCACAATTTTTTTGAGAGAGATCCGCCGTTCTTTAACGAGATAATCCAACGCGGTTTGAGCATCTTGATAGACCGTCGCCTCAGACGGAAAATTGCCCTCACTGCGGCCATAGCCCCGATAGTCAATCAGCAAGACTGAGAAACCTAACTCCCGAAAGCGACGAGCTTTGACTTCGACACTAATATTTCCGCCGTTGCCGTGCAGATAGAGCATCGTTGAGATCGGGTGATCGTGCGGAATCCACCAGCCATGAATGCGTTCAATCTTGCCTGTTTTAGTTGAGACAGGTAACCAAACTTCTTGGTGAGGCAGATTGAGCGCGTCCAGATCTTTGTAATGGTGGGCATCGGGCACAAACATTAGATGACTTTGGGCGAAAAATAGGACGAGGCAAATCGTCAGATAAGCGATCGCCAAAAATTTCCCAATATTCCACAGCGATCGCCACCCTCGTGAACGTGAAATTTTCACATTATGTCCTGATTAACGGAGGCGTTTTTGCCAGTCAGCGATCGCCTTTTGCGCCTCGGCATAGACTTTGGGACGCTCTTTAGGAACCAGTTGAGCCGCCGCGATCGCTTGCTTATAAGATTTATCAGCCGCCCGTTTTTTGGCGATATCTAAAATGTCGCGACTCCAGCGATCGATATCCACCTGAGCTTGAGCATAGAGCGGATCATTAGCAGGAACTTGACTAGCCCGCTCGATCGCTTTATTTGCATCAGAGGCTGAAATCGGCTTAATCAATCCTCTCGCTTCGTTAAGAATGGTCTGACTGTCTTTTGCCGGAGACGGACTTGCTGAAGCGATGGGAGTCGGCTTCGCAGTGGATGGCTTGGTTGAGTTGGGCACGATCGCCTGTTTGGACGGGGACGGGGTTGTAGTGACCTTGGCAGAAGGCGAAGTGACGATCGGCTGTGAATTAGTTGCCGATTTCTGACCCCAAAACGTTGACCAATTGCGAACAAACACCCCTACTAACAGCAGCAGCAGAATGGCGCTGCCGCCAAACAGCAGTCGCTCCCAAAACATCTGATCCTGTTCCTGTGTATTTTCGATCTCAGGACGAACAACCGGGGGTGTGACAGGTTTTGGAACTTGGGGGACTGGCGCAGGGCTAATTTGATCAGCCCGATCGCCTAAGTCTTCTTGATCCGACTCAGGGGATATCGGTTGCTCAAGCTCTGTTTGAATGGGGAAAGCTTGAGAATAATCAGCAGGCAACTCATAAGGGTTGGGCTGCGAGTTTAATGGGACAGCATCGTGATCCGACACGTCAAATAAGTCGCCCTCCAGCGCAAACGGATTTGACTCACTAGGAATTGTCTCCGATTCTGCCTCAGTCCAATTAACCGGAGTGATCACGAGATTGAGTTGATCTAGAGACGCGAGAACGATTACAGGGTCTTGAATAGGGCGATCGTGATGCTCACATATTTCTGGCAAACGACTTTTGAGAAACTCTTCCAAATTCGCCAGAGTTGAACATTCATGTGCGCGCAACCCTTCGAGCAGGGTCGCCGTAAACAAGCCGTGACCTAGCGCTAACGCCTCATGGGAAAACTGTTCAGGCTTGCTTGCCAAAATGGTTGAGATGCGAGTTTCACGGGCAAGCTCTGCGATCTGAAGTCCCACCTTCTCACCCGAAAAAGCGGCTTGGCTGTGGTTAATATCCATCAGCACCACAATATCTTCGGTCGGTAACGCTTTGAGGCTGTCAAACAACGCTCGAACCGGAACGCCCATATTGGCAGTGTCTACTGGGTCGGCTTCGATCGGCAGCAAATAATCCTGTCCTTTCCAGCAGACCCCATAGCCGCTAAAAAATACCCAAACTAAGTCTCCCGGCTGAATTAATTCTCGGCCAAAATAGTCGAGCCAGCCCTGAAGATTGCCGCGACTGGGGTAGGTCGATCGCCCGGTCACTGAAGGGGAGGTGTCTGTAAAGAGAATGCAGCGATTGGGCAAGAACCCTGCCTCACTGACCAAACATTCACACAGCGCCTGTGCATCTTGTTGTGCAAACTTTAAGGGCTGAAGAAATTGATAGTGATTGATTCCAACGGCGATCGCCCAATGGTTAGCCATTTCAGACACCTCAAATAAGTGAGAAAGTATAGGTAACGGGTGGTGAATCGAATTTTTTAACGTCAGACAGTTTTGCTTGTCTCTGTATAAAGAGTGATCCGAACTGCGTAACTGCTGACATGATAGAAAAAAACAGATTCACTGGAAATATTAAAGACCAGATTGTCGATTCTAGAGTAGAAACTCTCATTGAGAACCACCTCATATCACCCAGGAGTCAAAAATGTCTGCCGATCGCCCTTGCCAACTGCCCCATCGATTTGCTAGACCCAGATTCACCGCGATCGGATTAGCGGCTTGGCTGGGCACGGCTGGAGGGATTTGCCTAGTCGAAGGAACGATCGCGCCGCAAGTCGTTCAAGCTTACACGACTAGAGTCGATGTGGCACTCGATCGTTTGCCCAACGAAAGCTATGACGCTTTGATTCGCAGATCCGAGATTGTCGCGAGGGCGGCGGCTCAACGCAGCTTCGATCGAGATATTCTCACGAGCCAGGTTTCGGTGATCGTGATCGGGCGCAATCAAGGTGCAGAAACCCCCATTTTGACCCTGGATGTCAGTCGAGTGCAGTGGAGCAGCCGCCCAGATACGAGACGTTGGGCAACTTATTACAAAACGTCGGCGGCGCTGTTGGGGTTTGAGCAACTGTCCCCGGTTCCTGTGACGGTAACTGCTCCCCCCACCCCCGCTGTGGCTCCCGTTGCTCCAACGCAGGTTCAACCTTCTCGCAATACTACGCCCAGCCAGCAAACAACGCCTACCCCGCCGACGCAGGAGGATGGTGTTCCTCCGGAAGATCAGCAGCCGTGAAGTTTATCGCGATCAAGGGCAAAGATATCGAAGTGAAAAGACTTTAATTGCGATCGCTCCAAGGCGTTTATGCAGTTTTCTGATTGCTATCCTGCTCAATATGATGGCGTAACACCGAATTGATCAGCATCCTGTATTCTTCATCTTGCGATTGAAACCATGCCATCACGTCGGGGTCAAGTTGGACTAAATTTTTGGCTTGCGTCGCTGGAACTCTTAGCACTGCCTTCTCAAAAAACTCATCCGTTAAGGGTGGAATATCAGAATAATCAATGTCTTCGTCTGACATGGCTTCTAGTGCTGCCCAATTAGTACGAGAGGTACTGCTCAAATCGTTTTCGTTCATGTCGATTTGCCCGTCGTGCTGAAATTACTCGAATTGTGTCACCTTGTCGTTCTGTCCAAACTACGATCGCGATACCGTTGCCTAAAAAGCCGATTCCGATCCAGCGATCTTCATCATAGTCAAAACGTTCATCCGGCTCAATCAGCATTGAACCCTCAAACATTTCGGGAACATCCGCGAAATCAATTTCGTGCTTACGAATGTTTTCTAGATTTTTCGCTTCGTCCCATTCAAACTGCATGAAGCCCCGACGCTGCCAATTGAACTGTTTTCTTTCTCAGCTTGACGTAAGGCGTACTGTGTCTGCAAGTTCAGCCAGAACTGAGCACTATTACCAAAATAGCGTGACAGACGCAAAGCTGTGTCTGCTGTAACACTACGCTTTTCAGATAAAATTTCGCTAATTCGTGTCTGAGATACCCCGATATCCTTGCTTAACCGATAGGGAGTGATATCCATTGGTTCCAGAAATTCTAGTCGCAGAATTTCACCAGGATGGATGTTTGGCAGACGATCGTTGTCCATAACAATTTTTTCTTAGTGATAATCTACAATTTCAACTTGAGCCGCATTGTTTTCTTCTGTCCAGACAAAGCAAATTCGCCACTGACTATTGATACGGATACTATACTGCCCCCTGTGATCGCCCACTAATTTCTCTAATCGATTTCCAGGTGGACGCAAGTCATTAACTGATGTCACAGCGTTGAGCAGGAGAAGCTTACGTAGAGCAATCTTTTGGATGTCAGTTGGGTAATAGCGAGATATAAAGCCGTCAAAGACCAGCTTTGTCTCGTCAGACTTGAAATTTACGATCACAATACTATACTACTGCACAGCGTTACTATCGTCAAACGACAGTAATAGATTCTAATCTTGGTAATTAATCCAGATAACAAACTTTTGGACGACATTCCTTGCAAGGGAAAAACAATCATTCTGTTTGCGACAAATGTTTAACGTAAACTCGATCGCACCGTTCTGTCTCAACACCCGTTGCCGATCGATAGCCGCTAGTTTCGTAAAGTTTGACGGCTTCTTTGAGAACGCTGGCAGTTTCGATCCAAATTTGATCGAATCCACGATCGGCGATCGCCCTCTCCAATTCCTTCAGCAAGAATCGCCCTAAACCCTGCCCTCTCACCTCTGGCACAAAATACATTTTGCGGATCTCGACCGCGTTTTCGCCTCGTGACACCGGATAGTAAGCGCCCGTGCCGACTAGCTGACCTGAGCGCTCAATCACCCAAAACTCACCGCCTGTTGCTTGATAAAACTGTTCAATTTCTAAGACATCGCGATCGGCTCCCAGAGGCTCCCAACTCAGCCCATAGTCTGCCAGCACTGAGCCAATAATCTGAGCAGCCGAATCGCGATCGCGGTCTTCCCAATCACGAATCAGAAATTCTCGATAACGAACGTTCATCTATTTCGCGATCTCGAATTTCTTGACCTCTAACACAGGGCCGATCATCGCTAGAGTCATGATGTCATCTCGAATCTTGCCTTCGATCTTGACCTTCAGACCTTTTTTTTGTAGCTCACTGGGTGGGTTGTGAATCTCGTAGGTTTCGCCCTGTTCGGAGTCGATCGCCCAAGTTCCAGCGCCGAAGCCTTTGCGATCGATCACCCCTTTCACCGTAATGCTCATGTAAGTTCATCTCCTGGTTTAATAGCAAGCCGAACTAAGCCGTAGCATAAAAGCGCATTCACAATCAGAAATCCACGAGCGAGTAAACCATCGCCCAACCACATGAGTTGCGGATCGATCGCCGCACTCACCGCGAGACAGGCAGTCACTCCGATCGTAGACCCGATCGCAAACCATTTCCCCTGAGCATGACCCAACAGCAGCACGATCAGCGCCGTGGGAATCAGCACACTTGCAAAAAATGGGTTGAGGGCGCTACTTCCTTGAATCGAGCTACCCAGCTCAGGAATCGAGCTACCCATCACCCGAAACGGAAACTGCGGCAAGTCAAAGATATAAACGCCCTTGAGAA
The DNA here is from genome assembly GCF_001895925.1 of Phormidesmis priestleyi ULC007. Classification (GTDB taxonomy): domain Bacteria; phylum Cyanobacteriota; class Cyanobacteriia; order Leptolyngbyales; family Leptolyngbyaceae; genus Phormidesmis_A; species Phormidesmis_A priestleyi_A. The sequence goes on along the minus strand of NZ_MPPI01000013.1, from coordinate 105,048 downwards.
AGAACAAACCCGAACTTCCAGCAACCAAACCCGATGCCATTGACCAACCCCAGGCAAAGGGAAAGTAGTTGCGTAAGAAGAACGCCAGTAAGTAGGAACCGACTACCATCGCCAGTTTAGGAGCCAGCCCAATCACACCGCCATCAATCCAAAAAAGCGGATTGAGATAGCCACGATCGCGCAACCACCGGAAGAAATCGTTGAAGGTGATTTTGCCTTTGAGTGCTAAGGTTACGGCAGCAGCAGCATCGAGTTTGCCTGCGCCATAGTGGTTAAGTCCGTCGTCTTGCACCTTTCGAGCAGACTGCGTTAACGCCGCCGCAACTTCGTCAGGGTCTTTTACACCCGATGCTTTGACGAGAGCCGCAACCCCCGCCACATGAGGAGCCGCCATGCTGGTGCCTTGAAACGCGGCAAACGTCGATTCTCCGGTCGAGGGGTCGATCGTGTTTTGCAAAATTCCGCCAGCAGGGTTGTCTCCTGATATAGAGCCGCCTGGAGCCGAGATATCAACGCCTGCCCCAAAGTTAGAGTAAGGAGCTTTCTGACCTGAAGAATCGAGCGCAGCGACTCCCAAGACATGAGGATAACGAGCCGGATAGGATGCCGAGTTTTGACCAGAGTTTCCGGCGGCGGCGACAATCAGAACACCTTTTTTGTGAGCATAGTCGATCGCTTCTGACACTGCCGAGCTTTCGCCCCCGCCGCCGAAGCTCATGTTGATTACATCTGCATTGTGATCTGCCGCAAATCGAATCGATTCTGCAATATCGGCGACCGTGCCGCCACCGCTAGCACTGAGAACTTTTAACGGCATGAGCGTTGCTTCGTAAGCAATTCCGGCAACCCCAAAACCGTTGTTGGTCGATTCGGCGATCGTGCCTGCGACGTGAGTGCCGTGACCGTTATCGTCTCTGGCATCATCGCGATCGTTGACAAAATCGTATCCTTTGGCAAATTTCGTTTCCTTCAAGTCAGGGACTTCCGCAATTCCGGTGTCAATCACCGCAACGGTTACACCCTTTCCTTTCGTGTCTTGCCAACTCGATTCGACGTTAATGCTGTGCAGATTCCACTGCTGACTATAAAGCGGATCGTTGGGTGCTTGACCCGTCGCTTGAATCGGCTGCGCCTCTTTGCTAACTGGGACAATCACCTTAAAATCCTGAGATTCTGGAATGCTATAGATATAGTCTGGCTCGATATATTCGGTGTATTGCTTGAGGTCAGATCGTTTGAGGGCGTTTAAGAGATTTTTGTCGCCTTTGACCGTGTAAAGGTGATCGGCTTGTGAGAATTCGCTGTTTAGACGAGGACGAACGTTATATTTTTGCGCGATCGTCTGCACCTGTTGCTCAATCTGGGCAGAATCTACGTCTTCTTTAAAGTCTAAGACGATGCTGTCATAGGTGCCGTGCGCTGCCAAGCCCGAAAAATTGGCGATCGCCCAAACCAGCCCAACCACAAATAAGCCCGCCAGCACTAGCTTTCTCATAAAATCTCTATTCAAGGTCTTGCTTGTTTACCAACATAGCTCAGAGTTCGGTGAGTTTTGGGGTTTGAGTTTTAAGTTTTGCGTGAAAGACCTCGATAGGATAGAGGCAGGTTATTCAACTCAAAATTCTTATGATTCACGGACTTCTCTGGCTACCTTTATTGGCGGCGTTTATCGGTCTAGCGTGGGCGGGTCGCAACGAATTTCAAAAAATAGAAGCCTATCGCGTTTGGGCAGAACCGTTCGATCGTGCCAAATATGACGTGTATGCAGTGTTGGGTCAAACGGGCGACACGCTCACTTGGGGCAAACCAACCCGCAAAGCACCTGTGAATTTGCAAACGTTTTCGCTGCAAGATGTGCGAGAGATTCATCTGTTAGTCGATGGGCAAGTGGTGGATTTGCAGTTGCCTCCGAGTCGGGGTAAAGCGATCGGGCTTGAGTTTGTGTTCAATCAGCCACCATCCCTACAAATCCCATTTACTCAGATAGATCTAGCGGCAAAATGGGGTCAAGCTTTAACCAAAGACTGGCAAAAATTGCAGCAACAACCTCATCTTTAACAATCTTGGAGTTCATAAGTTTTGGGTTTAACCGAAATCAAATCGGTGTGATACGCCATACAATCTCTCCATGTATGACGATACCTGCCGATTTCTTGCCGAAAACTTCTCCGCCGACTTTGCCAGTTGGCTGCTAGGAGAGTCTATTACCCTGACGGAGCTAAAACCTTCCGAACTTTCCCTCGAACCGATTCGAGCCGATGCCCTGATTTTGCTGGAGTCGGATGAGTCTGTTTTGCACCTAGAGTTTCAAACCCGTCCCAAACGGGATATTCCGTTCCGCATGTTGGATTACCGCGTGCGAGTGTACAGGCGATATCCCGACAAAATGATGCGACAGGTCGTAGTCTACCTTCAGCCGACTGGATCTGATCTTGTTCGGCAAACGAGCTTTTCGATGGAGCGCACTCGTCACGAATTCGATGTGGTTTGTCTGTGGGAGCAACCCGCAGCATTCTTCCTCCAATATCCCGGACTGCTTCCCTTTGCTGCCCTCGGTCAAACCGATGATTCAGAAGCAATGTTGCGTCAGGTTGCCCAAATGGTGAACCAAATTTCAGACCCAACAATGCAAGCCAATTTGATCGCAGCCTCAGCGATTCTAGCTGGGATAAAATTGGAAGATGAGGTTATTTATCGTTTACTGCGGAGAGACATTATGCAGGAATCCACCGTCTATCGTTCTATCCTGGCAGAAGGAGAAGCAAGAAAACAACGGGAGATCGCCATTAACTTTCTGAGAGATGGCTTTCCAGTAGAAGCAGTTGCTCATGGAACGGGTTTATCGATCGAGGAAGTGCAGCAACTTCGACAGCAAATGGATCAGTCTTCGCCAAGCTAAACTTACGTGCAAAAACACCCTGTGAGCATTGAAAAATATGGTTAGTCTTGATCTCCCAGTTGGTTTAGAGAAGTTTAGAAGTAAGCTCGAAGCAACAGTCAAACCATACATTGCAATTCAAACTCAGTTAACAAGCGAAACAACCTTGTGGCAAAGTAAATTTGCGGGCTTTCCCTATATGCCTAAGAATTATGATTATCCTAAAACTCTACAAGGAGAATACCTGTACTTGCTTGCTCAAATTAATTTTGTGGAGATACCTAGACTTGAGAACTACCCTGAGAAAGGCATTCTTCAGTTTTATATTTCAGATGTTGATGTTACAAACGGTTGGAACGAGAGCTTCTATGGATTAATTTTTGAGCAACCGACTTGTCAGGCTTATTTTCGCGTTCTCTATTTTCCTGATCCTGATCCTAATGAAGAAAACCTAGTTACAAACTTTGATTTTCTACCCACGTTGTGGGATAGAGACTTTTACAATACTCCTTTTTCGGTTCATCCCAGATATTCTCCGCAGCGAGATGAGTGTTTTGCGTTAACGTTCCAATCGAAATCTGCACCGATTACTCTATATGATTACCAGTGCAAAGAGTTGCTTGGCAGTGAGTTTTACAATCTGATCAATAGCGATGAAGATGATTGTTTGCTTCTGGATGAGTATGGGCAGATATCAGATATACAGGCACACAAGTTAGGAGGATATCCACATTTCACTCAAGAAGATCCTCGACCTCACTTCAATGACAATAAGGAACAATGGATTCTACTATTACAAATTAATTCTGACGACAGTGCAAGGGAGAAAATTGAGATTCAATGGGGCGATATTGGTATTTGCAACTTCTTCATCAAAGCGTCGGCGCTGAGTCAGCTTGACTTTTCAAACGTTCTATACAATTGGGACTGTCCCTAGTAAGCCGATTAGCCAAAGAGTGATGTATTACTTTAAGAGGCTTTAATCTGCTTTAAAAGCGTAAACGCCTTTTGTCTTAAACTCATCGGCAGTCGAGACAATGCAAGTCCGACTCGTGCCTTGTTAGGTGAAGCTAGTTTTCCTTGATTAATTAGATTTCGACCTGCTTGAGTGTCTCCAATTTGAATGAGCCGAAGTCCGAGCAGAAGCTTAGTTTCTAAGAGACGATCTCGCCTCACTTTCTCTATTTTCTCCGACTCAAAGTGAAAGCTTTCTAGATAGTTCAATTTATCTTTTAAGTAGGGAATGGCGCGATCGAGTCCTTGTTGTTCTGCATGAACTCGATATTCCATTAGTCTTTCGGGCAGATAATAAGCTTGTTTTCCTGCCAATGCAAGTCGGACGAGAAGATCGTTATCTTCGCAGTTTTGGATGTTCGATCGCATATATCCAACTTCATCTAGAACCTTTCGCCGGAAGAGAGTTGCCCCGATCTGAAAACTTTGTTTAACAAATGTCACTTCTATCAAGTTTTCAACCATTCCTTGAAGCAGATCTGATCTTCCCCATTTTTGAGAATTTAACTGAGTCAAACTCTCATTACGGACATTGTTTGAATCGATGACCCAATGATCGGTGCCGACAAAATCAATTTGAGGATTTTTATCTAATAGTTGACTTGTCTTTTCTAAAAAGCTGGGAGTTAAGCGATCGTCGTCGTCAAATTTAATAAAATACTTTCCAGTTGCGGCTTTAAAGCCAGAAATCATATTATTACTTTTGCCAATATTTTGAGGATGTCGGATGTAGTGAATCCGACGATCGTGTAACCGAGCCATCATGTCGGATGTGCCATCGATCGAACCGTCGTCACAGATAATCAGTTCAAAGTCTTGATGAGTCTGTTGGAGAACGCTGTCAATGGCGATCGCCAATAATTCTTTGCGATTAAAGGTCGGAATGCAAACGCTGACGATCGACATAAAAAACCAACTCACTCAACTGCCTCTAATATTGACCAAGGAGGCGAGATTTGCACAGACAATCACTGAAACCTCTAAACCGGGTACATTAACTCAGTCCTCTTAGCCGCCGTGATGAACATTTTGATGCTTTCAGCCACCTTTCCCTACCCGCCCACTCAGGGAGGCACTCAGGTGCGGACATTCAATTTGCTGAAATATTTGAGTCGTGATCATCAAGTCACGGTGGCAACGCTGAAATCGCCAGAGGTGACTGACGCTGAAATCAAAGCGTTACGAGAATGGGTTGCCGAGTTGGTCGTGTTCGATCGTCTTAATCCTTCTTCTCAGTCGGACATTTTCTCAAAAATTCAGCGCTTTAGCCAATTTTTGCAGCAGGGAATTCCGCCTAGCGTCTTGTCTTCCTACTCGTCAGAAATGCAGGATTGGGTCGATCGAGCAATTCAATCTAATCACTATCAGGTGATCACTTGCGAACACAGCGTCAATGAAATCTACGTGCGTCCTGAGTTTCAAAAACAACTCCGTACTGTCGTGAACGTACATAGCTCAGTGTATGGGACTTGTAAAAATCAATTACAGACCCAAACATCAGAAAATCAATGGCGCGATCGCTTAAATTTGCCGCTTCTAAAACGCTATGAGCAACGCTACTGCAATAAATTCTCGAATATCGTAGTCACTACGGAGGACGATCGAGCACAATTACACGCATTCAATCCAAACGCTCAGTTTCAAGTCATTTCTAATGGTGTAGACTTCACTGAGTTTCCTTATCGCACTAAAGAGCCAGAAGGACATAAACTAATCTTTATTGGCGCAATGGATAACCTGGCAAACATTGATGCTGTGCAATTCTTAAGTTTAGAAATTTTACCGATTTTGCAGAAAAAATATCCTGACACAACGCTGGCATTAGTGGGCGCACGTCCGCCTTCAGAGGTTTTGCAACTGGGCGATCGTCCCGGCATTACCATCACAGGTCGCGTTCCTGCAATGGCAGATTATTTACATCAAGCAACCGTCTGCGTGATTCCGATGCGAACTGGGTTTGGAATCAAAAATAAAACACTAGAAGCAATGGCAGCCGGAACCCCGATCGTGTCCAGCGATCGCGGCTTAGAAGGGTTAGCCGTCGATGGGGTTGATACTCCATTACGAGCACTGCGGGCAAATCGGGTCGAAGAATATGTAGGCGCGATCGCTCGGCTCTTTGAAGATGCTTCGCTGCGAGAAAGCCTTTCTCGTGAGGCACGCGCCCTCGTAGAAACCGACTATACCTGGGAGAGTGCCGGACAATGTTATGAGCAAGTTTTGACAGGATAAACTCGCAATGATAATCTCTCGCTTGCGCCAGCTTTTGACCACTCCGATCGATGAGGTTGGCGATCGCTCCAAACGGTCTACATCGATCTTACTTTGGCTAAGTCTAAGTCTAGGATTCGCACTCTATTACGGCAGTTTAGGGCTGCAAAAAGCCTTTAGAGCCGAATACGTTGTTCAAGACGATGCGCGAGAGTATGTGTTTTGGATGCAGCAATTTGTCGATCCAACATTGTTCCCTCACGATTTGATTGCAGACTACTTCAAATCGATTACGCCGCCTGGATATGCCGCGATTTATCACCTGATGGCAAACCTCGGTATTCAGCCACTCTTGCTGAGTAAAATTTTGCCGATTGTGATTGGTGTTGTGACGACTCTTTACGGGTTTAGAGTTTGTTTAAAACTGTTCCCAATTCCGATGACTGGTTTTATCGCGATGCTGTTGCTCAATCAAAGCCTATGGTTTAGAGATGACTTAAGTTCTGCGACTCCTAGAGCGTTTGTATATCCGTTATTTTTAGCGTTTTTATATTATTTGCTGCATCATATTCGGCTCGGTGTGATGATCACGATCGTCCTGCAAGCCTTAATTTATCCACCCTTAGTTTTGATTACGATCGCAGTCCTATTTCTACGGTTGTGGAACTGGGATCACTGGCATCTTCATCGAGAACGCATTCCCGATTTTGTCTTCGCAGCAGGATTAGGATTTTTGGCACTGTTACCCTATGCTTTTTTGTCGGCGGAGTTTAACCCGATCGTCACCAAAGCTGAAGCACTGACTATGCCAGAACTGTATCCTGGTGGACGGCATCCTTATTTTGATCCCAATCTCTGGCGGTTTTGGCTGACCGGACAGCATAGCGGCATTCTGCCTCCGTTGTTACCACCTTTGATTTGGGTAGGGTTAGGGTTGCCGATCGTGGCTCAAAATCTGTCTCGATTCCCATTAATCAAACGGCTTAACCGTGAAGTCGTAGTCTTAGCTCAAACGGCACTAGCGTCTCTGGGACTGTTTCTTGCGGCTCACGCGCTGCTGCTCAAGCTGTTTTTTCCGACTCGATACACCACCCACACCTGGCGAATTGTTTTGGCGATCGCCGCTGCCATTGTGCTGACCGTCCTGCTAGACGCTGTGCTTCTCAAGTGCGAAGAACTCGCGAGGGCTGACCGTTGGAAACCCTTGTTTTGGAGACTGACATTAACCGGATTAATCGGGGCGTTACTGATTCTATTTCCAAGCTTTTCGCCCAGTTTCCCCGCCACAAACTATCGAATCTCTGGAGAAGGAGCGCTCTATCAATTCCTACACAAGCAGCCTCAAGATAGCTTGGTTGCAACCCTCTCAGATGAGGCAAATAGTATTCCGACATTTGCGCGACGATCGGTCTTAATCGGCAAAGAATATGCCCTCCCTTTTCATCTAGGTTACTATCGCCAGATTCGTCAGCGAAGTATCGAGTTGATTCAGGCTCAATACAGTCCAGACTTGGCACTTGTTCAGCAACTGATCGAGAAATATGGGATTGATTTTTGGTTGCTCGATCGCACCGCCTTCACCCCTGAATATCTGCTCAACAAAAGTTGGCTTCAAAGCTTTCAGCCAGCGTTTAACGAAGCTTCAACTCGTTTGCAGCAAGGAAAAATCTCAGCCTTGTCAAGCCGAGTAAACGAGTGTGTAGCCTTCGAGAGTCAGAGTCTAACTCTTCTGAAGGCAACCTGCATTACTCAACGCAAAACGCAGGTTCGTCTCCCTGAATAAAGTCCAGTACATTCCATCTTCACTCTTCGATCAGTTGCTTTAATTCATTAATATTTGAGGAAAACTTCAATTCACCATTCTGCTCTTCGAGGAGGCTCTTCTGGTAGCTTTGGTATAGCTCATCTCGTCGCTCCTCTCTTAGGTATTGAGTCATGAGATTTTGTATGTCTTGCTTTTCCTCAAGTGAGAGGCTTCTAATTGCTTCTACTACATCGTTAAAGCTCATAGCCTGACCCAATATCCTTCGATCTTCACGCAATTAATCTAGCACGTTAAAAACTTCTCAGCAGCCTCGTTCACCTACCAAAATGCGTAAGCTTCGCGATACTCCACTAGCTCCAGCCACGTACTATCAGGATCTTTCACATAGCTGTGTAAAGCCGGAATTTTTGTAAGGGCACAGCATTGCCATGCACGTTGACGCTGCAAGTAACCGATATTATTTAATCCACGATCCTAAAAGCGTAATTCAGTCTTCACACCCAAAACACCCTTCACTGAGTGCGATACTAGAGAACTCAAGTCTTCGTTGATCAGCCCGAATTTTTTACCAAACGCAAAGCGACTCTGAGCCATGTCCACCCCCGATCGCAAACCGATTCTCCTCGATTTTGAGAAGCCCCTCGCAGAGCTAGAATCCCGCATCACTCAAATTCGTGAGCTTGCCGAAGAAAATGATGTCGATGTAACCTTCTGAAATGATTTAGAAGTTTTAAATAGAATTGGGCGTTGCTGAATACAGAGATGAATTGCCCTCCTCACGCAGTGGGGCGAAGTTCTCGCTAACCCTTCCCCTGGGAGAGAGATAGAACTCTTGTCCCCTGTCCTTTTGGGAGAGGGCTAGGGTGAGGGTAAATTCAGGGGTCTATACTGTGATTCAGCAACGTCCAGAAGGGTTTGTGTGGGGTGGATCAGAGAGTTCACCCCGGTTTTGTATTTGAGCGACCCAAGTGGTCTAACAATGAGAATCATTGAATAAACTGATAGTTAAAGACTTGTGTAATAAGTTTGGCTCATTGTTAAATAGAACTGCCCAGCGATCGAGACTTATCCTTTATGCAGACTACAGAATCCTCCTCAACTTCCTGGATTAAGACGCTGAACCGGAGTCATCTAGTTCGGACTTTAGAGACGGTTCAAGATGGAATTGTTGTCTCTTTGTGCCTTGGTTTGTTTTGCGTCATGGTAGTTCAGCTTAGAGATTTGTTTATTTCTCTGCTGCCTCCCCTAAATTTTCGAGAAGTCACCGCAGACATTTTGTTTTCGCTGATTTTGGTTGAGCTATTTCGACTGCTGATTATTTATTTACAAGAACAACGAGTGTCGATCGGCGTAGCGGTTGAAGTGGCGATCGTGTCAGTTTTGCGAGAAGTAATCGTGCGTGGAGTCTTAGAAGTGGAATGGACTCAAGTATTAGCAACCTGTGCGTTTTTGATGGTAATGGCGCTGCTGTTAATTGTGCGGGTTTGGCTGCCCCCTACTTTTAGCGGCGTTGACCCCGAACGACGAATTGCTGAAAACTATCAGGCCAATAAAGAAAAGATTACGATGAATGGGCATTAGGAGTTGTGATCTCTGTGGGTTGTCGGTAGGCTAGAGCTTAGTCTTCACACCTTGGACAACCCATGCTGAGTGCGATACTAGAAAGCTCGACTCCTTAATCAGCTTGAACTTTTACTAAACGCGAAGCGCCCCTGAGCTATGTCTACCCCCGATCGCAAACCGATTCTCCTCGATTTTGAGAAGCCCCTCGCAGAGCTAGAATCCCGCATCGCTCAAATTCGTGAGCTTGCGGAAGAAAATGATGTCGATGTGACCGAACAGATTCGTCACCTTGACGCAAAAGCAGTGCAGCTTCGTCAAGAAATTTTTAGCAGCTTATCGGCGGCCCAGCGTCTGCAAGTTGCCCGACACCCGCGACGACCCAGCACCTTTGACTATATTCAGGCGATCAGCGACGAGTGGATGGAGCTACACGGCGATCGCGGCGGCTATGACGATCCGGCAGTCGTGGGCGGCGTAGCGCGTCTAGATGGGCGACCCGTGATGATGTTGGGTCAGCAAAAGGGGCGCGACACTAAAGACAACATTACGCGCAACTTTGGCATGGCATCGCCTGGAGGCTATCGCAAAGCCATGCGACTCATGGAACATGCCAATCGGTTTTCGATGCCGATTCTGACGTTTATTGACACTCCCGGAGCCTATGCAGGCTTGAGTGCCGAGGAACTAGGGCAAGGCGAAGCGATCGCCTATAACCTCAGAGAAATGTTTCGGCTAGACGTGCCGATTATCTGCACTGTGATTGGCGAAGGCGGCTCAGGCGGTGCGCTGGGCATCGGGGTGGGCGATCGCTTGATGATGTTTGAGCATTCTGTCTACACGGTTGCCACGCCAGAAGCCTGTGCTGCAATTCTCTGGCGCGATGCGGCAAAAGCGCATCAGGCAGCCGAAGCGTTAAAAATTACGGCAGCCGATCTGATGGGTTTAGGCATCTTAGACGAATTGTTAACAGAACCGATCGGGGGTGCCCATTCCGATCCATTAAAGGCGGCTGAGATTCTCAAAGAAGCCATTCTCAGAAATCTCAGCGAATTAGATCAGATGAGTGGACAACAGCGCCGCGAACTTCGCTATCAAAAGTTCCGGAGCATTGGCGTGTTTGCAGAAGTGACGGCGTGACCAGAAGAGAATGAGCTGCTGAGAGAAAACTCTCCTTTTTGCGTTAACATAATTAAATGTAACAATTGTTTACAATTCTTCAATTTGTGGGTCTTCGCTAGAACTGATGCTTTAGCTCTAGTGAGGACTATGATCGAAGGTGGCGACCGAGTTCTTCAAACGGCTCTAATAAAGGTTTAACCACGCTTAGAGAGTTCTTCGTTTTTATCGGTGTTCTGTTGTTTTTGGTGCGCTAATGTCCCGGCTTGTATCCTCGTTTCTATCTTCTTTATAAGCGAGTTGCCTAAAGTTAGTAGCTAACGTTCAGAACGCCTGCTCACATTTGAGTTAACACGAGTATTGCATGACCCTCAACTCAGAACGACGCGCCCTGATTACTGGCGCGAGTAGCGGAATTGGCAAAGCAACTGCCCTCGCGTTTGCTGAAGCTGGAATTCACCTGGCATTGGTGAGCCGCTCTCAACCTCAGTTAGAAGCAGTGGCAGAAATCGCCCGTCAATTTGGTGTCAAGGTGCAAATTTATCCGATCGACCTGTCAGCAGTCGCTCAAGTGCGATCGCAGATTGAGACGATCGCGGCTGAGTTTAGCCCGCTTGATATTCTCGTCAATAACGCTGGCATGGGCTACACAGGCTCTCTGATGGAGATGTCACTCACCGACTGGCAGCGAGTCATCGATCTCAACGTGACCAGCGTTTTGCAGTGCATTCAGGGAGTGTTGCCAAGAATGCGTGAGCGCAAGCAGGGAACGATTATTAACGTGGCCTCGATCGCCGCGCATCAGACGTTTCCCGGCTGGGGCGCTTATTGCGTCAGCAAATCTGGTCTACTGGCGTTGTCAAAAACTCTGGCGGCAGAAGAGCGTGCCAACGGCATTCGGGTGATCACCGTGTCTCCTGGCTCGGTCAACACCTCCCTTTGGGACACCGACACCGTTAACGCTGACTTCGATCGCTCGATGATGTTGACCCCAGAAGTTGTCGCCCAATCCATTCTCTACGCAACGCTTGTGCCTCATCAAGCTGTGGTTGAGGAGTTAATTTTGATGCCCAACGCTGGCACTTTTTAAGCTGCGCGTCGATTTTGGGCGTTGTTCGTTCTTTACTTCACAAACTTTAACTGGATTTATCATGACTACTGCTTCCCCGAACGGTTTAAACACCTCTGATTTGTCTCCTGCTAAGGTTGCCAACATAGAACCGAGACCCGATCGCAACACTCTCAATGGTCAAGAAGCCAAACTGCACTCTCCATCTGAGATTAGTCAAGAAGAGATGATGGCTGCCGTGAGAACGATGCTGTTGGGCGTGGGTGAAGACCCCGATCGAGAAGGGTTGTTAAAGACACCAAAGCGAGTCGCTGAGGCGATGCGGTTCTTGACAAGTGGTTATGACACCTCGTTAGAAGAGTTAGTGAATGGTGCCATCTTTGACGAAGGTCATAATGAAATGGTGCTGGTTCGCGATATCAATGCGTTCAGTTTGTGTGAGCATCACATGTTGCCCTTTATGGGTCGAGTGCATGTGGCTTATATCCCAAACCAAAAGGTGGTTGGGTTGAGCAAACTGGCGAGAATCGTCGAGATGTATTCGCGTCGTTTGCAGGTGCAAGAGCGGCTGACCCGACAAATTGCTGAGGCGGTTAAAGAAATTTTGGAGCCGAGAGGGGTTGCCGTCGTGATGGAGGCAAGTCACATGTGCATGGTAATGCGTGGGGTGCAAAAGCCCGGTTCTTGGACGGTCACTAGTGCGATGGTCGGCGTTTTTCAAGAAGATCAAAAAACGCGTGAAGAGTTCCTCAATCTGATTCGTCATCAGCCTTCTTTCTGGTAAATCTGTCTCAACTGCTCAAATAATTTTGCAACTTGCTCCAGGTTCTTGTCACCTGGGGCATTTTCAACGCCGCTAGACAAGTCAATTCCGTCTGGAGTCACGGCTGACAATGCATCTAAGACGTTCTCAGAATTGAGTCCACCTGCTAAAAGCCAGGAACATCGGGGACGAAACGATCGCAGCGTTGACCAATCCAGCGTTTCACCCGTGCCACCTGAGAGCGTAGGGTGATAGGCATCTAGCAGCAAGGCATCGACCCAACCCTGATAGAAATCTGCCTGACTCAATGCTTCAGGAACCCTGATCCGCAAAGCTTTGATAATTTCAACGTCAGGCAACGCGAATCGCAGTTTGTGACAAAACTCTGGCGACTCGCTGCCGTGAAGCTGGACGCTATTTAGTCCTGCGATCGCCACTGTTTGACAAATTTCTGGCAGTGATGCGTCGAGAAACACCCCGACTCGATCGATCGACTGCCCAGTCGTCAAATCTTTGGGTAACCGATCCACAATGGCTCGAATCTGCTGAGGCGAAACATAGCGAGGAGTGTCAGCGACGCAGATAAATCCTAAAGCTGTTGCCCCTAAGTGAACGATCGCACGTCCCTGATCTGCTTGAGTGATGCCGCAAATTTTGACTCGTAGACTCATCTGTCGGATTTTTGCAAGTTTAAGTTTTAAATCAGAATTCGCTCAAATCTCGACACTGGAAACTCAAAATTCTATAATCACTGAGTATTTATACTTGTCCAGTTAGAACCAGGAGCAAAATTCTTGATTTACTCTACTTTACTAGGGGTAACGTCCCGAACGGTTGAATGGTCGCCGCTTGTTGGCTTAACAATGACCCTTTGCTGTTTGTTTGCAGTGGCGATCGGGCGAACCGCTATCAAAAATCGCGGCACCGGGCCTAAATTGCCTGTTAACAACCCTGCTCTATTTGAAGGCTTTGGCATTCCTGAGCTTTTAGCCACCATGAGTTTTGGACACGTCTTAGGAGCAGGCGTGATTTTGGGATTGAGCAACGCAGGCGTTCTCTAAGAACCGATACGACAGAGCCTCGTCAGGGCATAACAGTGCAGTGCCCTGACTGTTCATCTCGTTTTTCTAACATTGAGATCATCTATGCTGAAGGGAGAATCTGACATTTCTAATAAATGTTGGGTCTAGCTGAGTTAGGAAACCGTTCATGCAGTCAAGCTGGCGTGCAGGCTCTTTATTTGGCATTCCCCTGCTAATCGATCCATCGTGGTTTTTGGTGCTGGCGTTGATCACCTTATCGGATGGTTCAGTGTTCCAAAAAGTTCACCCCGAATGGGGAGCGACAATCGCTTGGGGCACTGGGCTACTCATGGCACTGCTCTTATTTGCCTCAGTGCTGCTGCATGAGTTAGGTCACAGTTTTATTGCAAAGACACAAGGCATTCCGGTCAAGTCGATTACCCTGTTCTTTTTTGGTGGTATTGCTGCGATCGAGCAAGAACCCAAAACCCCGGGTAAAGCCTTTCAAGTCGCGATCGCGGGCCCGATCGTCAGTTTTAGCCTGTTTATTCTACTCAGCCTATTGACCGTAGTGTTTCCTGGAGATAGCACTCCGGTTGCAGTGTTGACTCAGCGGTTAGCAGCCATCAACTTAGTCTTGACACTGTTTAATTTGATTCCGGGGTTGCCGCTTGACGGTGGGCTAGTGCTTAAAGCGATCGTCTGGAAGATCACTGGAAGTCACTTTCAAGGCGTTCACTGGGCGGCTAGAGTGGGCAAAACTTTGGGTAGTTTGGCGATCGCCTTAGCAATTCTAGGCGTTTTTGGACGAGCGATTCCAGCCTTTACAGGGTTTTATATGGCGCTGATTGGTTGGTTTGTGGTGCAAAATGCCACAGCTTACGATCAGCAAACAGCCCTTCAAGAAGCTCTGCTCAAACTCAACGCTGAAGCTGCGATGACTCGCGAGTTTCGGGTCGTCGATGCTAATCTGACGCTGCGCCAGTTCGCCGATGATTATTTGCTGAGTGCGACTCGTGCTCCGGTTTATTTTGCGGCATCGGACGGTCGTTATCGCGGCAGAGTTGATGCTGATTCCCTGCAAGCCATTGAGCGCAGTCAGTGGGAGGTGAAAACGGTGTTTAGCATTGTGCAACCCTTGTCTGAGATTCCGTCGGTGCAAGAGTCTACCGCTTTGGTTGATGTGATTCGCCTGATGGAAACCCAAAATCTGCCTCGTGTGACGGTGCTGTCTCCTGCTGGGGCAATTTCGGGCGTGATCGATCGCGGAGATGTGGTGCGATCGCTCTCTAAAAAAATGAATTTGCCGATCTCAGATACAGCGATTAAACAAATCAAAGACGAAGGAATTTACCCGCCAGGGTTGCCGTTGGGCGCGATCGCGAAAGCCGCCGCAGACTTCAGATAACCATTTCAAAAACAATTGCGATCGTATCGGACGATCGCTGTGGGAGTACGACATGTCGTGCCTCTACGGGGTTTTGCTTGGCACCAGTTCGGAAACCCGTACCCAAAAGAAAGTTGCATCTGGGGTGAACCTCCGCTAAATTAGCACTCAGGAGCCGAGAGTGCTAACTCAATGCTCAAAGTCCTGTAGAATGGTAAACGTAAGCAACCAGTTAAGTGTCCACACTCTTCTGGACTGGGCTGCTGCTGGTCAAAAGGCAACGGTTCAGATTTGCCTTTCCAGCCACCAAGACATTTCGATTGTTATCCCTTATCTAGATAGTTTGGAGAATTTCTATGGCAGCCGTATCTCTAAGCGTGTCCACTGTTCAACCCTTGGGCGATCGCGTCTTCGTCAAAGTCAGTGCCGCTGAAGAAAAAACCGCAGGTGGCATCTTCCTGCCTGACAACGCTAAAGAAAAGCCCCAGGTCGGCGAAATCGCAGCGATCGGGCCGGGCAAGCGCAACGACGATGGTTCTCGTCAAGATCCAGAAGTCAAAATTGGCGACAAAGTTCTCTACTCAAAATATGCTGGCACCGATATCAAACTCGGCAGCGAAGAGTATGTTTTGTTGTCCGAAAAAGATATTTTAGCGATCGTTCAGTAATCCTGTCTGAATTCAACCCTCTCATTTTGTCCCCACACCTCAGATTATCATCATGGCAAAGCGCATTATTTACAACGAAAACGCCCGTCGTGCCCTAGAGCGCGGGATGGACATTTTAGCCGAAGCGGTGGCAGTCACCCTTGGGCCTAAAGGTCGCAACGTTGTGCTAGAGAAGAAGTTTGGCGCACCTCAAATCGTCAATGATGGCGTAACGATCGCCAAAGAAATCGAACTCGAAGACCACGTTGAAAACACAGGTGTTGCCTTGATTCGTCAAGCTGCATCCAGAACTAACGACGCGGCTGGAGACGGCACTACCACCGCCACCGTTTTGGCTCATGCGATGGTCAAAGAAGGTCTGAGAAACGTCGCCGCAGGTGCTAACGCGATCGCCCTCAAGCGCGGCATGGACAAAGGCATCGTCTTTCTAGTCGAAAAAATTGCGGCGCACGCTCGTCCGGTTGAAGACTCTAAAGCGATCGCTCAAGTCGCTTCGATCTCGGCAGGCAACGACGATGAAGTCGGTCAAATGATCGCCAGCGCAATGGATAAAGTCGGCAAAGAGGGCGTAATCTCCCTTGAAGAAGGCAAGTCGATGACCACCGAACTCGAAGTCACCGAAGGGATGCGCTTTGACAAAGGCTATGTCTCTCCCTACTTCGCCACCGACATGGAGCGGATGGAAGCGGTGTTTGAAACGCCATTCATTCTGATCACCGACAAAAAAATCAACCTGGTGCAAGACCTCGTACCCGTGCTAGAGCAAGTCGCTCGTGCAGGTCGTCCGCTGGTGATCATTGCCGAAGACATTGAGAAAGAAGCTCTCGCAACCCTCGTAGTCAACCGTCTGCGCGGCGTGTTAAATGTGGCAGCGGTGAAAGCTCCTGGCTTTGGCGATCGTCGTAAAGCAATGCTCGAAGATATCGCTGTGCTGACAGGTGGACAACTGATCACTGAAGATGCAGGTCTGAAGCTCGATGCGGTCAAGCTTGAGATGCTGGGTCAAGCGCGTCGCGTCACGATCACCAAAGACAACACTACGATCGTGGCTGAAGGCAACGAATCTCAAGTCAAGTCTCGCGTCGAGCAGATTCGTCGTCAGATGGATGAAACCGAATCTTCTTACGACAAAGAGAAGCTGCAAGAGCGTCTCGCGAAACTCGCGGGTGGCGTTGCAGTCGTCAAAGTTGGCGCAGCAACCGAAACCGAAATGAAGGATCGCAAACTGCGGTTAGAAGATGCCATCAACGCTACCAAAGCGGCTGTTGAAGAAGGCATCGTTCCCGGCGGTGGCACCACCTTGGCGCATTTGTCTCCTGAGTTAGAGACTTGGGCAAACGCTAACCTGAAAGGTGAAGAACTCACAGGTGCGTTAATTGTCGGACGGGCGTTAGCGGCTCCTCTAAAGCGGATTGCTGAAAACGCGGGTCAAAACGGCGCAGTGATTGCTGAGAAAGTGCGCGAGAAAGAGTTTAACGTCGGCTTCAACGCAGCCACCAACGAATATGTAGACATGTTCGAGGCGGGCATTGTTGACCCTGCAAAAGTGACTCGATCGGCGTTGCAAAATGCAGCCTCGATCGCGGGCATGGTGCTGACCACTGAGTGCATTGTCGTTGACAAGCCTGAGAAAGATGGTGGCGCTCCTGCGGGTGGCGGCGGCATGGGTGGCGGCGGCGACTTCGACTACTAATCGCCATTAGGGGCACTACTTGTAATGTCCCTACAAATCAAATTAGAGGGGCGATCGTTCTTGAAAGGGAGCGATCGCTTTTTTAAGGGACGATCGCGGCTCAAAAATTCCCATCAACTAGATCAGAAGTATTACGATTTTTAGTAGAAACTGATACGATGCGAGTTGCTTCAATTTCTGCCTCTACTCCCTTTGAGAGAATAAGATAATCTTAACGGGAACCATGACAGTAGCGCATCACGAGTGAGTTTAATGTCAGCCAGCCTTCCAATCGCCACCACCGACTTTATTTCGTTAGAGCAGGCGCTCAAACACTACTTTGGCTATGACAGCTTTCGTCCTGGTCAGCGTCAGATTATTGAGCAAACGATCGAGAATCGCGATCAGCTTGTGGTGATGCCGACCGGGGGCGGTAAATCGCTGTGCTTTCAGCTTCCGGCACTGCTGAAACCGGGATTGATGATCGTGGTGTCGCCGCTAATCGCGCTGATGCAAGATCAGGTGACGTTGCTGCAAGACAATGGCATCTCGGCAACGTTTATGAACAGTAGCTTAAATGTAGATGAGCTACGATCGCGCGGCAGAGCTGTGATGGAAGGTCGAATCAAGCTGCTATATGTCGCTCCTGAACGGCTGTTGAGTGAAGATTATCTAAATTCGGTGTTGCCGCATATTCGCGATCGCGTCGGCATTTCGGCATTTGCGATCGACGAAGCGCATTGTGTTTCTGAGTGGGGACATGATTTTCGTCCTGAATATCGGCAGTTAAATTATTTACGTGAACACTATCCAGAGGTGCCTGTAATTGCGTTGACGGCAACTGCGACTGAGCGGGTCCGTCACGATATCATTCAGCAGTTACAGTTGCGTGCTCCTAGCGTTCACGTTGCGAGTTTTAATCGTCCCAACTTGTATTACGAAGTTCGTCAAAAAACGAGTAATTCTTATCGAGAATTAGTGCAGCAAATTCGGCAGAGTCAAGGATCAGGCATTGTCTATTGTCTCAGCCGCAAGCGAGTCGAAGAAATTGCGGGAAAACTTAAGCTCGACGGCATCGCTGCCCTTCCCTATCACGCAGGGTTAGATAATAAAACCCGCAGCGAAAATCAAACTCGCTTCATTCGAGATGATGTGCGCGTGATGGTGGCAACTGTCGCTTTTGGAATGGGAATTAACAAACCCGATGTCCGGTTTGTGGTTCACTATGATTTGCCTCGCAACATCGAAGGCTATTATCAAGAATCAGGTCGAGCCGGACGCGATAGTGAACCGTCGCACTGTACGCTTTATTTTGGCGTGGGTGACATTAAGACGATCGAGTTTCTGATCGGTCAAAAAGTCGATCCGATATCGGGCGAACCATTAGAAGACGAACAGCGAATTGCAACGCAGCAGTTACGCCGAGTCATTAACTACGCAGAAGCCACAGAATGCCGTCGAACCATTCAACTTGCCTACTTTGGCGAAGACTTTCCGGGTAACTGCGGCAACTGTGACAACTGTCGCTATCCCAAACCGATCGAAGACTGGACGATCGACGCTCAAAAATTTCTCTCGTGCATTGCCCGCTTTTCCCAACGGGGGCAAAGTTTTGGCATGGGGCACACGATCGATGTGCTGCGTGGCTCAAAAGCCGAGCGCATCGTTAAAAACGGACACGACAAACTCTCAACCTATGGCATCGGCAGAGATCGCAGCATCGAAGAATGGCGAATGCTGGGACGATCGCTACTTCATCAACGATTAGTCGAAGAAGCAACGGATGGTTATTCTGTTCTAAAACTCAATGATCTCAGTTGGGAAGTGTTACGCAAACAGCGAACCGTCAATATCGCCGTGGTTCAACTCAAGCAGAAACTTAGTGTCACCAAAGCACCTGATCTCAACACACCAGAGACTGAAGAACTTTACGAGATTCTGCAAAAACTCCGCAAACAGTTGGCAGACAAACAAGCGGTGCCGCCTTACGTGATTTTCTCGAATTCGAGTTTGCGATTAATGGCGCAACAGCAGCCCCAAACCCGCGCTCAGTTTCGAGAAATTTCGGGTGTGGGCGATCGTAAGCTTTCCCAATATGGCGACGCATTTTTGGATGAGATTCGCGACTTTCGAGCAGAAAAAGGACTGCCCGTTGAAACCGATCGATTTGCCACGCCTAGCGCTCCGGTTTCTCCCCCACCTAAGCCCGAATTGAGTGAGGCAACCTACACGCAGCTTCACACGCTGGAGCTATTTAACCAGGGTTTAAAACCTGCTGAGATTGCCGAACAGCGAAATGTTCGTCTCAACACTGTGACGGGTCATCTGGCTGAGTTGCTAGAGATGGGCTATGCCGTGGAGATCGATCAGTTGGTGGTCAGCGATCGCAGAGACAAAATTTTGGCGGCGATCGCTGCCGTAGGCGATGACTCACTGACCCAAATTCGCGATTACCTGGGCGACGTTTATGGCTACGACGAAATTCGCCTGGTGCGATCGTGGTGGCGACGGCAAGCAACGGTTTGAGAAGCGTCGTGGAACCTCTCGATTCAACTTGTTTGCAATCATCGAATAAGCTTACGATCGCTCTCGTAGCCAGCCGGATTGTTATGCCGTCGCTACTGTCACAACTGACTGATATACTCCAGAAGATTTGCTTCAGCTTTAAACCACTCTCCAGCCAGCCTAATTTCACTGAATTGTCTGTGTAGTGATTGCTCTAAATCTTGAGCTTCTTTAATGCCTTCAACTTGTACTGATTTGACTAGCTTTAACTTAGCTGGGCTAGACGTTTGAAGTGCATTCATTCTCTTTGCCAAGTCTCTTGCTCGACCTATTTTGATGGCATTGCTGTCTTGGTTGAGAATAAAGTAAACGAAATGAGCTTGATGGGCTAACTTTTCACCATCTAGAGAATGTGTCCTATTGCCCGGAGTAACAATCTTCGCAGTTGGGCTTGCCCAAGTTTTGAGCCATGCACAGATTGCTTGGATAGTTAGAGACTTTTGTGCTCTGATCGTCACAAGTTCTCCATCAATATTTAGCGTGAACTTCTTTGCACCAGCTTTCCCTCTAGACGGAGGACGAACAGAATCTTCATAGGTGTTGGTGTAAGTTTCTGTATATGGGATTGAATCTTCGTATCGTGTAGTCGTGATTTCTTGTGTCTTCGTCACGCTTCTTGGTAAGGGATGTTTGTTGGAAATACCAAAACGTTTCATGTCCTCCGTTGTAACTTCCACCCATCCCCACCCTTCGTCTGGATTGTTCGGGTTTCTATCGATATAAATAACGTTTCCAAGCCACCTACCCATATACTTTCAACCGATGAACTTTAACGCTGGTCTTACTATCAATTTTTCGCTAACTTGACCTTGAATGTCAATAGACTAGTTTGTGGTTGCGCCTCCACCACGGAATCGCGCTATACAACCGTTATCTATCCGATCGCATCTCAGAAAAGTTCTCAAGGTAATCTCTCACCGATCGCTGAATTCACATCACAAAGTTTCTAAAGAAAGAATTTGAGGCTGAAAAATGGATTCTCGATCGCTCCCCAATAGAATTTTTAAGCCAAAGATCGCACACTAGAAGGTGATTCACATTCTAGGATTCTGCATTATGTCCCATTCTGATCAAGCTTTGCGTTACCCCGACACTCACAAAATCGAGCAGACTGACGATTATCATGGCGTTTCGGTTTCTGACCCCTATCGATGGCTAGAAGATCCTGATTCTGATGAGACGAAAGCCTGGGTTGAGGCGCAAAATCAAATCACGTTCGGATATTTGCAACAAATTCCAGTGCGAGAAGCGATTCAGAAGCGCCTGACGCAACTTTGGGATTACGAAAAATACAGCGTTCCGTTTAAGGAAGGAAATCGCTATTTCTATTTCAAAAATGATGGATTGCAAAATCAAAGCGTTCTCTACACGCTCAATGCTTTAGAAGACGAACCGAGAGTTTTGCTCGACCCCAACAAGCTCTCAGAAGATGGCACGGTGGCGCTTTCTGGGCTATCGATCAGCGAAGACGGAGCATGGATGGCGTATGGATTGTCTACGTCTGGGTCAGATTGGCAAGAGTGGCGAGTGCGATCGATTGAAACGGGGGAAGACACGAACGATCGCTTGCAGTGGATTAAATTCTCTGGCGCATCCTGGACGCATGATCACAAAGGTTTTTTCTACTCTCGCTATGACGAACCGAACGAAAAAACCAAGCTAGAAGACGCGAATTATTTTCAAAAACTTTACTATCATCGGCTCGGAACTGATCAGGCTGAAGATAGCTTGATCTACGATCGCCCCGATCACAAAGAATGGGGCTTTCAAGGCGGCGTGAGCGAAGACGGACAGTATCTCATTGTCTCGGTTTGGCTTGGCACCGATCCGCGTAATCTCGTTTTCTACAAAGACTTATCAAACCCTGATGCGCCTGTGGTCGAGCTAATCAGCGACTTTGAGGCAAGCTTTAGCTTTATCGACAGCGAGAAGAATCTGTTCTGGTTCCAGACTGATTTGGATGCGCCACGCGGACGAGTGATCGCGATCGACGTGACACAGCCCGATCGTCAACATTGGCAAGAAGTTATTCCTCAATCGGCAGAAACCCTCGAAGGCGTTGGTTTACTCAATCAGCAATTCGTCGCCTCATATCTCAAAGATGCTCGTAGCCAAGTCAAAATTTTCGGCTTGAGGGGTGACTTTGTTCGAGAAGTTGCCCTGCCTGGAATCGGCTCGGCGGGAGGATTTGGTGGAAAGCGAGAAGACACCGAAACGTTCTACAGCTTTACTAGCTTTACCACTCCGCCCACAATCTACCGATATAACTTGTTAATGGATGAAAGCACTTTGTTTCGTCAGCCGCAAGTAGACTTTAACCCGGATGATTATGAGACTCGCCAAGTCTTCTACAGCAGCAAAGACGGGACGCAAGTGCCGATGTTTATTACCCACAAAAAGGGCTTAAAACTCGACGGCAGCAATCCGACTTATCTGTATGCTTACGGTGGATTTGGCATTTCGATCACGCCTAGCTTTTCAGTCGGCAATCTCGTTTGGATGGAGCTTGGCGGTGTGTTTGCCTTGCCTAATCTGCGCGGCGGCGGTGAATATGGCGAAGACTGGCACCAAGCCGGGACGAAGCTGAAGAAACAAAATGTCTTTGATGACTTTATTGCGGCTGGAGAATGGCTGATTGCAAATGGATATACATCATCAGAGAAACTCGCGATCGCTGGGGGCAGCAATGGCGGTCTGCTCGTTGGTGCGTGTATGACTCAGCGCCCCGATTTGTTTGGGGCAGCCTTACCTGCTGTTGGCGTGTTGGATATGCTGCGGTTTCACAAATTTACGATCGGGTGGGCATGGACAGCGGAATATGGCTCTCCTGAAGACCCAGAAGAATTTAAAGCGATCTATGCCTATTCACCTCTGCACCAACTCAAATCAGAAACGGCTTATCCGGCAACATTAATCACGACGGCAGACCACGACGATCGCGTGGTGCCTGCTCACAGTTTTAAGTTTGCGGCAGCGTTGCAAGTGGCTCATTCAGGCGCTTATCCGGTTCTAATTCGGATTGAGACGAAAGCAGGACATGGTGCTGGCAAACCGACTGCCAAAGTGATTGAGGAGATTGTCGATAAGTGGGCGTTTCTGGTCAAAACACTGAATTTTTCACCCACTCTTTAAGTTAGACTCCGCCTTCAGCAATGCTCTATACAGTTTTTACCTTTTGTATCGGTAAATATAGTCTGTGTCCTAGAGTCAAATCACCATAAACATAGCTTCCGTGAGGGGGCTATTTTTTTGAATAAAATCCTCAAAATGCAAAAAGAGCGAACAGAGTATCCGCTCTCTTGAATGCCTACAGATACGTGATGTGTGACTTTTCTAAAATGTTTGAAAATACAGCCCTCACCCTAGCCCTCTCCCCAAGGAGAGGGAACTAGAGATCGCTTGAAAGCCCCTCTCCTGCGGGAGAGGGGTTGGGGTGAGGGTTCTTAGTCACATGGGGCGTACAGAGAGTTTTAGTTAGAGACTTCTGCAAGCTCGACGACGTGACCAGAGAAATCTTTAACTAAAAAGTTAAGCGGTTTCTCACGTCGAATCTTATGCTTCAGACTGGATGCCTGAACGCGTAACAGAATTTGGTCTAGACAGTCACGATCGAAGCAAACATGACGCTGACGCTCCTTCTCGCCCAAACTCGCGCCCGAAATGACGTGAAGCTGCGTGTTCTTTTTAAGCTGATACCACAACCCGTCGTTGCCGTTGCCTCGTGCTGTCGTGCTGCCCATATTGCCCGACAGATACATGGGGCTGATGCCTGCGGTGCCGAGTGACTGCTCGTAGTTGTAGTAATAGTGCAAGGGCACATCCGCCACTGGCAGATTTAGCATTCCTTCATAAAAATCTCGTGCCAACTCCACATCTGACACCATCACCGTATGCACCTTGGGCGCACTGGTCAAAAACATCCACATGGCAACCGCATAGGCACCCAGCAGCATGACCATGATTCCCTGGGTGGAGAATAAGCTATCTAATCCCATAGAAGACCAAAAAGGGTGGACGATCGTAGCAAGTTGACAAACCTATTGGTTAGTATCCCTGACTCTATTCATTCTATCAAGCTCAGTTTGAGCAAATCCGTAACGAACTTAGTAAAAATTTAGAAATTTGAGCAACTGATGCTCTAAAGCGCTAGATTTTGAAAAAAAAGATCTCCAGATCGAGAAAGACGCTGTATATAGTTACAGTGCATGTCCTATAGTTTGAACCCAAGCTGTGGCTATCCCAACTTTTCCTGAAGCCAATCACCCGATCGTCAAATCGCTGTCTCACTACAGTGATCAAGAATTATTGGTGCTATTTCAACGATATTCTGAGGCTGGGCAATACTTTACGGCGATTTTTTGCCGTTATAGCCCGATGGTTTATACGTTGATTCAGCACCGAGCGCGATCGCCTGTTCAAGCCGATTATCTGTTTGCGCGGCTGTGGCGACACATTTTTTATGAAATGGACGGGCTAGACCTGCGGGCTTTTGGGTCAGAAGAAATCACGTTTCAGAGTTGGCTGATTAATGTCACAGCACTCTGCATCAATCAGGCAGAACTGCCGCCCGTTGAGGAGATTCACTACAACCTCCGGGCAATGTCGCCGCCATTTTGGTGCTATATCGATCGGGCATTAGACCAGCTTCCGCCTACGCTGCGGCTGATGGTGACGTTGGCGCAAACCTTTCACTGGAGCGACACGCGAATTTCTGCCTACCTGCAAGCTGAAGGCGAACAGATTCCTCCGGCTGAGGTCAAAGCGCGACTACGAGAAGGCTATCAGCTTTTAGAAACAACTTTGCCAGAAGATATTAGAGCCATCTATCTCGATGGGAATAGTGTTCAAGGATACGGATTGGATTCAGCGCCTTTAGAGGCTAGTCTGGATTAGTCACGTCTCTTTGGCTCAATGATTCTGGGTGGAGGTTCTGAAATGCGTTGGATGGTAGCACCTTTTGCAGTTGGGTTAGGAGTTGCTCAACTTCTGGCAGGTGGAATTGCGCTGACTCCGGTTGCGATCGCATCAGAACTAAGTGATCAACTGACCATCAACCTCAACAACGGCACTCGTGGAACTGCTCGAACAGAAGCCGATCGCCTCATACGCTTAGGCAACCAACAACAGCGAGCTGGATTTGTTGACAAAGCGATCGGGTCTTGGCTGCAAGCGCTAGAAATCTATCACGACATCAAAGAAGTTGAGGCGCAAGGCACTACCTATGAAGCGCTGGGTAAAGCCTATTCGCAACTGGGGCGTTTTGTTGAAGCAGAAGATGCGGTGCGGCGCAGCTTGGCGATCGCTCGTGACACTAAAAATTTCCAAAATCAAATCTATGCGGCTAACAATTTAGGAACTTTGCTAATGCAGCGTAGCAGCGCTTCGGAGGCGCAAAAAACGTTTGCAGAGGGCTTAAAAATCGCCCAAGACATTAACTATCCTGCTGGGCGAGGTTTGTCTTTGAGCAACCTGGGACTCGTTGCCTATTCACAAGGCAGATATCAGGATGCGATTCGCTACTACGAGCAAGCAAAGCCATTGCGCGAACAAGCCAGCGATCCGGGTGCAGCAAATACGCTAAATAATTTGGGCGATGCCTATCGAGCGATTCGCGATTATCGGACGGCAATGGTTAGCTATCGACAAGCGTTGTTTATCTCAGAAAATAGCCTCGATCGTCCTAGTCAATTTCGCGCCTTAGAAGGGCTGACTCGTGCGTTTTATGGATTAGGGCAAAACTCCAACGCTTCAGAAATGCTCGATCGACGATTGGCACTGGCACTAGAGCAAAACGATTCTAGACAGGTGATTGCATCGCTAAAGGGGTTGGCGCAATTCTATCAAGCAAAGGGCGATTTGACTGCCGCAGACAGCTATTATCAACAAGCGTTTGCTGTGGCTCAAGGGATTAACGACACGCAAGAGCAACAGGGATTGTTGACGCAAATTGGGACGCTGCGATCGCGTTGATTTAACCTGAGTTCGACGAGTTTTTCGCTTCGTTCTCAACGGCTTCTGCCCCCTAAGTCCCCCAAATTGGGGGACTTCAAGCCAAAATTTTCGGTTCAAAGTCCCCCAATTTTGGGGGATTTAGGTAGCTCTCCCGAATTCATAATCGGAGCGAACCACGTTTGTCGAACTCACGTTGATTTATGCGACACATCCGCACGAAGGAACGGTAAACGTAGGTTATTTAGCTGGCTCGGTGTAGCGACAATAAACATCAAAGCCAAACTTAGCGATATACAAAACGATTAACGTTGCTAATCCTGGATTGATGGGGAATGGCAACACAATTTGACTGGTTAGATACACAATCAGCCCGGTCAATAGGGGCGTACTTTCTGTTTTTTTGGTGTATTCTGTCAACCTTTGCCGAAAGCCGTCATCGCCACAAATCTGCTCTCGCAACACGTCTAACACGACTTGTTTGAGCGGCTTCTCTCCAAATGCCGCTTGGCCCATTTCCGATCGCAGCATCGCTTCTAAGCTGGCATCTAAATCGCCTTCGTGGTCGATGAGAGTTGCGATCGCGCTCTGCGACGGCTCATAGTCATGCAGGGTTTGCTGCACTTGCAAGAGTTCGGCTTCACTAAGCTGCATAGAGTTTTCTTCCAACGTTTGGTTTGTTGCGGATTTTTCTGGGAGCTTGTGTTAGAAGAATGTAGTCTTTAATGCACGCTTCTAGACAGGAAATTATCGCCCATGTCTATCATTACCATTCGAGAGCAGCAAAAGACGGAAACTGGGTTCAAAGCGGTCTTAAAGTTTGACGGTGATAATGAGTATCAGATCGAGGTTTGCGACCCGTTTACGCCTTTAGATGAAGAGCGGCTGGAATGGTATTTTGAGCGGTGGTTAGTGTTTCCCGGTTTGGATACGGTGAAGGCAGAGGCGGCAAAAGTGAGTGTGCGATCGTATGGCGAATCGCTGTTTGAGCAAGTGTTTAAGCGGGATGTCGATGCTTACAGTGAGTACAAGGGAATTCGGAGTTCGATTAGGCAGATTGAGATTATAGGCAACAGTCCAGAGTTTCAGGCGCTGCATTGGGAGGCGTTGCATGATCCTCAGATGCCCAGACCGTTGGCGGTCGATCGGGTGATGGTGCGAAAGCTGGTGGAGGCTAGAGCGGAACAGGCGATCGTGGCTCCTTCTGCGGTGATTAATTTGCTGGTGGTGACGGCGCGACCGGGAGAAGAAAACGATGTCAACCATCGCACCATTTCGCGTCCGTTGATTGAGTTGATTCAACAAAGCAATCTGCGGGTGAATGTTGATCTGCTTCGTCCTGCGACGTTTGAGGCGTTATCAAATCATTTGGAGGAGAAGGGCGCGGGATTCTATCACATCGTTCATTTAGATATGCACGGGGCGGTGATGAGCTATGAGCAATTGAAGTCGATGCCGCGCGATCGCTTTACGTTTAGAGCTTTTGGGGAGCAGGTTGAGTCGTTTGAGGGCGTGAAAGGGTTTCTGTCGTTTGAGAGCGGCATTCCAGGGAAATCGGATCTGCGAGTTGCGGCAGAGTTGGCAGATTTGCTGACTGGCAAGAATGTCCCGGTGTGCATTTTGAATGCGTGTCAGTCGGCGAAGCAAGTCAGAGGCGATGAGCGGGAGACGAGTCTAGGCGCGGCGTTGATGGCAGCGGGGATGCAGACGGTGTTGGCGATGGGCTATAGCGTCACGGTGACGGCGGCGAAGATTTTGATGACGACGCTCTATCAGCAGTTGTTTGCCCAAAAGTCGCTGGATGAGGCGATTAGGCTAGGGCGAAAAGCGTTGTGCGATCGTCAGGAGCGCAAGGCATATTTTAATCAGACGATTAGCTTAGAGGATTGGCTGTTGCCTGTAGTCTATCGGCGCGGTCAGGTCGATTTTGGGCTGCGGAGCTTTACGCCGCAAGAAGAGGAGGCGTATTGGCAGCAGCAGGAGCTTGCCTATCGGTTTGAAGCGCCGCCCTATGGGTTTGTGGGTCGCGATTTGGAGATTTTGAAGATTGAGCGATCGCTGCTGCGGCAAAATGTTTTGCTGGTGCAGGGCATGGGGGGCACGGGCAAGACGACGCTGCTCAACTATTTGCGCGAGTGGTGGCAGACGACGCAGTTTGTCAAAGAGGTGTTTTATTTTGGCTATGACCAAAAGGCGCACACGCTGGAGCAGATTTTGTTTGCGATCGGTCAGCGGGTTTATGACAAATATGAGGCGGCGCAGTTTCAGGTGATGTCGGTGGGGGCGCAGGTGCAAAAGCTGGCAGCGACGCTCAACTCGCAGCCGTTTGGGCTGATGTTGGATAATTTGGAGTCGGTGACGGGGCAGGCGTTGGCGATTCAAAACACGCTGGACTTGCAGGAGCAGGAGAAGCTGCGGGACTTTTTGCGACGATTGGTGGGGGGCAAAACAAAGGTGGTGTTGGGTTCTCGCAGTCGGGAGGCGTGGCTAGATGGAGTGCTAAAGGGAGCGGTCTATGAGTTGCGGGGGTTAGATCAGGAGTCGCGCACGGCACTGGCTGAGAAGATTTTGGCGCGACAGGTGCAAAACGAGGGCAAGATTGAGCGGCTGCGGAAAAGTGACGACTTTAAGAAGCTGATGAAGCTGCTGGCGGGACATCCGTTGGCGATGGAGGGGGTGTTGGAAAACCTGCGGTGCCGGTCGGCGGCGGAGGTTTTGGCGGGGTTGGATTCGGGGGATGTGACGTTGGATTCGGGGAGCGCGGATAAGACGGCGAGTATTTTGAAATGTGTGGAGTATTCGCACAGCAATTTGTCATCCGATGCTCAAAAGCTGCTGGTGTGTTTAGCGACCTTTAGCGGGTTTCTTTTTCACTCAGCGTTGCCACAATATGCAGAACAGTTGCGGCAGTTAGCGCCGTTTGAGAGGTATCCGTTTGAGCAGTTTGATGGAGCAATAGAGGAAGCGATCGATTGGGGCTTGCTGTCGCCAATCAATGTAGATAACCCGCACTTGCTCACGATCCAACCTGTGTTTCCTTATTTCTTGAAAACGAAGCTAAATCAACTGGATGTGGCAACTCGTAAGGCGCTATCTGAGGGTTTTAAGAACCACTATCTAGGGGGAGCAAGGCATTACAATCGATTAATGGACTCGAAAGAGCCGCAAGAGCGACAAACGGGAATTGACTTCTGCCAGTTAGAGTATGAGAATCTCTACAATGCCTTGCAGATTTCCTTGAATGCAAAAGACAAATTAACTATTCAAATTTATGCTTGTCTCAATCAATACTTAGGTTTAGTTAAGGATAAAAAAGGGAAGTTTGCGTTGGCACAGTCAGTTTATGACAAACTTGCTGCTTATCCTATCGAAGAGCATAGTTTTGAAATCGAACTAATTATCTTGGGGCTTCTTGATTGTTTGGCTCGTGAATACTTAGAAGCAAAAGACTATGAGAAGTCACGAGAGTATTACAAAATAACTTTAGACCTTATTCAAAAACGTGAAGAACTAATACCAAAAGAAGTTAAAGGAAAGGTTCTTGCCAATACGTACCACCAATTAGGCAGGGTGGCGGAGGAGTTGCGCGAGTTTGAGGAGGCACGACACAACTACCAACAAGCCCTGCAAATTAACATCGAGTTTAATGATCGCTACAATCAAGCCAGCACCTACCACCAGTTAGGCAGTGTGGCGCTGGAGTTGCGCGAGTTTGAGGAGGCACGACACAACTACCAACAAGCCCTGCAAATCAAAATCGAGTTCAATGATCGCTACAATCAAGCCAGTACCTACCAACAATTAGGCGTGGTGGCGCTGGAGTTGCGCGAGTTTGAGGAGGCACGACACAACTACCAACAAGCCCTGCAAATCAAAATCGAGTTCAATGATCGCTACAATCAAGCCAGTACCTACCAACAATTAGGCGTGGTGGCGCTGGAGTTGCGCGAGTTTGAGGAGGCACGACACAACTACCAACAAGCCCTGCAAATCAAAATCGAGTTCAATGATCGCTACAATCAAGCCAGTACCTACCAACAATTAGGCGTGGTGGCGCTGGAGTTGCGCGAGTTTGAGGAGGCACGACACAACTACCAACAAGCCCTGCAAATCAAAATCGAGTTCAATGATCGCTACAATCAAGCCAGCACGTACCACAACTTAGGCGTTGTGGCGGAGGAGTTGCGCGAGTTTGAGCAAGCGCGAACCCACTACCAACAGTCCTTGCAAATCAAAATCGAGTTCAACGATCGCTACGCTCAAGCGGTCACGTACCACCAATTAGGCACAGTGGCGCGGCAGTTGCGCGAGTTTGAGGAGGCGCGAAAAAACTACCAACAAGCCCTGCAAATCAACATCGAATTCAATGATCGCTACGCTCAAGCCCGTACGTGTCACCAATTAGGTGTTGTGGCGCAGGAGTTGCGCGAGCTTGAGGAGGCACGACAAAACTACCAACAGGCATTGCAAATCTACATTGAGTTCGACGATCGCTACTCGCAAGCCAGCACCTACCACAACTTAGGCATTGTGGCGCAGGAGTTGCGCGAGTTTGAGCAGGCACGAACCGACTACCAACAAGCCCTGCAAATCTTCATCGAGTTCAACGATCGCTACTCGCAAGCCAGCACTTATGGTCAGCTAGGATTTCTCGCAGAGGCAGAGGGAAACCAAGCAGAAGCAAAAACTTGTCTACAGCAAGCACTAGAGATCTTTGTTGAGTTTGGCGATGAATATCGTGCAGCGATCGCCCAGCAGAGTCTCGATCGGCTTTCAAGTTAAAAGCTGGGCTATGTCGAGTGCAAAGCCTCGATCGGGCTTGATGGAATGCGATCGCACTTGCAATGCTCACCTCGGAATGAAAAATCACGAGCATGAGTCTCTGCAAGCAGCGATCGCACTCTAGCCACTTCGCACGTTAAAATGAGGACGCTGTAAAGGAGTCTAGCTCAATGAACCTTCATGCCGCTTCCCAATCCTCGACAGATATTACGTGGCACATTTTGTTAGAGCAACAGGCAAATGGTTGTGTGTTGGCAACCGTTCCAGCTTTGCCAAACTGCACACTAGAACGCTCAAGCAGAGAGGAAGCGTTAGCGGCAATTCGGCAACTTTTATCAGACCGATTAGCCTCCGTCGAAGTGCTACCCGTCCACATTTCACCCACTGCTGACTCAGCCTCTTCCAAAGAGCAGTCTTGGCCGCCCTTCTTAGGACTGTTTAAAGACGATCGCTATTTTGCAGAATTAGCAGACGAGCTTTGGGCAAAGCGGCAGGTCGAAGATAACGAAGAGATCTCGATCGAGTGGATTGAACCGAACGCATGAGCCTCTGGATTTTAGACACTGATCATGTTTCACTCGCTTTGCAAGGACATCCGCTAGTCACAGATCGAATCAAGCAACGAGATTCGGAAGTGGCAATAACAGTGATCACAGCCCAGGAACTCTTCAATGGTTGGGTAACTCGCATTAATGATCCACGATTAGCAGGTGAGCTTGTCTCGTTGTATACGCGATTCTCGCTGACGTTAGATTTCTTGAAAAAAGTTCAAATTCTGAACTTTGATGACTCTGCAAATACTCAATACACGCAGCTTCTTCAACTCGACCGATCGCTGAGAAAAAAGCGACTTCAAGAAGATCTAAAGATTGCTGCGATCGCACTGTCAACTGGAGCAATAGTAGCTACTCGAAATCAGCGCGACTTCTCTCTAGTAGAAGGTTTGTGTCTCGAAGATTGGGCAATCTAATGAGACACACCGCCGAATGTAAAACTCCGATCGAACTTCAGCGAACTCCAAACTAAACCAGCGATCGTAATTAGCGGCGTTGCAGAATCAGATTAAATAGCCTGTAGGGGTAGTGCCCCCGTGCCTACCCTGACGGAGGGCAACCACGGGGGGATTGCCCCTACCAATCATTTCTATTCAGCAATGCCAATTTAGCTATTTCTTTCGATCGTCCAATCTTCAATCGTTAGACTCGGCACCTTCTCAAAGTCGCGCCGATTTCGAGTAACTACAGTCCCGTTTATTGCAAGTGCAATTGCAGCAATCCGCAAATCTTGGGCACCGATGCGGATTCTTTGCTGCTTCAACTTAGCAAAGCCAATATCAGCCTCCGCACTAAACTCTAACAACCGCAGACTCTGCCCCAGAAAAATCAACGTTTCACGAAAGCGAGCGTAAGCCAACACCCGCATCGTTCCCGACTCTGCCCGTCGGATTACGTCTAATCGTCCTCGCAATTGTTCCTCAGCCGTAATCACCGTCATCGCGATCGACCCCATTCCTCTTTCGGCAATCTGCTGACTCACCTGTGAATGCCCTTGCTGCCACAGCGACACATGATCTGTATCCAATATCCACAATGTCATGCGACTGAACTTGGCTGATCTGACTGAAGATACTCAGCTTCCAGTTCAGCATCTACCTCTTGTCGATAAGAAGCCATTGCTGCTTGAAATTCATTCCACTGCGGATCATCTTTAAAAAGTCCAGCTAGCTTAGGGAGAGAGAATGAATCCAGGGGAATCGTGACCACTTCCGCAGACTCTAGACGTTTGCTCAATGCTTTTTGCACATTTGACAAGGCATCTTCACGAGTGACACCCTGAGCCTGACAGTCAGGCAACCCCAAAACACTAGCGCGAAAACCGTTTATCTCCCTTTCCAAAAGGATTGAAATGGTTCCCATGTGATCTTTCTCCATCGTTGTTGCCATTTAGTCTAGTTTAAAACCTTTCAACTCAATTGAGAGTTTCACGCACCCAATGCGAAACGACGATCGGGCTTGATGAAAAAGCAAAGCGAGGAGCGATCGTTTTTAATGCGATCGCTCCCCGCTTTGTTCTCAGTCTAAGAGAATGTCTGAGAGTCTTTGAGGTCTATTTCACTTCGATGTTGCTCCACCCGTGATTGAAATCCAGGCTAACCGAGGAAAGTCCACTAAAGGGGACTCCGAACCGAATCTGGAGGTCTTCAGTCCATTTCAACGGACTTCGCACCGTTAGCCCGGAATTTATTCACGGGCGGGACGCAATCGCAGCGACAAAACTCGTCAAACTCCCATTCACGCAAGTCTCCGACAGAACCGCACGGTTATGCCACAGCAACTTTCTGCCTCCGCGCAGGGCGCTTATAAGCCGACTTTTTCTTACGTCCGATCGTTTGAGCTTGGCTGCTGTCAGACCCAAATTGAGCAATTACAGCAGTCTTGGCTTCAAGAATGCCATTGTGAAAATTCCATTCAGCTAAACGGGCGGCATCCAAAGCAGCGCGATATTGGGCTTTAAGCTGAACTTCGAGCTTTTGCAATCTCACCATCTCAGCCTGAGTCGCTTCGAGCCTGGAGACTGAAGCTTCTTGGCGTTGGGGCGCGTATTCAGCAATGGTTTGCAATCCTTGGAACACCTCTTCGTCTGCACCCAAAATGCTGGGAGTTAAGCGGTTGTTCGTGTTTTGAGTCGTCATCATGCGTTCCCTGAGAATTGATCTTGGTAATGCGAAGGTGCCCGATCGCAGCCAAGCCAGAACAAACCAACGATCGTCTTTAAAGACTCTTCAAAAAGGAACGGAAAATAGGGGAACGTAGAGACGCAAGGTTTACCATTTCTTTATCTTGATAGGTCAATTCGTTCTCTCGACGGGTCAATACATTCGCTTGACGAGTCAATACGTTTTTTCGACAGGTTGATGCCTTCTCTCAACCGATTAATGCGCTCTCTCAACAGGTCGATTTGTTTTCTCGACGGGTTAATTCGTTCGGTTGAGTAGCTAGACACCATAAGACCTCCGACTTTTTCAAAAAGTTAGAGGTCTTTGCCTTCAGAATCCGATCGCGGCTCCTTCTTCGGGCATCCGATCGAGTTCAATGTGATACGTTCCGACAAAGCCAGTTCCAACGATATCAAATTCCCAGCCATCGCTGACTCTTCGCATCGGAGTTGCACTTTTTAGCGAGTCATCCCCATCAGCAAACTCTTCACCCGTATACAGATAAAGCTGAAGGGTTGGCTTCAAAATCGCCCGCACATAATATTGCTTGGCAAACACAATGTTATCGGAGAAGCCCACGCCAAACAAATCACGTTCACCGACATAAAACTCCATTCGCATTACGAGATCGGTTTGGGTCAAACTGGCAGCACTGTTGAGAAACCCTTCCCAAATCAGCTTGCGATCGTCTGCCCACCCAAAAGAAAGCTGACTATCGCTAAAGTCCCCGGTGCGAAACGGCCCGTAACAATTTTCGGCTTCTTTGCTTTGGTGGAACAACTCAAAATCTACGCCACGCGGTTTAATCGATACGCCAAAGAAAAACTCGCTTTTGCCAAATAAGTCAAAGCCGCGCTTAACTCGTGCCCGAACTTGACGCAGCCGCACCCGCACATCGCCAAAAAAGAATCGGGTTGCCACTTCAAACGACTCACGAGCGCTAATTAACGAATCAAACCCGCCATGAGGCTTGTGCACAAACGTCCGAGGTGCCCCTGGAATTTGAGCAAAATCTTGCTTGACTAGACCATCGCTGCGGTTGTAGTTCATGCCAAATTCTCCTGCAACTGAAAACACCCGATTCAGGGCAGACGCAGCAAGATTGTTATAAGCCTTATAGTTGGTGCCCACGACGGTAAGCAAGCGATCGAGCGGAAAGCACTGAGCAAAATTCTGATAGCCTGCACTGTTAGCAGGGCCCTGATTGTCAGGATTGAAGTGTTCAAACTCGTCGGCAGACTCGATGCCCAACCAGTGTAGATCGCGAAGCACCTGAAACGCGATGCCCTTGTGCGGCGTTCCTAACGTGACGACTTTGTTGATGGCTTCATCGGCAGCCGTGACGCTTCGTTTTGGGTAAGCGCGCTGAATCGCTTCTCTAACCACCAGCCCACCCATTGAGTGAGCAATGATGTTTACCTTGGGTTTAATGCCGTGTTTGACTTCAGCCAAAGCCCGAATGAAATCGATCAGCCGCACCAACGCTTCGCCATATTTTGAGAACTCTCGATCGCACAAATCATAATAGCGAAACACCCACAAGCTATGACACGGGTCATCGTCCGATTGCAATAATCGCAGTGCCATTGCTGGATCGATAATGATTTTTCCTTGAAAGAAACTCGGATCAAACGCCTCAAGCTCTGCCGGAATCAAGGGAAGAGCAGACAGATTATGGGCATAGTAGCCAATCACATTGGTGGTGTCTTGATATCTCCAGTGCGATTTCATGAACCGCAGAATCAGCCCTTCATAGATATAATTTTCGCCCCGCTTTTGTGGGTAGACACTGCCATCGTTGAATCCTTGATAGGTCATCTTGCGTTCATCGGCGGTATCGGTGCCCCCAAACCCTCGCACCAGAACGATCGGCAGAGGGCGACGAGTCGGAGCAGACCATCCAGGATTTGACATATGCTTAACCTCTCACGAGACGAATTAAGTTTAACAATACTCAGTCAGTTCAGCAAACTTAGCTACAACGTTGATGAAGCTGTTACGGAACTATCTCTATTTTATGGATTAGCTGTTGTTCAGTTCTTTGATCTTTAACGTTAGTGCGACGGGTTTGTTCACTTCATTGTCAGCGGTTTCTGCCCCCTAAATCCCCCATTCTGGGGGACTTTGAACCGAAATTCTGGCTTGAAGTCCCCCAAATTGGGGGATTTAGGGGGCTTCCCGAATTCACAATCGGAGCGGACAAACTCGTCGAACTGACGTAATCTTTAAAGCTAAAAAGGTCAGAACAAACCTCGTTTGCCCTGACCTTTTCAAATTTTGTGTCGTTTATCAGTCGTTTGGCGGCAGAACAAGTTTCTTCACCAAACCCAACCGATTTAGACCTTGAATCGCCCACCACGTCATATCAATTTCCCACCATTTCCAGCCCGCTTTTGCCACGTTAGGGTAAGCGTGGTGGTTATTGTGCCAGCCTTCGCCATAAGTAAGAATCGCTGCCCACCATAGGTTTCGTGAATTGTCGTCTATCTCAAACGTGCGGTAGCCTGTGATGTGACTTGCCGAGTTAATCAACCAAGTGCTGTGCCATAGCAAAACGGCTCTCACAAACACCCCATAAATCACAAACGACCAACCACCCGCTAAATAGAGCGCTACCCCAACTGGGATCTGAAGCATCAAAAAGTTCTTATTCAACCAGCGATAGAACGGGTCACGATCGAGGTCAGGTGCAAACTTCTTACAGGAGTCATAGTCAAAAAATTGACGGTGCGGATAGAACAACCAAAGCATATGGCTCCACCAAAACCCGCGCTTTGCCGAATAGGGATCAAGATCCACATCTTCAGTGTGCAAATGGTGCTGACGGTGCCCTGCTACCCAAAAAATCGGCCCACCCTGCAACGCCAAAGCACCAATCAGCGTGATCAATCGTTCTAACGGCTTGGGCACCTGAAAGCTGCGGTGCGTCAGCAAACGGTGATATCCCAAACAGATGCCAATGCTGCCAAACAGCCAGTGCAGCACCACCGCCACTCCTAGCGCTGACCACGAAAAAAACCAGGGAGCCGACAGCGCGATCGCGTGAAACGCTCCAAAAAATCCTACAGTCACCCAATCTAGTTTGGGTTCTTCTTGCAGCGATGGCGGTTCACTCGCAGCTTTAGGTTTAATCGAAGTAGAGGTCATAAAAATCCTTTGTTTAGATGACGAGATCAATCTGTGCTCGATCGGGTTGCCCGATCAACAAACTTCCTCGACGCACGAGTAAACATCCACGCTTCCGCTAGAAGACCGTTACAGTAGAGGAATAAATGCAAGTGCTACTTACATTGATCAGCTTAACAAGTGTTCGTTATTTCTGCAAGTGTTACTTGCATTTTGCCTATGTCGTCTCAGCGAAACCCCACCCGGCAACGGTTAATCACGGCTGCACTAGAGCTATTTGCCTCACAGGGAGTCACCGAAACGACCACCCGGCAAATCTCAGAACGAGCCGATGTCAACGAAGTGACGCTCTTTCGTCAGTTTGGCAATAAACACGGGCTGCTGTTAGCTGTGATCGAAGAGGCAGCCGTTTTTACCACTTTGGGTCAAGCGCTCGTTGAGCAAGCCAATCAGACCAGCAGTCTGCATCAAGCGCTTAACGAATATGCGATCGCCTGTCTGCAAGCTTTGGAGCGAGTGCCCGAAGTCGTGCGATCGGTCGTCGGCGAAGCGGGGCAATATCCTTCTGAAAACCGACAGGCGTTAGGGCAAGGCTTTACGCAAGCGAATCGCTATGTGGCTGAATATTTTCAGACCGTTATCGATCGTGGACAGTTACACAGCTATTTGTCAGCCGAGCGACTCGCCAGCTTGCTGAATGGAATGCTTTTAGGCTACGCCGTGATTGAGTTTACGAGCGAATTTCATAACCTCTGGCAAGACCGACAGGATTTTTTAGAAAACTTGGTGACGCTGTTTCTACATGGCGCAGTCTCACCAGCAGAGCTATCTTCGCTAGATTCCAGCAGTTTAGTGCGAGTCGAGAACACGGCGATCGAGCGAATCGCGGATCTCCCGACTCAAGTGGTTCACTCAATTTTGCAGCGGGCCAAACAGCAGGGATTACAATCCTACGCCTGGGTTTATGTGCTGTTTGGGGCAGGGCTGAGTCCTACAGAGGTCGTGAGATTAGAGCGATCGCACTATATTCATGACGCTCACCAGCAGCTTGTGCAAGTTAGCCAAGGAACGGTGCGCCAAGTGCCGATCAATCAGTGGATTCTGGGCAAACGCTATGGCTCTTACACAAAAAATCCGTTAACTCAGTGGCTCAAAAGTCGCAAAGACCCCCAGCCAGCCTTATTCATCAATGAGGTCGGAAGCTCCCTCTCTGAAAGCGAACTGCGGCAGCAATGGCGAGAATTAACGCAAGAGTTTCTCACGCCAGACGGGCGGCCTCCGACGATCGAGCAGCCTCAACAAACCTGGTGCATCGACATGCTGATGAGAGGAATTAGGGTAGACGACTTGAAGATTTTGACGGGTTGGAGCGCCGAAAAACTCCAACCTTACGTTGATCGAGCCAGAGAAAAAGCAGCCTTAGAACAGGCAATTCGTCTCGATCAAAAAGCTTGAAACCTGCTACTGAACCAGCCCGGCTCTGAGGGCGCGCACGGCCACTTGAGTTCGATCGTCCGCACACAGCTTGTTGAGAATGTTCCGAACGTGGGTTTTGACTGTTCCCACCGTGATGTAAAGCTTCTCGGCGATTTGGGCATTGCTGCATCCATCGACGATTAGCCTCAACACCTCTAGCTCACGTTCAGTTAACGGGTAAGTCAGCATCATTTCGTTATCTTCGTCAGATAGCCGATTGATGTTGATCGTGCTAGAAGCCGGAGATGCAGCCGCTTGATCGGGAGACGTTTGCACCTGATGAAGCACAATGCGTGCGATCGCCGGATCGATCCAAGCGTTGCCTTCTGCGGTGGTTTTGACGGCTTCAGATAACCGATTAAAGCTCGTGTCTTTCATGCAATAAGAATCTGCCCCAGCCGCAAATGCAGCCAGCACCACAGCTTCGTCATCTTGCATCGTCATGATCAACACGCCAGTTTTAGATGCAGACTCTCCAGCTTCCTGAGACTTTTTAAAGCGCTGGGTTAGCTCAATTCCGGTCATATCGGGCAAGCCTACATCGACGATCGCCACGTCAGGTCGGGTGGTTTCTAGCAGCTTTAGCCCTGACTTTGCATCTCTTGCTTCACCCACAATTTCAATCTCTGGTTGCTGCTGCAAAATCGCACGAATGCCAAATCGTGTCAGATCGTGGTCTTCAATTAAAGCTACACGAATCGCGTTCATCGCTCACTCTCCATTAGTCTTGCAATTATACAGCGAAGCATCAGTTCAAGGTTGCTGGAGTTTGTTCAAACTCAAAGGCTATCCCAGTAAAATCAATACTACCTCTTAAGTTCAATCCTAAAGGGTGTTATTTAGATTATTTGTCTATCTGAAGGCAGAGCTTAGATCGGGCTAATTAATTTACTGTGGAGCGCTATTAATTATTTACGATGAGTCTCAATCTGCGACTCTAACAGGCATAGGGTCTTTAATAGTGACGATCGTTAATTTAATAACGCACCTACCAAACTATTTGAATGTGTAGAGCAACACAGAGATTTATTCAATGAAACAGAATCGCGATTCGCTGGTCACGCTTTTATTGCCCTTTGCGCTGATTTTAGGATTAGTGCTGCTTCTCAGTCTTAATGTTGAGCAAGCCGATCGAGTCGTCACTTCTAACGATCTTTTAGAGTCATGGTTAAAGGTCACGATCGGATATTTAGCAGCGGTGGCAGAGATCTCGGCAGCAATTGTCATCGGGTTAGCGGTCATTCAAGGATTTTTGACTTACTTGAAACAAGTGCTGTCTCGATCGCGCGTTCATTTTGATTCAACAGAATTGATTCGCCTCCAGTTAGGGCGAGCTTTGGCGTTGGGGCTAGAATTTAGTGTGGCCAGTGATATCTTGCGAACTGCTGTCGCTCCAAACCGTCAAGACATTCTTAACTTAGGCGCGATCGTGTTGCTCAGAACGCTACTCAACTATTTTCTCGAACGAGAGATTCGGCAAGTCGAGCAAAGTCGCTCTTCTGATGGTGAAAGAGTCAATTGACAATCGGCTTTTATTTCGCGGATTTCTCTTATTATCAAAGAGTCTCTACTCAACACCCTGTGCTTAGAGCTATTGAAGGAATTTACCAAGATGGCAAGGTTGAACTTGCCGAACAACCCCAAAATGCGGGCGATCGTGTTCAAGTTCTCGTCACCTTCCTAGATAGCAATTCCATTGACCCGGCTAAACTCCGCCAACTCATCGACCAACTAGAAACCGTCGCTGGACTTCAGCAAGATTGACACTGAGGATGAATACTCATCACAAAGGTGAGATGCTCCCGGTTACAACGGGTTCTACAATGCTCCTTCGCATCGGCTCTTGATTAGGGAGGTGAGTAGTCAGTTTCACCTGTGTGTCGAGAAGAGGTTGATACAGCGATCGCCCTGTTGCATTTCTCAGGCCAGGGATTCAGGCTATGGGGTGACACAATTTTCATAAGCAGGTTTGTTGTTGATCTCGATTCTGGCTTCCTTTCCCTTACTGAACAAGTGATAACCAGCATTGACATACTGGATACCAGAGCCTGATCGAACCTGACGCATCCTTAAAACTTGTCTGGTGTCCAGCAGTGTCACCTTTGCTTTATCCTGGGTGAACGTTGCCACAAAAGCTTTGCCTTGACTGCATGTATTCTCGTGGCATAGATGCAAGCAGAAAATTCAAGCTTTCAGAACGCTAGTTTAACGTCAGTTCGACGAGTTTTTTCGCTTCGTTCTCAGCAGCTTCTGCCCCCTAAATCCCCCATTCTGGGGGACTTTGAGTCAATACTTTCGGTTTCAAAGTCCCTCACTTGTGGGGGATTTAGGGGGCTTCCCGAATTCACAACCGGAGCGAACCACTTCTGTCGAACTGACGTTAGTTTATTTCGGTTTCTGTGCGGTTGCCGATTCGTTGTCGCAGAGGTGACGATCGCTCTCTAATAAATCGGGCGCATTCTTCAGGGAGTCAGACAGCCAACTACATCCCTGTGTAATTAGTTGACTCAGGGGAGCAGAGTTCCAAGCCTGAACTTTTCCTGTCTTCAAAAACGACTATCCGCGCTAAACTGAGCGCTCAATACATTTCCCTGATGCCCATTGATCTGGATAATTTGCGTGCCCGGTAAATCCCACACACGAGCCGTTTTATCTGCTGAAGCTGTGATAATGTGCTTTCCGTCTGGGCTGATGACCGAAATCCAACAATGTAGTCATCCAAAGTGTTCCAGTACACCAGCAGAATGTAGCGATTTGCCGTTTTTATACAACGTTGGAGTTGATGAGAAATGTAACCCGGCATACTAGCAACGATCGCTGAAGCTGCTTTGAAAGTAGTCTCAAATTCAGGAGCTAGACCGGGTTTAACATCTAAGACCGCAACTTCTAGAATCACCGATTATGACTCCGATTCAATACAAAAACTTTAGCGTTTCTTCTTAACCCGTCGCTTGTGGGGTCAACTTCACCACTAATGGCGAATCGGGAACATCCAACACGATTTGGGTTGGAGAGGTATATTGACTCACCGGATCGATCGAGCTATTTGTTAAATAAGTCGTCGCTTGTTGAGTCGGAGTGATCAGATTTAAGGTAACTTTCTGGCTGACGGGCGCATCTGTACTAGTTACATCTAACCACATCACTAGGTAGCGATCGCCATTGCTCTTTTGCAGCAGCGTATGCCGCAGGTCTTTGGTGTTGCCAGTCAGGTAATAACTTAGAGAACCCGAAACCGCCGCGCCTTGAGAATCTTGCAGCAAACTAATTAAATTCTTGATTGAGTAAAACGCGGGCTTAGGAGTGCCATCGGCTCTAATTAGCCCAAAGTTGTTCTCCATGTCGGACTTTGCTCGCTCATCCATAAATTCATACGAGAAGGTGCGCTTCACTCCTCGGTTGAAATATTCTAAAAACATTCGAGGAAGATACTTCGCAGAAACACCCTCTGAGACTGCTTTTTGACTAGGATTTGGATCATTGACAGCATTGTGCCAGCCTGTTTCAGTTGCCACGATCGCGCGAGTTCCCGAAACTTTCTTCGTGTTAGGAATCCACTTAGTATCTAAATCCTGATCGGGTTGGTTGCCCCCGGCATAGCTGTGCATATTGCCATGATCGACCACCGATTCCAGAGAAGCCATGCGAGAGCCGTTTTCAGAAAACGCCAGCGAAGGAGCTAAGACCGACACAAATGACGTAGCCGGATCGCCCTTCACCGCATTGTATAAGTCTGTCTGATAGTCAGCCACCCCTTCTGGAAAAGACTTGCCTTTGTAAGTCAGCGTCGAATTGACATCCCACTCATTCGGACCTTCGATCGCGGTCACTGATGGCAACACTTTTTTGAGTAAGTCAACCGCATTGTCAGGAGTAATGCCATCGCGGGGATCCATTACAAGGGTTGATCGAATCCCAAAAGTTGCCAGCCGATTGAGCTTCTCAAACATACCAGCATTGTTACCCCCATCTCGAATATGGCGAATGCCTAACTCTCGCAGTCTGGGTTCTACGACATCGCTGTAGCGCCCATAGCTCGTATCGGTATAGCGCAGGTGCGTCGCGACTCCCATCGAGTCTACAAATGAGTCAGCGCTCTGGGCTTGCTCAGTTAACGATCGCCCGATCGCCGATAGTAGATAGTTAGTCTGCACATCTCCACTCGTATATACCTGAAGATAATAGGTGCCAGCGTTGAGCAGTGCGTCGATCGTCTCTAACATTGTTCCATCATTTGCTGAAGAGTTGAGCACGTTGCCCTGGCTATCTAATATATTCAGATTAGCGTTGGCAGTTAGCTCACTTAAATTCAAGTTTAAGTGACTGGGTGTGTCTACACTAAAGCGATAATAATCACTGAGATTAGTTGAACTAACGCTATCTCTAACCTCATTGGTTGCCAGTGGACCCCAGTCTAGAGCGCTGGTGAAATCAGCCGATTGACTGCGGGCAACACGATCGCCCGTAGAAAGCTGACTTTGAGGAACCACTTCTTTAACTTGACTGAGGCTAGACCACAGCAGCTTAGACACGGCATCGCCGCCTTGCTCATAATAGTCAAGCTGAATATCAACCTTCTGTCCGGCGATGAGATTGATTACACTACTGTCTTCGGCCAGCGCGTGAGGAGTCCAGTGATCGATCAAAAGTTGTCCGTTCACCCACAGCCTCACCCCATCATCTGAGTGAGTATAGAACGTGTAGGCTTCTGATTGAGTCGGCAAGATTTGCCCAATCCAGCGCCCTGAGAAATGGTCGGCGGCGATCGTCGCATCGGGTGAATCCTGCCCCCAGTCAAAGTCTACTGTGGCATCTGTGCGAGTCAAAACGGGAGTTGTAAAGTCTTGATTGTTGAAATATTGAGCAGATAATCCTGTCGTCCCCACGGGGATCAAAGTTGCTGCCGATGTTGAAGTGAGTTCTGGAAAGGTTGAACTGGTACTGCTAGAACTAGTGATCCCGGAAGAAGTCTGCGGAGCAAGCGCATCAGAACTTACACCCACAGCAGAAGATTGGGTGGCGAGATTGGAATCTAGCACAATGATTTTTCCTCTGAGAATTGAAAACTGCCCTTAGCCGAGTCTTTGGGTGGGCAAGCTCTCAGAATTGATGACCACAGGGATTTTGCAAAAAGCTACTAAAGTTTGGCTGACAGATGAAATTCTGCTATCT
This sequence comes from Phormidesmis priestleyi ULC007, assembly GCF_001895925.1. Lineage (GTDB taxonomy): Bacteria > Cyanobacteriota > Cyanobacteriia > Leptolyngbyales > Leptolyngbyaceae > Phormidesmis_A > Phormidesmis_A priestleyi_A. The sequence goes on along the minus strand of NZ_MPPI01000013.1, from coordinate 62,134 downwards.
GGACAGTCGAGATCTGGGAAAGAGTAGCGCTTTTGCAAAGGGTGAAGGCAGGAACACAAAACCCAAATGAGACTAGAACATTGAGATTGGGATAAATATTATCCGGTTGCAGCACTATTGACAACACTAAACTTGAGATCACTGAGTCACGATCGCCTCTACTTGGACACAAGTCAAAATGCTCTCCGCAGAAGTTATTCAAGAATATTTGGCAACTGAAACTTAGACCTCTATACACACAGATAGATTCGCGAAGATTTTTCATTTTGATCAATCGAGAAGATGCACGACGACCTCGCCTATTTCAGATGATGTAAAGAATTGTAAAGCTTTGGATATATCCTCATTACTTCCTGCATATTTTTTGTCTGAAACAACAATTCTCTTCAGCAGGCTGAAAATGTAACGGTTTGCAACGTATAATCAGAACGAATTAACGTTCAATCATTCTTTAAGAGAAGACATGCGAGTTGCGATCGCCGGAGGCGGACTAGCAGGGCTATCCTGCGCCAAATATTTAGTCGATGCAGGGCATACCCCAATCGTGCTAGAAAGTCGGGACGTTTTAGGTGGCTTAGTGGCTGCCTGGAAGGATGAAGACGGAGACTGGTATGAAACAGGGCTACACGCCTTTTTTGGGGCTTATCCAAACATGCTGCAACTGATGGCAGAGCTGGGCATCTCCGATCGACTTCAGTGGAAACAGCACACTCTGATCTTTAATCAGCCCGAAAAGCCAGGAGTTTTGTCTCGCTTCGATGTGCCTGACATTCCTGCGCCCTTCAACGTGATTGCATCGATTCTCCGCAACAACGATATGCTGACCTGGGAGCAGAAGATTCGGTTTGCGTGGGGGCTGCTTCCCGCCATCATTCGCGGTCAAAAATATGTCGAAGAGATGGACAAATATAGCTTTCTAGAATGGCTGGAGCGGCAGGGCATTGATGAGAAGGTCAACAGCGATATTTTTATTGCAGCGACAAAAGCGTTGACGTTCATCAATCCCGATGAGGTGTCTTCTACAATTCTTCTGACGGCGCTCAATCGCTTTTTGCAAGAGCGTTACGGCTCTAAAATTGCCTTTTTAGATGGCTCACCAACTGAGCGTTTGTGTCAACCGATCGTTGACTACATCACCGATCACGGCGGAGAAGTTCATCTCAAAAAACCGCTCAAAGAAATTCTTCTAAACGCAGATAATACGGTTCGTGGATTTGCAATTCGGGGCATTGATGGCGCACCTGATGAAGTGGTCACCGCCGATGCTTACGTTTCAGCCATGTCGGTCGATGTGATGAAAGTCCTTAGACCCGATGCCTGGAAATCGATGGATTTCTTTAAAAAGCTAGACGGTCTAGAAGGGGTGCCCGTGATCAACTTGCACTTGTGGTTCGATCGTAAGCTCACCGACATTGACCAATTATTATTCTCACGCTCGAATCTCCTGAGCGTCTACGCAGACATGAGCGTAACTTGCAAAGGCTATGAAGACCCCGATCGCTCAATGCTAGAACTCGTGCTTGCCCCCGCCAAAGACTGGATCGATAAATCCGATAAAGAAATCATTGCAGCAACCCTGATCGAGATTGAAAAACTTTTCCCTCAGCACTTCAAAACCGACAGCCCAGTCACACTGCGGAAATATAAGGTAGTGAAGACCCCTCGATCGGTCTACACCGCGTCTCCAGGGCGACAGGCATTTCGTCCTGACCAGACCACACCCGTGAAAAACTTCTTCCTTTCGGGTAGCTATACAATGCAGCGATATCTTGGCAGTATGGAAGGTGCCGTACTTTCTGGTAAGCTGACAGCGCAAGCGATCGAAAACTATCCATCGCTTGCTGTCTCTCCCGGAGAGCAGCGCAGCCTAGTCTCGACCCCATAGCAAGTAGCGCTTTGTCAACCCTCCAGACTGCAACAGAATGCTGCAATTGCCCGAACCAACTACCTCCTGCATAAGAACCCTGGCTTCTGTAGAAGAAGCCTACGAGCTTTGCCGCAAAATCACGGCAAAGTATTCCAAAACGTTCTATCTAGGAACGCTCCTGATGTCGGCGGAGAAACGTCGAGCAATCTGGGCAATTTATGTCTGGTGCCGTCGCACCGATGAACTTGTCGATGGGCCTAACGCCAGCTTAACGACCAACGAGACGTTAGATCAGTGGGAACGACGACTCGAAGCGATTTTTGTCGGTTACCCTCATGATCACTATGATGTTGCCCTCGTCGATACGCTAGAGCAGTTTCCGCTCGATATCGAGCCATTCCGAGACATGATTGCCGGGCAGCGGATGGATCTGTACCGCAGTCGCTATCAGACCTTTGATGAGCTAGAGCTTTACTGCTACCGCGTCGCCGGAACCGTGGGGTTGATGTCTACAACGGTGATGGGTCGAGATGAGACTCTGCCCACCGCCCCGTGGGATCAGCCCAAAACCAATAATCCGATCGACGAAGCGATCGCCCTCGGCATCGCCAATCAACTCACTAACATTCTCCGCGATGTCGGCGAAGATGCCAGTCGCGGTCGCATCTACCTGCCTCTCGAAGATTTGGCACTTTTTAATTACACCGAAGACGATCTGCTTAAAGGGGTCGTTGACGATCGGTGGCGGGCATTGATGGCGTTTCAAATTCAACGGGCGCGCAAGTTTTATGCCTTAGCAGAAAGTGGAATCGGTGCCCTGAGCGAGGATGCTCGATGGCCCGTCTGGTCGGCCTTGATGCTCTATAGCCAGATTTTGGATGTGATTGAGCGCAACGATTACGATAATTTTCGCCAACGGGCTTATGTGTCAAAGCCGAAAAAGATGGTGGCGTTGCCGATCGCCTGGCTGAGAGCAAAAGTTTTGTGAGCAAACGCCTCATAGTGATTTAGGTTTGATGAATTCTTTTCGATGAGCCGATATAAACACTGCGATTTGAGTCATATTAATCACTCTATAGCTAGAGGTAAATGCTGCGAACATGATTCGCTGACACGCCTTTAGTGGTAGGGATGCGATTATTTCAGTCGAGATAGGTCGCATCCGATCCTTTGCGAGTAGATCACTATGGCTCGAGAAACTCCAAGAGTTGTCAGGAAAGAACAGGTTCAACGGCTTTATCGAGATTTTAGAAAAGCCGTCCTCGCTTCGACTGCCAACGAAATCATCCGTGAAAATCGCACGTCACTTCGCGAGAAAGTCGAAGTTCTCAACGTTCAAATCGACAACTTGTCGCGAAAGGAGCTGCTCGATCGACTCACAAAAGGGGTTGTCTTTACACCAAACGTCGATCATTTGATGAAGCTGCAACATGATCCCACCTTCCGACAAGCTTATGAAGTCGCCGATTACAAGATTTGCGATAGTCAAATTGTTCTCTATGCCTCTAAGTTTTTAGGCTCTCCTTTGCAAGCCAAAATCTCCGGCTCTGAACTTTTCCCAATTTTTTGTGAACATCATAAAACTAACGAAAAAATCAAAATCTTTCTGCTAGGAGGCTCTGAGGGCATTGCCGATCGGGCAAAAGAACGCATCAACCGCAAAACTGGCCGAGAAATTATCGTCGAGGCGCATTCTCCCTCATTTGGGTTTGAGAAAGACGAGATCGAGTGTCAAGCGATCGTGCGGATGATCAACGATTCTCCCGCAACTGTTTTGGTGATTGGGGTCGGCGCACCCAAACAAGAGATCTGGATTTCTAAATACAAAAACCAGCTTCCCCAGATCGATATTTTTATGGCGGTGGGTGCCTCGATCGACTTTGAAGCCGGAAACAAGCCGCGATCGCCCGACTGGATGAGCAACTTGTGCTTAGAGTGGCTCTATTGCTTGTGGTGTGAACCTACTCGCCTCTGGAAACGCTATCTCATAGACGATCTCCCGTTCTTCTGGCTGATCATCAAGCAAAAACTGAATTTGACCCGAAGGTAATAAAGCAACAGTCGTTAATGTAAGAGCAGCACCCGCGTCTCTGATCCATAAGCATGCCCCAGGCTTCTGTCAAACTGAGCTTTGGCGACTATCTAACTTATGACGACGGAAGTAATTATCGATATGAGTTTATCGATGGGGAACTGATTCAAATGACCCCAGCGACTCATCGGCACCGCAGAATTAGTCGATATTTAGAAGAAATGCTGCGGCAAGAAATCACTAAGGGGCTTAGATCTCTTGGTACTTAGGGTGCTGAACCGCGTCCTAAGCTGTGTGGCTACAGCTATAGAAAGCTTTGCGAGGCAGTATACCAAATCGCTTGAGCTAATCTAAATCTCCTGCCGCAAAAATTTGCGCTGCTGCTATTTGCAATTCTGAGAATGTTGGAGAAACTAATCGATCGCTCCCTCGAAACTGCTGACTCTAATATTCCCCATTTACTAATTGATGAATCATGATCACGAATCCTGTTACTTGTTCATGAAGTCCCGTAGGTTCCAAGTCAATTAATTCTCCATCGATCAATTCATAGCGATCGTTCTCTAGGTAGCGATCAACAAACATTTCAAAACTTAACTCTGACTGATTAAGAATTGCTGGAATCATAAAGATTTATGCCCAAAAAGCGTTACGACTCTGATGCAATGACTTCTTCAAAAGACACACCCTCATAAATTTCAGCGACGTTCATTTCAACATCAATTGAGGCAAACTTTACGATGTCTTCCGTCGATTCGTACACGCGATAAATCCAGAGGTTGTCTTCTGTTTTAGTGTATTGCTGAATCTCTAATTGGTATTGATTGATTAATACATATTCTTGTAGTTCAGGAATCGATCGATAGTACCTAAATTTCTCGTTCTGATCATACTCTTGTGTTGATTTAGATAATACTTCGACAATCGATCGAGGATTGAGAACAGTATCAGTACGATTTTCGTAAAGCACAGGCTCACCCTGAATCACCATCACATCGGGATACGTGAACCTGCGATGCTTAGGAATCCATAAACGAACATCGCTACTAAACGGCTCATAGCCTTTACCCCGCAGAGCATATTTCAGGAATGCAGCAACTGACAAGATGATTCGGTTGTGATTCAAAGATCCGCCTGTCATCGGGATAATTTCTCCATCGTGGTATTCACTTTTGAATTCAGCTTTTTCTTCGAGAGTAAGGTACTCTTCTGGGGTGTAGCGTTTTTTGACTTCTGTGGCTTGCATGGCAATCACTCACGATCGACTACTTAAATAATAAGCGAGATGCAATTGCTCACATCTCGCCTAACCAGTTTTATAAGTTGAATCCTATGCGCTGAAGTATTTCGCCGCAGGATGGTAGGCGATGATCGCTGTTGTCGATTGTTCTGGATAGAGTTGTTCACTCTCATCCATGTGCAGATTTAAGCGATCGCTGCCCAACAGTTCTAGCAGCTTATATTGGTCGTGAATGTTGGGACACGCCGGATAGCCGAAACTATAGCGAGAACCCTGATAGCGTTGTGCCAAGATATCGCGGATGTTGTCGGAGTCTGCGTCGCCAAAGCCCAACTCGCGGCGAATTTGAGCGTGAACCCATTCAGCAAGGGCTTCTGCCATCGAAACCGCCATGCCGTGGAAGTAGAGATAATCGGTGTAGTTATCCGCCTCAAACAGCGTCTTTGCGAATTGGGTTGCGACTTCACCCATTGTCACCGCTTGCATGGGAAAGACATCGATTTGCCCCGACTCTTTAGAGGCGAAGAAGTCGGAAATGCAATAGCGACGCAGCGATCGCTGCCGAGGAAAGTTAAACGTCGCAACAGGAGCCGATATATCGAGTGTGTTCGGGTCATAGAGGTGCAGCGAGTTACCTTCTGACTGACAGGGGAAGTAGCCGTAAATCGCTTGAGGATGCAGCAAGTTTTCCTCAACAATGCGGTGTTTCCAGATGTCTAGAATCGGGTAGACTTTTTCTGCTAGAAATTGGTCGTAGTCTTCGCGAGTCTGTTCTCGTGGTTTGCGGAACTGCCACTGTCCGGCGATCAGTGCCTGCAGGTCTAGATGCCAGAAGAGTTCTTGCCAGGGAAGGTCAGACGGTTGCAGAATTTTGGTGCCCCAAAAGGGAGGTGTGGGGCGGGGAATGTTGGGATCGATCGACTCCGATCGGGTTAAATCTTCCGGCAACACTTCAGAAACAGTTTCGGCATCCGTTACATCTACCGTTTGCTCGTCTGTTACAGTTTCTGTTAAATCGGCTGCTAATGCTTCATTTAAGAAACCTTTTAGATCATTCCACTCGCCGTTGTTCTTAGCGGGCATGAATTTATCCATGAAGTGGAGATCAGAGAAGGCATCTTTACCGTAAACCACTCGACCGTTGTAGGTTTTTTGACAATCCTCATAGACAAATTTTGGCGTTAGCGCTGCACCTCCCAAAATCACCGGAACTGTGATCCCTTTTTCGTTGAAGACTGCCAGGTTATCTTTCATGAAAGCCGTTGACTTTACGAGTAAGCCGCTCATCGCAATGCAATCGGCTTTGTGTTCCATGTAAGCATCAATAATCTTGTCTACGGACTGTTTAATTCCCAGGTTGATCACTTTATAGCCATTGTTGGTAAGAATGATGTCTACCAGATTTTTGCCGATGTCGTGAACGTCACCTTTGACAGTAGCAATTAGCATTACACCTTTCGACTGTCCGGCTTCTTTTTTCTCCATCAGCGGCTCTAAGAAAGCGACCGCAGACTTCATCGTCTCAGCAGATTGCAGCACAAACGGCAGTTGCATCTGACCCGACCCGAATAATTCACCGACTGTTTTCATCCCGTCTAGCAAGTAGACGTTGATAATCTCCAAAGGCGGATATTTTTCTAACGCAACTTTGAGCGCGTCTTCGAGTCCGATGCGCTCACCATCAATGATGTGGCGCTTGAGGCGTTCTTCGATCGGAAGTTTGGCATCTTCGCTACGATCGCGCTTTGTTGTTGCGCCTTCAAACACCGTCGTCAATTCTCCAAGCGGATCGTAGACACAAATATCACCGTCAAATTGCCGCTGATCGTAAATCAGTTTGCGACAGATTTCTTGATGCTCTGGGGCAATCTTCGCCATCGGCAAAATCTTGGCAGCACTGATAATCGCGCTATCCATTCCCACCTGAGTGGCTTCGTGCAAAAACGTCGAGTTCAACACCTGTCGCGCCGCCGCATTTAAGCCAAACGAGATGTTAGAAACGCCGAGGGTAATGTGACATCCCGGCAGATGTTCGCGAATCATCCGAATGGACTCGATCGTTGCCTTCCCATTCGCCCGATCTTCCTCAATCCCGGTTGAAATCGGCAACGCTAACGTATCAAAAAAAATCTCGTAAGATGGAATGCCAAACTCAACGGCTTGACGATAGGCACGTTGCGCGATCGCGAATTTCTTTTCAGCCGTTCGTGCCATGCCGTCTTCGTCGATCGTGCCAATCACCACACCCGCCCCATATTCTTTGGCGAGTTCTAGCACTTTCAGAAAGCGTTCTTCTCCGTCTTCATAGTTGGTGGAGTTGAGCAGACATTTGCCCCCGGCAACTTTCAGTCCGGCTTCCATTTTTTCCCATTCGGTCGAGTCGAGCATCAGTGGGAGATTGACGTTCGTCACGAGTCGAGACACCAACTCGTGCATATCTTTCACGCCGTCGCGTCCGACATAATCGACGTTGACATCAAGGATGTGTGCTCCTTCTTTGACCTGCGATCGTGCCAACGCTACCAAGCCATCCCAATCTTCTGCATTCAGTAAGTCGCGACACTTTTTAGAGCCACTAGCATTCAACCGTTCGCCAATAATCAAAAACGAATTATCTTGCTCGTAAGGCTGGGCGCTATAAATTGAAGCCGCCGAAGGCACATAGTGTAGAACCGGACGCGCCGCCACTTGTCCATTGCTGCGAACCTGGCGCTCTTTGGGTTTCAGCGTTAACGCGACCTCTGCCAACTGTTGAATATGATCGGGGCGAGTGCCACAGCAACCTCCAATGACTTGCACTCCCAGATCTTCAACAAAGTGACCTAGCGCCATTCTCAATTCCATTGGCGTTAGTTTATAGTGAGCGTGTCCACCGACGTTTTCAGGAAGCCCCGCATTGGGAATACAAGAGACGATGAATGGCGAATGAGCCGACAGATATTTAATGTGTTCTGCCATGCGATCGGGCCCCGTTGCACAATTCAATCCGAGAATGTCGATCGGATATGGCTCCAGAATAGACAACACCGCACTAATATCAGATCCCACCAACATCGTGCCCTGAATTTCCATCGTCACCGACACCATTAAAGGACGACGATCGCCCTTTTTCTTAAACACTTGTTCGATGCCGTTTAACGCCGCTTTGATTTGCAGCACATCTTGACACGTCTCGACGAGAAAGAGGTCTACGCCCCCGTCATACAAGCCTTCTGCCTGTTCTGCAAAGGCGGCTTTGAGCGTGTCATAGTCGATGTTGCCCAATGTGGGAAGTTTGGTGCCAGGACCGATCGAGCCAGCGACAAAGCGAGGTTTCTCTGGAGTTGAAAACTCATCGGCGACTCGTCTTGCTAATTCTGCGGCGGTTTTGCTGAGAGAGTAGGCTTGATCCGCCAAGTCATATTCAGCCAACACAAAAGAACTGCTGCCGAAAGTATCGGTCTCAATCACATCCGCCCCGGCTGCCAGAAAATCTCGGTGAACTTTCTCAACTGCCTCTGGTTTGGTGTGTACCAGATATTCGTTACAGCCTTCATAGTCGGCTCCGCCAAAGTCGGCGGCGGTGAGATCTTGCACTTGTAAATTGGTGCCCATTGCGCCATCAAAAACAAGCACAGGACGATCGGGGCTGTGAAGACGAGTGAGAAAAGCACTGTTCATAAGGCAACTAAAGACGAAGTAAAGAACTCAAATAGCGTGCTGACAAAATCCTGACTCTTTTGTATTGTGAATAAGGACTTCCAGCAGGGGAAGCGACGATCGCCATATTTTACGATTTCTATATATTTCCACTTTGACACATCTCCTCTGTCAGAGGCAGCCCAGAAGATAAGGATTCTGGATCAAAGGAGTTGGAACCGCCGTATCGGTTATTAAAATTGGGCAATGTGACGATCAAAAAGTTGCTAAAAGCGATCAAAGGAACTTACGGCAGTAAATCAAAAAATACTTGGTAGTCTTAAACAAGTTTCTTAGTTAAAAATTCTGGCGTTGCTGAATGCAAGTATGAATCTGTCTATCAAGGCTGAATCCTTTCGCCCCCTAAATTCCCCAATTTTGGGGGACTTTAAAATTCTGCTTCCCCTCAAACTTGGGGGGCTAGAGGGGCAATTCATGTTTGCATTCAGCAACGCCAAAACTCTCGCAGAGTCAATTTGGGAGGGAGATCTGATGGCGATCGAAGAAGAATACGAAGACGTGCTACAAAACATCGAATCTGGCATCATCCAGATCTATAAAGAAAACCCTGATCTGATTGATGCAGAAGTTGCGACCGCACTCGAAGCCCTAGTCCGAATTTATGGTGCAGAAGCACAAGGAAAATCGATTAGTTCTCGTCCTATTCGAGGCGTTAGCAGAAAGGTTATGGAGTCGGTACAGCAGATGTGTGAATGGCGCTTAGGTCGGGCAACCATAGCTAACCCTAAAGGCATTGCTAAAGCACCTCCGACGGTCGAAGTTGATACGATCGTGGCTTGCCTAAAACGAATTCAATCTTCGATCAAACTCTGGACACAAAAGGGCGGACGGCAAGGTTATCTTAATTTCGTCAGTCAGTTTATTGGGTAATTTCCTTAAAGATGCGATCGGCTGAATTAAAAAAGCAGCCCAGAATTAAGTTCTGGACTGCCTTCACGATAATTAGAGAGGAATGCGGTTAAGCGATCGAGGCCATCTTGACATCGTTGCTTGCCAACAATTCTTGCAGTTCTTCAGCGTCTACCGTTTCTTTCTCAACCAGCAGTTCTGCTAGCTGATTTAAGATGTGACGGTTTTCGACTAAAACTTGCTTACAGCGACGATAAGCTTGCTCGACCAAGCTCCGCACTTCGTCATCGATCGTGGCAGCCGTTTCATCAGAAAAGTCACGTTCAGCAGCGATATCGCGCCCCATAAACATGTTGCCTTGCTGACGACCCAACGCGACAGGGCCGAGGCGATCGCTCATCCCAAAGCGAGTCACCATCTGACGAGCAACTCGTGCCACTTGCTGAAGGTCATTAGAAGCGCCAGTCGTCACTTCTTCTTCGCCATAGACGAGTTCTTCGGCCAACCGACCGCCCAGAGCCACTGCCATCTGGTTTTGCAGATAAGAGCGGGAGTATAAGCCAGAATCCATGCGGTCTTCGCTAGGCGTAAACCAGGTCAAACCACCCGCACGACCACGAGGAATAATGCTGATTTTCTGCACCGGATCGTAATCGGGCATCAAAGCACCGACTAATGCGTGACCTGCTTCGTGGTAAGCGACTAGCTCTTTGCGCTTTTCGCTCATGACGCGATCTTTCTTCTCAGGGCCGGCCAAGACGCGATCGATCGCATCGTTAACTTCATCCATCGAAATTTCGGTCAGATTGCGACGAGCGGCTAGAATTGCGGCTTCGTTGAGCAGGTTAGCGAGATCAGCACCTGTGAAGCCAGGAGTTCGACGCGCAATTTTCTCAAGGTCAACGTCTTTTGACAGCGTTTTGCCGCGAGAGTGAACGTTGAGAATTTCGAGGCGACCTGCATAATCGGGGCGATCGACGACGACTTGACGGTCAAAACGACCGGGACGAAGGAGCGCCGCATCCAAGACATCAGGACGGTTGGTGGCTGCGATGATAATGATTCCGGTGTTGCCCTCGAAACCATCCATCTCGGTCAGCAACTGGTTGAGGGTTTGCTCTCGCTCATCGTTGCCGCCGCCTAAGCCAGCACCCCGTTGGCGACCGACGGCATCAATTTCATCAATGAAGACGATGCAAGGCGCGTTGGTTTTGGCTTGCTCAAATAAGTCACGGACGCGGGACGCACCCACGCCGACAAACATTTCAACAAACTCAGAACCAGAGATTGAGAAAAAGGGAACGCCCGCTTCACCCGCAACGGCTCTTGCTAGAAGGGTTTTACCCGTTCCAGGAGGCCCGACGAGCAGAACGCCTTTAGGAATCTTGGCACCGACTGCGGTAAAGCGATCGGCGTTTTTCAAGAAGTCTACAACTTCATTGAGTTCTAGTTTTGCCTGGTCAATGCCTGCGACATCGCCAAACGTAACTTGGGTTTGTGGCTCCATCTGCACTCTGGCTTTTGATTTGCCAAAGTTCATTGCCTGGTTGCCCGGCCCGTTTTGGGCACGACGCAGTAGGAAGAATAGACCCACCAGCAGCAAAACGGGAAAGAATAGACTACTCAACGCTCTCAGCCAGAAGCTTTCATCTTGTTGAGGCAGCACTGAGATATCAACATTATTCTTAATCAAGATATTGATTAGGTCGGGGTCGCTGGGTAAATTGACCCGAACATAAGTGCCATCTTGAAGCTGCGCCCGTGCGATGCTGCGATCGGCACTGATGCTGACTTTCTCAACTTTATTACTTTGAACTTCTTGGACAAATTGGCTATAGCGCCAAGTGGTGCCTGGGGCAGGCTGTTTGTCAAAAAATGCGGTTGCCAATGCAATGACAACAATTGCCAGGAGCGCGTACAGTCCTGCGTTTCTCCAGCGTTTATTCACCAGTGATAGTCCTCCTAGCGTTAGGGATGATATTCTCAGTTTTTTAATGTTAATTAATATTAACTCACTCTGAGAATCTTCTGAGGGGTGAGGTGAAGAAAAGCCCTCGCAATCTCTGAAAACTCAGGTGGGCTGGGTCATAGAGCAGTGAGTCAGCATCTCTCAGAATTGTGTGAATTGGAATCACTTCCATCACGCAATTGGTGTAAGCGATCGCCTCAAATGTCTCGATCAACTCAGCATTCCAGGATTTCTCAATTACTTCTTCATTCTGCCATCTCAGTTTGTGGATGAGGTGATTTCTCAAAATTCCGGGGAGAATTCCTGCCTTTAGGGGAGGTGTCCACCAAGATCCGTTTCGCCAACCCCACAAATTTCCAGTGCTGGTTTCGAGCCAGTTGCCTGTGTCGTCAGTGAGAATAGCTTCTTGTGCGCCTGCTCTCTGGGCTTGTTGGAGTGCCAGCCAAGGCGCGAGATAATTTCCGGTTTTGTGGTTGGGGAGCGATCGCTGCAAGTGAGAATCTGCGACCCACGCAACAATTCCGTTTTGCTGTCGTTGGGCTAAGTCTTGCGGCAAAAATCGCCCCGTAATCCACTCGCGCCCATCAGGAAAAATCACAATTTTGAGGACTGGAAATTGGGTGGCTAACAATGTTGCCCCTTGGTGAGTTCGCTCCCAGTCGGGCTGTGACCAGTGAAAGGCTTCTAAGCTCGATCGCAGTCGAGTGAGATGTTCTGTCCAACTTGTAAGCGGATGATCGAGCGATTGGTAAACACGCAGAGTCGTAAAGACGGTGGCTCCATAAATTAAAGCGGGATCGTCGATCGCCAGTTCCAGCTTTTGCCCTCTGATCAGGTGGCCGTCATACCAAAAAACAAGCTTTTCCACAGTTTTACTGAAGTAATACTAGAATTAAGGCTACTAATTTCTCAACCCAAGAGCACAATGACCACGCTGCTCATTCAATCTGAATCCATTCCTCTGACAGTTCATCTCCCTTCTATGGGAAAAACGACTCACGAGCAATTCTATGAATTGTGTCAACTGAATTCTGAGCTGCGACTTGAGTTGTCTGTGAATGGGGAAGTGATTATTATGCCGCCAGCCTTTTCAGATACGGGCAATCGTAATACCAGGCTGACCCAACAAGTGACGAATTGGGCAGATCAAGACGGCACGGGAGAAGCCTTTGACTCTAGTGCAGGCTTCACTCTACCCAACGGAGCCATTCGATCGCCCGATGCTTCCTGGATTAAGTCCGATCGCTGGAATGCCCTCACCGACAAACAAAAAGCCTCGTTTGCGCCGATCTGTCCTGATTTTGTGATTGAACTGCGATCGTCTAGCGACACTCTAAAAAGTTTGCAAAACAAAATGCAGGAATATATTGAGAATGGGGCAATGCTGGGGTTTTTAATCGATCGCAAAAATCAGACCGTTCATCTTTATCGTCCCCTGCGATCGCCTAAAGTTTTACAGCATCCAGAATCGGTGAGTGGTGATCCAGAATTACCAGGATTTATTCTGCAAATGGCGAAGATTTGGTAGAAGCAGACTACAAATTTATCTCTGATCACAATTCAAATCCCATTTCTCGGAGTCCTTTTCTGAGTCGATCGCCTTCTGATGATCCCGTTTGTTCGTGCAGCGCGATCGCTTGTCCAAAGGCCGCCAAGCTTTCGCTAACACGACCCACTTTTAAGAAAACCACACCGAGGTTTTGATGGGCTTCGGCGTAATTGGGCTGCAAGTCGATCGCGGTTTGGTAATGAGCGATCGCGTCTCCAAACTGTCCGAGAGCTTTTAAGGTGATGCCGAGATTGTTGTGAGCGATCGCCAACGCTGGATCGATTTCTAACGCTTGCTCATATAAAGCTTTTGCACCGACTAAATCGCCTTTTTCTTTGAGCAAATTTCCCCAATTATTGATGGCACCTAATTTTAGTTTAGGCAAAATCGATTGTTGAACCGCTAACTGATAGTGTTGCTCTGCTTGAAGTGAATTTTGTTCGCCATAAACACAACCCAGATGATAATGCAATTCATACAGAATCGGAGCCTCGATCTGAGACTGATTTTGAATCGATTGCAGTCCCCATTCTAATAATCGTAACCCTCGCGTTTTCGCTCCCATTTCAACATACAGTGCGCCTAACTTGCTGCACACATAAGGATCGGTGGGATGATTTGCCAGAAAGCCTTCCATGATGGTGCGGGCTTTAGCAAATTTGTCACGGGCAGCGATCGCGCTTGCCTGATAGCCATAGTGCAAAATTGCGACATCGGGTAAGTAGCCGATTTGCCAGCCGGGTTCGTGGCGCACGATCGCTTCAACGCTGTCGTCTACCATTGCGTGATAGGGGCGAGTGAAATGAATATCTCGATGGCGACGAAACAACCGAGACACCAGCGAGTAAGGTGACTGAGCGGCTCCAACTTCTTGACGGACGAGATTAACCAGAAGATGATGCGGACTGCAAATGGCTTGCCGAAGTTCAGGAATGATCTCTGGCACTAACACTTCGTCAGCATCTAACACTAAAACCCAGTCGCCCTGCACATATTTAAGAGATTCGTTGCGGGCGGCTGAGAAATCATTACACCATTCAAAAGAATAGACGTGAGCGTTGAAAGATTGCGCGATCGCGATCGTGTTATCTGTTGATCCAGTGTCTAACACAACCATTTCGTCAACGACATCACGCACACTCGCGAGACATTGGGGCAACGCTGCCTCTTCATTTTTGACAATGATGCAGAAACTCAGATTCATAATTAGAACCGATCGTTGGAATGGTTGAAATTAAGGGTCGATGCTTTTTTAGGCATTAGATTTTTCTAGCTTTAATCAAAGTAGCAGCTAGTTGATTGACTTCTCTAATGTCATAGCAGAAATCTGTTAGTGCTTTGCGCCATCGCACCTATAAAGCATTAAGCTGAGTTGATCACTTCTCTTGACGCTAAAGAATGACTCCTTTTTGGCGAAATATTCGATTTTGGCGGTTTGCAGGACAAGCGATCGCCGTCGTCTTGATCGTGTCCTCCCTCGCATTTTTAGGAAATAATCTCACTCGTAATCTGCGGCAACTGGGCATTCAGTTTGGGTTTAATTTTTTGCGATCGCAAGCTGGGTTTACGATCGGAGATATTCCCTTCGCCTACAAGCCCTCTGATAGCTACAATCTGGCTTTGTTAGTTGGGTTACTCAACTCTTTGCGGGTGATTATTGCAGGAATTGTCATCGCAACGGCGATCGGGGTCACGGCTGGAATTGCCCGTCTGTCTGATAACTGGCTTGTGCAAAAGCTGGCGACGATTTATGTAGAAGGGCTACGAAATACGCCTTTACTCTTGCAGCTTTTTTTCTGGTATTTTGCAGTATTTCTGAGTTTGCCCAAACCCGAAGATGCCATCTCTTTAGGATTCATTAACTTTAGTAATCGCGGAGTGGGGTTGTTTGGGCTACAGCTTTCACCAGAATTTTCGGCACTGCTGGCTGGGCTAACCATTTACACCGGGACGTTTATTGCCGAGATTGTGCGCGGGGGCATTCAATCGGTGCCTAAAGGACAGTGGGAGGCGGCCCGATCGCTCGGACTCAAACCCGGATTGCTGATGCGATTGGTGGTTTTTCCGCAAGCGCTGCGAGCGATTATTCCGCCGTTGTCTAATCAGTATTTGAACTTGGCAAAAAATTCGAGTTTAGCGATCGCCGTTGGTTATCCTGACTTATACGCGATCGCATCCACAACGTTTAATCAAACAGGTCGGGCTGTCGAAGTCATGATTCTCATTTGTGCAACCTATCTCACGATCAGCCTTGTGATTTCTTCTCTAATGAATCTCTATAATCGTTCAGTCCAAATCATAGAACGCTGATGAACTCAAAACCCAAAACTCAAAACTCCCCGATCGGTTGGCTTCGCAAAAATCTTTTTAACACCTGGTATAACAGTCTGCTGTCGATCGTCTGTCTCGCTCTCTCGATCTGGGTTGGCTATGGAGTAATTAACTGGGCATTCAACAAAGCGCAATGGGAGGTTGTCACATCCAATTTGCCGTTGTTTTTTGTGGGACGGTATCCAACCGATCAGATTTGGCGATTGTGGCTGGCGTTGGCGATCGTTGTAGGCACGATCGCGAATGGAATTCTCAACCCTAAACAAAGACGATTTTTAGCGATTATCATTCCCGTTTCTTTTTTAATTATCTTATGGCTGATCGGAGGCGGATTTATTCTCACTCCGGTTGGAACTAATTTATGGAATGGATTATTACTCACGTTATTAGCGGCAAGCATTAGCATTGCTTTAGCGTTTCCTCTAGGAATCTTATTAGCATTAGGAAGACAGAGCGCTCTCCCGGTTTTGCGAGGTTTTTGTACGATTTATATTGAACTAATTCGCGGGTTGCCACTGATCGGAATTTTGTTTATGGCACTGGTGATGCTGCCTCTAGTGCTGCCGGGTCAGGTGCAACTCGATCGATTGGTCAGAGCGATCGCTGGATTAGTTCTCTTTAACGCTGCCTACCTTGCAGAAAATGTGCGGGGTGGATTGCAGTCCATTCCACGAGGTCAGATCGAGGCCGCTAAAGCATTGGGATTAAACACGCCTTTATCTTTGTTGTTGATTGTGTTGCCGCAAGCGTTAAGAACTGTGATTCCTGCAATTGTCGGTCAATTCATCTCGCTATTCAAAGATACGTCATTACTCTCATTGTTTGCCTTGGTTGAACTAACGGGCATTACCCGTTCTATATTGGCGCAACCTCAGTTTTTAGGACGTTATGCAGAAGTCTATTTGTTTATTGGTTTAATCTACTGGATGTTTTGTTACACGATGTCACAAGTAAGCCGCAAACTAGAGCAAAAGAACACCTAGATCCTTAATCTGGGGATCTTGCTGAACAAAGTTAATGGCAGGGGATTACTCTAAGATGCAAATTTTTCTACCATATCCTTACTAAATTAGGCAGACGCTTGAAAATTCTTTACAAAGTTAAGCTCTAGTTGTGATAATAGACACCTCTAAACGTTAAAATGACCGAGCTAACTAAGTTTTCGGCAGACCCAAAAGTACGTGCAAGTTCATTCCGTTTCATTCGATTCGTCTGCTGTAGTAGACCCTTCTCTACAATCAGGTGAGATTCCTTTTACTCTCAAAGATGTGCGATCGGCGATTCCAGATTCTTGTTTTGAGCCATCTACTGGGCGATCGCTCTCCTACTTCTTTCTCGATTTAGGAATCTTGGCAGGGCTGTATGCCCTAGCCGCTTATCTCGATTCCTGGTGGTTTTACCCAATCTTCTGGTTTGCTCAAGGCACCATGTTTTGGGCGCTTTTTGTGGTTGGGCACGACTGCGGACACGGCTCATTCTCAAAACACAAATGGCTGAATAATCTCGTCGGTCATTTATCTCACACCCCGATCTTGGTGCCGTATCACGGTTGGCGCATCAGCCACCGCACTCACCACGCCAACACGGGCAACATTGAAACTGACGAAAGCTGGTATCCAGTCACCGAGACCCAATACAAGCAGATGGGCCATGCAGAAAAGCTAATGCGCTTTTATCTGCCCTTGTTGGCATATCCGCTCTATCTGTTTCGTCGCTCTCCGGGCAAGCAGGGTTCTCACTTTATGCCGAGCAGTTCCCTCTTTAAGCCCTCCGAACGAAACGGCGTGATCACCAGCACGGTTTGTTTAATCTTGATGGTCGGGTTCTTGGGCGTTTTGACTTATCAGCACGGGCTGCTGTTTTTGGTGAAATATTATCTGATGGGCTACATCGGCTTTGTCGTGTGGCTAGATTTAGTGACGTTTCTCCACCACACCGAAGACGATATTCCGTGGTATCGCGGCACTGATTGGTATTTTTTGAAAGGGGCACTGTCTACGATCGATCGTGACTATGGCGTGTTCAATTCAATTCATCACAACATTGGCACGCATGTGGCGCACCACATTTTCTCAAATATGCCTCACTATCATCTCAAGACAGCGACCGAAGCGATTAAGCCAGTTTTGGGCGGTTATTATCGCAAGTCGAGCGAACCAATCTGGAAGGGGTTCTTCCGCTCTTATCTAGCGTGTCACTTCGTCTCAGATGACGGCTCAAAGATTTATTATCAATCTCCGACTAATTCACGAAACTAGCGGTTGAATTGTTTTGTTGAGTAACGATCGTTCTTTGAGAGGAGCGATCGTTTTTTATTTAATCATCGCAACCGGGTAATCAGGATTAGCTGGATTAGGAATTAATCGCTGATTTTTGCAATCTGGCAGCAAATCCAACTTTTCTAATATCACCTGCCCAATCAGAATTTCATCCCCTACAACAAGTGCTTCATCGGCCGTGATCCGCCCTTCACACTCGACGATGATCGGTTCTGTAATCCCTACCAGTTCTTCAGCACCATTGGCAAATCTAGCCACCTGCTGACCTCGAATTCGCAAGCCAAGCTGCTCTGCCACACTTTGCGGAATCACCAGCATAACTGCGCCCGTATCGACAAGCGCCTGCCCCTCATATTCGCGGAGATGACGAGGAGCAAGGACTCCCCGGCTCACCATACTTTCGTCACCCGCATTGGTTAGTTTTACAGTTGTGCGAACCGCGCCCATTATTGTTTGTTCAGCCATTGTTTTTCCTAGTTAGAGAGTTCCTCATCGTTTCTAATTTCTACCGCATTTTCGTCTACGATCGTCTCTAACAAAAATCGCTTTGCCAATCGATCGTAAGTCCCTGCTCCTACAAATTGCGGATACTTATGCGATCGACTATAAATCCACACCAAATGTCCGTCTTCAAAAATGCGGACATCCTGCATCCACTTGCATTGGGGCATCAGCGACTTAGCGGTTGTTAACGCATCCAGCCAGCGATCGCACTCTTGTGAAAAACCAGGAGAAATAACTTTAAACATAATGATTCATATTCTATAGCGTTTCCCAATTCGGTGAGATACAAACAAGGGGCTTAAGTCTCTTGTTTAACAAGCCAAGATGTACTTTATCTACCCAGGAATTGCTATATGAACAATTTCATAAATCTCAGGACATCAACTATCCCCTTATTTGGCTTGATCAGTGCTGAGTTCCTCTCGTTGTTGGGCAATCAGATTGCGGCGATCGCCATTCCTATTCTAATATTGCAACAAACTCAGTCGCCTCTGATGACTGGCATTGCGAGTGCAGCAAATATTATTCCCATCCTAATGGCTGCGTTTGTAGGCGGTAGAGCGATCGACCGATTGGGTGCATGGTCGGTGAGTATCATAGCTGATCTGTTAAGCTGCATTTCTGTATTAACATTGCCACTGGCTTTTATCTACCTCGGCAAGGTCTCACCCAGCCTAGTTTTTCTACTAGTCTTTGTTGGCGCATTGTTCGATCCATCCGGCATTGCTGCCCGACAAACACTCGTACCCAGACTTGCCAGGTTTGCTAGAAAGCCGTTAGAAAAAGTGAATACGCTGCGCGGTGGACTAGAGAATGGGGCTGATTTTGTGGGCCAGATCGTCGGGGTTGGTTTAATCGGAACCGTCGGAACTATCAATGCCTTTTTCGTCAATGCTGCCAGTTTTTTGCTCTGCGCCATCATCTTCATCCTGGCAGTTCCCAAGACACAGAAGCGATTACCAGCAAGTTTCCATACCGATATTCTGCTGGGCATACGCTTCATTTTTGGTAATTCTCAACTGCGATCGCTAGCACTCATCGGCATGATTGCCAACTTTGTGATTCTGCCTTTTTTAGGGCTGCTGCTTCCTGTGCTGACCACTCAAGTCTTCAATAACCCTACCTTGTTAGGCGCTTGTCTGTCAGCCTTTGGCATCAACGCAACCTTGGGCGCTCTGTCGTTTTCGTGGCTGAGTCGTCTCTGTTCTCGCTCTCTAATTTTTTACGGCAGACTGCTAGTTAGTGGAGTCGCGATCGCGCTCTGTGGGTTCTTCACAACGCAACCTAGCATCATCATTATTTTGTCCGCATTCGCAGGTTTATTGTTGGGGGCAGGCAACCCCTTGGAACAAACGATTCTGCAAGAAGAAACACCCCAAATGCTGGCGGGACAAGTTTTCACCTCCCTCATCGCCATTAGTTTTGCAGCAGTCCCACTCGGCTTGTTGTTGGCGGGCGCTGTCACCCAACTCAGCAGCGTCGAGACAGTATTAGGTCTAAGCGGCGGATTGTTGATGATTGCTGCGATCGTGGGCTGGTCTGCTGCTCCATTTCAAAAGTTAATCGATCGGTAGACGTGAAGCGATCGAGCGTGAGCTTGCTAGACTCCATTTAAGTAGTCATCGTTGTAGCGATCTTCTATTACAACGCTAACAAGCCAACGCTAAATTCTCCACATCGTCAGAGTCAGTTAAATTTCTACTTTGACCACTTTCGCTAAACGATTAGTTTCACCTTTCGCGTCTTTGAGTAAATCATTCCAATCGTCTGGAGGGTGACCTCCTTCAAGCATTTTCCTGAAAACTCGATAAGCGTCCGTGTTACTGTTATAGGCTCGTTTAGAGTTTTCATCATTAACCCAAACGAAAACAATAATTTTGCTCTGTTGATGGCATCGAAAAAACAGTCGGTATTGCTGAAAAAATTTAGCTCTAAACCAATGCTTATACTCATCGCCGAGTGTAGTGCCTTGGCGATAATCGCTGCGGGTTGGGTCTTGAGGAATCACATCAAATGCCAGCTTTGCCATAGCAGCCAAACGCTTCGTGGCGTTCTTTTTCTTGTAGTCTTTAGGATGCTTCTGACGCAACTGTTCAACCTGCGTCAAAAGTTCTTCAACCTGGTTGAGGAAGAGAGAATGAGCAAATATGTTCCACCCATTAATCACTAGTGACGGATTGACAGACAAACTTATTCATCCTCTTCAGAGAGGGGTGCATCAAGATCAAGATCAACTTCAGCAACCAGTGACTGAACACGACTTATTAAATCAGAGCTAATCGCTTGTAGGTGCCGAGGATTCTTTTCGATATCTCGCCCAAGGAAATTTAGAAACTGCCCAAGTATGGGATCGCTCTCCGTCTGATCAGCGCGAGAAATCACTACCTGACCGTTAGCTTGAATGGTGTAACAAATTTTGTCACGCTTATTCAAGCCAAGCGCTCTGCGAACGGGTTCAGGGACTGTAGTTTGATAACGATCGGTCAAAGTAGATTCTGGACATGGAGCTTGGGTTACGTCCATAGCAATCTCAAAACCCATTGATGAAACTTTATTCTAATGGTAATGCAGTTGCATTGTCTTGTCAAAAACGACATGCTTGGGTTAAGAGTCTGAATACTTGTTGGAGAGTCGAATCAATAGAAGGCTTTCCTCGCTTCAAGTTCTTTCTCGATCAGAGTTAAACCATGCTCACGTCAAATTCTCGAATTGCTGTTCTTCTTCAAGAAGGAATTCGCGGCACACAAGGCAAAACCGGACTCGCCCTGCTGCGTTATCGACCTGACACGATCGCCGCTGTCATCGATCGTCAATGTGCCGGAGAATCCCTAACCGCCCTCACCGGAATTTCTTGTCACGCTCCGATCGTCTCGTCTGTCTCCGAAGCACTTGCCTATCAGCCAACGGTGTTAGCGATCGGCATTGCTCCCTCTGGCGGAGCCTTACCTGAGGCTTGGCTGACCGAACTCAAGCAAGCTGCCGCCGCAGGACTGTCGATCATGAATGGACTGCACACGCAAATGTCTGCGATTCCCGAACTCAAAGATCTGCTCAAAGCAGGGCAGTGGATTTGGGATATTCGGCAAGAGCCATTGGGGTTAAAAGTTGGGAGCGGTGAAGCGCGATCGTTGCCCTGTTTGCGAGTTTTAACCGTGGGCACTGATATGGGCGTGGGCAAAATGGCGACGACGTTAGAACTCGATCGAGCGGCTCACAAACGAGGCATAAACTCGAAGTTTCTCGGCACGGGTCAGGCAGGCATCATGATCGCGGGTGATGGCATCCCTTTAGATGCAATTCGAGTTGATTTTGCCGCAGGTGCCGTCGAGCAACTCGTCATGCGCTATGGACATGACTATGAGATGTTGTTGATTGAAGGACAGGGTTCTTTGATGAATCCTGCTTCTACAGCGACATTGCCATTAATTCGAGGCAGTCAGCCCACTCATTTGATTCTGGTGCATCGAGCCGGACAGAATCACATTCGCACCTTTCCCGATGTGCCAATTCCGTCACTTCAAAACGCGGTTTACGTCTATGAAACCGTTGCCGCTGCTGGAGGCTCATTTGCACCTGCCCCTGTAGTGGGCATTGCGCTCAACACCGCCCATTTAGATGATGAAGCCGCTAGAGATGCGATCGCCCACGCCCAACAAGAAACCGGACTTCCCTGCACCGATCCCGTTCGGTTTGGGGCAGATCTGCTGCTAGAAGCAATCTTGAAGCCGATCAACTAACCCAGCGCATCTGATAGATAATCTGCTGTGGCTTCAACGAGCGCGATCGTATCTTCATAAACCATCCGCGTCGGGCCCAAAACGCCCACACTTCCCACCGCCGCAGACCCACGATTATAGGTTGAAGAAATCAGCGTACAGGTTCGCATCGGTTCTAAAGGATTCTCAGAGCCAATGCGAACGGTAACTCGTCGCCCCGACCCATCTAAGTCGGGTTGGTCAAAGATCAGCGGCATTAGCTGGTGCTGTTCTTCTTCGAGTAGATGCATGATGGTTTTGATGTGATGCAGCTCCGAAAATTCGGGCTGTCTCAACACTTCTGAGACTCCGCTAATTAAAATTTGCGTCGGCACCGCAGACGATTGTGAAAAGCGACGAGTCAAATCGGCAAGCAGCGACGTGAGCGAATGACTATAGCGTTCAAACTCGCGTCCCAACTCGCTCCAATCAAGGGTAGCGATGTCGGCGGGCGATCGTCCTTTTAGTTGCTCGTTGAGAAAGTTTGAGAGAATTTGGAGTTCACGATCGACCTTTTCGGCATCAATTTCGGCATCGTCTTCAAGCTTGGGCAACTCCATCAGCACCGATCGCGTTTCATAGGTGTCTGTAACCACAATCAGCATGATTCGCTCAGGGTCGATCTGCACAAGCTGCAAGTGGCGTAGCTCGGTTGTGCGCGTCAGGGGCATGGTGATCAAAGTGATATAACCGCTGAGAGTCGCCAGAATCTGGGCTGCCCCTCTCAATAGCGCCTCAAAGCTCCACTCATCCCAATTAAGGCGACCTGCCAGCAGTTGCTCAATTTGACTGGTCGCCTCAGTCGAGGGTTTGATCAGCTTGTCTACATAAATTCGATAGCCAGAATCAGAAGGAACTCGCCCGGCTGAAATGTGAGGCTGATAAAGCAGACCTGATTTTTCTAACACCCCCATCGCATTGCGAATCGTGGCAGAACTGACGCTAAGATTATATTCTTTAACTAGCGCTTCTGAGCCAACGGGTTCAGCAGTCGCGATATAGTGGCGCACCGTTGCCCAAAGAACCTGCTGCTGACGGTTTGTGAGATTGATGGGTAGGGACATTTTTATTAAACGAGATTACGATCGCAGTCTTTCAAAATTCAAGAACAATAAAGGATTCAGACACAGATGCACATTGGGATTGAATTCAAGATAGCAGATTCTTAATTTTGTCTTTTATCTAGGATCACTGTCGTAACACACACATCAAAAATCAACGATTCAAATCGCTGCTCTAGTAGCGTGGAACACTGGAATCAACGACGATCGAGTAAGCATCAATGCCGCCTGCAATATTTCTGACTTGCGTAAAGCCCTGATTGATCAACCACTGACACATCTGGGCAGAGCGCACTCCGTGATGACACAAGACTAGCGTTTCTTGATCACGGTCAAGCCGGGTCTCGATCGCTTCAGACCACTGGGCAAACTCGCTCAACGGCAAATTCACAAAATTGGATAAGCTAGCGGTCTCGATCTCCCACGATTCCCGCACGTCTATGAGTTGCAGAGTGTTTGAAGCGTCTGTCAACATCTGAGCAAGTTCTCTAACGGTGACTTCGGGCAAGGGTTGGCGAGAAAATGAGTCAGTCATGGGGCGGCGATCGTACGGCTTATTGAGAACAGCTTAAGCGATTCCTCCTGGAGTCTGTTCAAAATCCTGTGTCAGTTGTCGCGACTCGCTGCGGTCAAGTCCGCCAAGAAATTAATTTCCGGGTGGGCTTTCGGGTCAACAAGCACGACTGAATTTACAATCCCTCCTCCCAATCTACAAGTCACTGAGCGGCTTGACGATTTTGCCCATAAAGCGCAATCAATTGAGTAATGCTTTCTGCCTGTTGCTGGGCGACTGCTGCTTGTTGCTTGGTGGTCTCTTTGATTTCCCGAAATTCCCCCTTGATGTCTCGAAATTCCTCCCTAATTTCTCTCATCTCCTCTCTACTATTTTTAAATTCTTCTCTCATTTCTCGAAATCCCTCTTTCATTTCTTCTCTGCTTTGTTTAAATCCTTCGTTAATTTCACGAATTGACTGGGTTTGCTGTCGAGCATTTTCTGTTTGCTCCTGCATCAAAAACCTGAGTTCGGTTAAGCCTTCGGTAAGACGACCGATTTGATCAGTCAGATGGCTTAACTGTCGTTGAATGGGGAAATCAGATTGTTCGCTATTTGAAGTCATCGTCGCTGCTTAAAGACTGATTGAGTGAAATCATTGTACTGGCATCAGCCGCCTGTAGTATTGATCAGAGTCTTCATCGGATAAGTGGGTTTGACTTCGCCGACGGGCATTCGTCGATAGAGCGCACTGTGAGGCAAAACGCGCAAGATCTCTTGAATCGTGGTGATGCCTTGAGTTACTTTGGCGATCGCCGCCGATCGAAACGACTCAAAATTGCCGTCCATCAAGTAGCGGTTGAGCTGCGTCATCGTGCCTTCATAAATGATTTGACGCACCGCATCGTCGACGTTTAATAACTCAATGATGGCTTCGCGCCCCAAATAGCCAGAGCCATAGCAGCGATTGCATCCTTTCCCTTTGCGCCAGTGATCAAGGTGGGCATGATCGCGATCGATGCCTAAAGCTTTGAGATCTTTGTCAGTCGGTTGATAAGGCTCAGAACAGTGCGGACAGTTTCTTCTCACTAGTCGTTGAGCGACGACTCCCAATAACGCATCGCTGATTAAACCCGGATCAGGCCCGATATCTTTGAGGCGAGGAATCGCGCTGACCGCATCGTTAGTGTGTAGCGTTGTCAGCACGAGGTGCCCAGTCAACGCGGCACGAACTGCGGTTTCTGCGGTTTCGCTGTCTCTGATTTCTCCGAGCATAATAATGTCGGGATCTTGACGCAAAATGGCCCGTAATCCCGCCGCAAATGTCATTCCCGCCGCTTCATGCACCTGGGTTTGGGTGATGCGAGGCAAGACATATTCAACCGGATCTTCGACGGTGATCACATTCACATATTCGGTGGCGATCGCTTGCAGACTGGTGTAGAGCGTGCTGGTTTTGCCAGAACCCGTCGGACCCGTGAAAATGACCATGCCTTGAGGTTGACCCAGCCAGCCTTGATAGATCTCCAGACTGGCATCTGAAAACCCTAGCTCGTGCATATCAGTAAACGGGTTTTGACGCGGCAAAAGCCGAATCACCGCTTTCTCACCGCCGACACAAGGCAGGGTGCTAACGCGCAGATCCAATCCTAAATCGGTTTCTTGACCAGAGGCATAGCTCTCGCCAATGCGGGCATCTTGAGGGCGACGACTTTCAGCAATATCCATGTTAGACATGACTTTAAGGGCGACGATCGCACGACGACTGATCTCGATCGGCAGAGTGGTAATATCTCGCAAAATGCCGTCAATGCGATAGCGGACTCGCAGCCCATCGGGAGTTGGCTCTAAGTGAATATCGCTGGCGCGGTTTCGCAGCGCCCCAGAGATAATCGTTCTAATGCGCCCAATCTGGTCTGCGGCTTTTGTCAGATAGAGTTCGGTGACTTCCCCGATGTTTTCTTGCTCTAGTTCGCCTGTGAGCGGATTGATCAGTGGAGAGGCACTGATTTGGGTGTGGTCTAGATTTGAGACGTGATACCACGCACGATAGCTTTTGTCAGAAACTGGAATGATTTTGACATCGGTGAAAGTACGATCGCTCAAGCTTTGAATCATCGCCTCCGAGAGCGCCACGGGGCTACCCAGATAAAAACAGTTTCGCCACAGCAGCAGCGGAATCAGAGGCGGCAGCGAGTTACGATCGGGAAATTCTCTTAAAAAGCGGTTGCTGACTTCGCGATCGAGCAATTCCAACGTGACGTTGCCATCGAGATCGACGAGTAGGTGAAGCGCTTGTTCGCACGTCAGCTCACGATTTTTTAATTGTTGCCAAACAGAGAGACTGGAGTTAGGAGCTTTCATGATTGACCTAGAAGTGAGTGCAGACTATTACTCTGTCAGGGCTAGAGTGATGCAAGTCGGCTTAATTAACGTCAGTTCGATGAAGCGAAAAGCTTCATCGAACTGACGTTAATTAAGCCGAAGGCGATCGGCGAGTGGATGCGATTCCCAACACTCCAGCGATCCTACTGTAGCGAGACCTTGACTACAAGCTGTCTCAGTTACACCTGCGTTCTTTTTAAATACTTAGGGGTTGGGTGAAGATTCGGAGGGAGGCGCAGGCGTTTCAGACGTTGGCTGCTCTAACCGCCGATGCTCGACAAACTGCTTCATCGCAAGGCGGCGATTGGTCATAAAGCGTCCCCAAAATCCCGGAATCAAGCCATCCATTGTCTTGGCGATCGACCAGACTTCGATAGCCATGATGTTGTAAAACGCGCGATCGGAGCGACGAAGTTTTTCGAGCCATTGTTCAAGCGTCATGGCAGGAAGAGACTCGATTAAATTCTGCTCTGGAGATTCAGAAGATGGTTTAGGCTCAGACATAGGAATTTTTATTCTTTCTAATTTTGTCTTTGCCTGCGGACATCTTAATAGCTAGCAGTGGCATTGTGCTGAAATAATGATTTTGGGTAAAGACAGGTTTGTCGATATCCTTAATTACCACAAGGCATCGGGTTAGACCCGTCGCTATCAATCCTTCGTCTGGGCTGATCCATGAAGCTTCGCTCATTTTTCTATCTCTTGGCAACCATCGTCGCCGGACTTTTGTTAACGGGCACGATCGCGTTTTTTTGGCTGTTTGCTCAAAGTCCACTGGGGTTGTTTAACGGCAGCCGAGAACAACCGTCAGCAGCCATGTTTGTCTCTAAGCAGGCTCCTGTAATGGCATCGTTGATGGTTAACCCCGATCGGTTAACGTCTTTACGCCAAATTATCGTCAAGCCTAGCGATCGCCGACAGGCACGGGCAGAGCTTGATCAGTTCAAACAAGGCATTGTCGGTGCGCTGGGGTTTGATTATCGTCACGATTTGCAACCCTGGCTGGGTGACGAAATTACGGTAGCGGTGACGACCCTGGATATTGACCGCGACCTCGAAAACGGTCAACAACCCGGTTATTTAATGGCAATGAGCACCCAAAACTCGCAGCGATCGCGAGAATTTCTGCAAGTGTTTTGGCAAAAACGGGCGATCGCTGGGGCAGATCTGATATTTGAATCCTACAAAGGCACCAAGCTGATCTACGGAAGTGACTTAAAAGATCCTCAAGATCGTTCAAAATCTTCTAGCCAATCGACGCAAAACGCTGCCAGCCCGATCTCGTTTGCCAGCGCAGTGGTCGGCAATCAGTTTGTCTTGTTCGCCAATAGTCCCAAAGTTTTGCGAGATGCGATTAACACAGTTCAGGCGACAGAATTAGGATTAGCCAGTTCGGAGACTTATCAGACGGCGATCGCCCACCTCAATCAAGGGCGCATCGGCTTAGTGTTTGTGAATTTTCCTCAGCTAGCCGCGTTGACTGGAAAAGAGTCTGCTTTAGCTGAACTTGCCACCAAGCCTGAAGATAATTCAGCAACCTATGAGAGTTTAGCGATCGCGCTCGGACTCGATCGTCAAGGCTTGACCGCAGAAACAGCACTCTTGACACCCACAGGCGAAATCGCTTCAACTCCGTCAACCTCTAAACCCGTTGAAGCATTGAAATACATTCCGGCAACCAGTCCGATTTCGGCATCTGGAGTCAACCTCGACCAACTTTGGAGCAGTCTTTCTCAAGGCGTATCTGGATATCGCAACGTTGCCGATTTAATCAATCGACCGATCACCGCACTCAACGATCGCTGGAAGTTAGATCTGCCGCAAGATATTTTTAGCTGGGTCAAAGGAGAGTATGCGCTGGGATTAGTGCCGCAACAAGACGAAAATCTGGCAAAGAATGAAACGGCCCTACCAGGTTTAGGTGACTGGGTTTTTGTGGCAGACAAATCTGCTGAAGAAGCACAGCAGGCGATCGAGCGTCTCGACGAACTTGCTAAAGAACAAGGGATCAGCGTCGGATCTCTGCAAGTCTCTGATCAGACCGTCAACGTCTGGACTCGCCTGTCAACGACTAATGACGTTAAAAAGCGCAACCAAAAAGTCCTGAATGTGCAAGCCGAAGTGGCTGGAGTTCATACGTCTGTGGGCAACTATGAGATTTTCACAACTTCAGTCGAAGCGATGAGTGAAGTGCTGAAGGCGACCCAAAATCCGATCTTAAAGAGCAAGACCTTTAAGCAAGCGATCGCGCCCCTCGCAACCCCCAACAATGGCTATCTCTATCTCGACTGGAAATCTGCCCAACCCCTTTTAGAGAGCCGATTCCCGATTCTAAAAGTTCTGAAGTTGGCGGGTCAGCCCTTTTTCGATCATTTGCGATCGTTCACGTTTAGCAGCTACGGCAGTCAACCCGGTGTGCAACAAGGCGGCGCGTTTATCAAGCTGTAGGGGTAGTGCCCCCGTGCCTACCCCTGACGGAGGGCAACCACGGGGGGATTGCCTCTACAAAATCATTCCGATAGAGGACATTTCTCAATCGCCTCCGACATTAATTCCACTGCCAAACACTTGAGCGTTTTGGGTGTTGATTCCCGTTAGCACTGCGCCAGCCGTGTCAGCGTTGTACATCGTTACGCTTGCTAGATTTGCTTGACTTAGGTCGGCTAACGTGAGACTTGCATTCGTCATAAATGCACCCGTGAAATTTGTTTCTCTAAGGTTTGCGCCTGTAAAATCGGCTCCCTCCAAGTTTGCATTGGTCAGATTTGCGCCTTCAAGGTTGGCACTTCTTAGATCTGCCCCTAGTAGGTGAGTGCCGCTCAGGTTCGCCTGGGTCAAGTCGCAGCCGGAACATTCTCCTGTTTCTAAAAGTCGTTTTACCTGGTCAGGGTTTGCAGCGCTTGCTGGGAAAGCAACACAGAACGTTGCTAAAAGCCCGATCGTACCAATCATGCTCTTTTTCATACCTTCCTCCTCAAAAATTAACCGAAAGACTCAGGACAGTTTTTATAGAGTGTTGATAGAACGAATCAAATAAATATTGTTGGATATAGATCTATTCAACCGAAAAACTGTGAGGAAGTCGTGATGCCAGCAGAAGAGTTTACCTAACCCAGTAGGTAGATTTTTTGCGTTTGGATGGGTTTATTGGAGGGTCGATCGTGCAATCTTTTTTCAAAAAATCGTCCCAGATCACGAAACTGTGGACGATCTAGCTTTTTGACAAAACTTAACATAAGATAAACATATGTATTCCATTTGAGTTAGAAGCGACAATGACTGGATTTATTGGCAGATTGTTTAGTTCTAAAGACAAAGCGGATAGAAACGAGACCAAAGCAGAAGCCCCCGCACCTGCGAGAAAAGAGCAACCTGCCGCAGCGCCAACGGCGAAAGATGCCTTCTTTCTAGATACCGATTCTGCTAGCGGCATGGGCGACGTAGAGTATATGCGGACGGTTAAGAAGGTAAAACGCACCTACGCCAGAACCGTAGACAGCCCCCAGCACATGGAACAAGTTAAAGAAATCTCTGCGATGAACGGCAAGATTTCGGCAGGGAGCAATACGTCGTCTAATGGCTCCACGCCTAGTTCTGAGGCGCAACCGAATCAACAATCTGCACCGCAAGTCAACGAAGCTCAACAGCGTCGCAAAAGTGACACCAGCATGGATATGTTCCGCAACATGGCCAAAGACATTCGCAAATAGGTCTGAAATTTGAGGTTTGAGTGAGTGTCTCTCATGCAAACCTCAAATCTGTTGATCGCTTTCCTGGTAAATTGAGCGATGAAAGACTGCCAGGTGATGGATGGAGACTCGACCTAAAATTATCGTTCTTGACGACGATCCCACAGGTTCGCAGACGGTTCACAGTTGTTTGCTGTTGATGCAGTGGGATGTGGCAACGCTCCGCTTGGGGTTAGCGGACGAGGCACCAATCTTTTTTATTCTCACTAATACGCGGGCACTTACCCCTGACAAAGCTGCTGCCATCACGCGGGAAGTGTGCCACAACCTCAAGCAAGCACTGGCTTTAGAAAACATTCAAGATTTTTTAGTTGTCAGCCGATCGGACTCTACCCTTCGCGGTCACTACCCGATCGAGACGGACGCGATCGCCGAAGAACTTGGCTCGTTTGACGCTCACTTCCTGGTTCCTGCCTTTTTTGAAGGAGGACGCACCACTCGCGAGAGTGTGCATTATCTCAAGGTGAATGGAGTGGATACGCCCGTTGATCAGACCGAGTTTGCGCGAGACTCGGTGTTTGGCTATCGGCATAGCTATTTGCCCGATTATGTTGAAGAAAAAACCCACGGCAGAATTCAAGCCTCTCAGGTAGAACGGTTCTTATTAGCAGAATTGCGATCGGGCAGTGAAAGCAGTTTGCTTTACGATCGTCTGATACGTTTGAATCACAATCAATGTTGCGTAGTCGATGCTGAAACTCAAGATGATTTAAACCGATTTGCAACTGATGTGCTGTCCGCTGCGTCTCAGGGTAAGCGATTTCTGTTCCGCAGTGCCGCCAGTTTGTTGACCGCGTTGGCAGACTTGCCACCTCAACCGATCGCACCTGAAGCAATGGCGCAATATGTGCGAGGCGGCAAACCAGGAGCGGTAATCGTTGGCTCTCACGTCAAAAAAACGACCGAACAATTACAAACGCTGTTACAGCAAACTGGGGCGGTTGGCGTTGAGATTGACGTGACGCGACTGCTCGAAAATGGCGATCGTTCAGATCTGCTTAACGAAACTGTACGTAAAGTGGATGAGATTCATCAGTCTGGCAACACGCCCGTGATTTTTACGAGTCGGCAAGAACTGACGTTTGACAGTGTTCAGACTCGGCTAGAGTTTGGTGAAGCGGTGTCTGCGCTTTTGATGGCGGTGTTGCGGCATCTCCCGGCTGATATTGGCTTTTTAATCAGCAAAGGCGGCATCACCTCAAATGACACTCTGAGCGATGGTCTAGCTTTGAGAACTGCAAACCTTTTAGGGCAAGTGTTAGCAGGCGTTTCGATGGTGAAAACACCTGCTGATCATCCTCAGTTTCCTGACCTGCCTGTCGTGCTGTTTCCTGGCAATGTGGGCGATGAAACAGCACTGGCAACGGTTTATCAACGGCTAAGTAGGAGCGTTTAACAGATAGATGTTTGGGGATCACGTTATCTAGTTTAGTTTGGCTTATGCCACTCGTGTAACGCAAAGCCGCCTGATGGCAGTTTCGATGTCAATGAGAGATTCTCGATCGCGTTGCATAAATGGTTTGTGCCGATTCTAAAATATTTTTACGCCTCAGCCAGTTTTGACTGCGTTCGATCGCGGCTTTGACAAGCAGATCTACGTCACGATCGAAGATCGATTGCAGTTCTAAAGTAGTTTGTGTCAAAGGGTCAAAAGTTTGATCTAATGAACCACTACCCCCCAACCTAACGATCATGACCTTTTGACCTGAACTGCTCGATGAATTGCTCAAAGGCTATCAAAGCCCGGAAGATTTAGTCGGAACCGGAGGCGTTCTGAAACAATTGACGGCGGCCTTGGGAACGTGGATTTATTAAAGTGCCACTGCTCGGACTCAACTAGAGTGGATATCAGTTTGCTAATTGCTCCGTTTGAGTCGGCTTGTGCCCCCTCTAAATCCTCATTCTGGGGGACTTTGAAACCGGGAATCTTGGCTTGAAGTCTCCCAATTTTGGGGGATTTAGGGGGCAGCCCGGATTGGCAACCGTAGCGAAAAGCTTCATCGAATTCACGTTAATTGAAGGTCGTCGTAGAAAAGCTGTAACCCGGATTCGCTCGTCAAGCTCAATCTAGAAGCAAAACGGCAGCTCAGTACTTCCAGCTTTCCTCTGGTGACAACTAATCAGCCCTGCCCATGGGCGATGTCCAATAGCAGTCTCGATCGCGCTTTCAACGATCACTCAACGTCCCATAAATTGCCCAAATTGCCATCGCTCTCAGATAGTGACTCGCGCGAAAAGTCGCAGTTGCAGTAATCGCTTCGGGGGTGCGAAACTGCAAGCCATTGTCATAGATTTGCCGAACCACCGCTTCTGTCAAGGTCATGGCTTCGGCAGTCATTCCCATTTGCACTAAGAACGCTGCTAATCCAAAATTGATGCCTGTCCAGACTTCGAGTGGGTGAGTTGCGTTAGGGTTTTCGGGAGATCCATCTGGGCGAACGCCGTTGGCAGCCCCGATCGAACAATTTTGAATTTCAGAACCCTGATTCCTAACAAATTGATTGAATTTGACAAAGCAAGCGTCATAGACCGTTTTGAGCGCAGACTCAGCGCATTCTTGAGGAACCACATCAGGCAGACCTAGCAATCTGGCGTAAAACTGTCCGCAAAGTTGGTCTACCATCACTACATCAGAGCCGCTCTGACTATCGAGACGATAATATTGACCATTCCAGAGTGTTTCTTGGTAAATCGCACGGGATTGATCAAGCCAAGTTTGAAACATTGCAACCGATTCGTGAATAGATGAGGAATCATGATTAGTAATGAGAATCTGACTGATCGCGATCGCTGCCTCTAATGCTGCAATCCACAATCCTCCACAGTAGGCGCTCACTCCCTGCAATCGCCAATCATCAAACGTTTGATCTGGCGCACCAGAGTTTTCAGGAATGCCATCATTATCCAAATCAAACGTTTTTAGATAATGGAGCGTTTCCACGATCGCATCCCAACATTCGATTAAAAACTCAATATCGTTAGCACCTGTCAACACATAATCTCGATAAACCTGCAATACGAAATCTGCTCCTAAATCCTTCCAAAGATTACAGTCTTGATAACTCGTGTAATTGGTTTTTTCCCATACATGCTCATTGGGTGCGCCCAAATCGTGAGGAGTGGCACCCGCGACTTTGCGAATCGCCATCTGACTCTCTGCCCCGGTTGCTTCGCAGTTGCGCTCTGCGCTAAGCGTGTAGTAATAGCCAATCACCCGCGTTCTCTCATCGCTCGTCGGAATCGATCGCGCAAACGCCCGAATTACCGATTTCTCTAACTTAGACCAGAGCATTAACAATCCAAAAGAACCATAGAGCCGCACGTCTAGACTTTCATACCAGCGATAATCGAGACACTCTAGCACCGCAAACTGACCCACCGGATCGCGCTCATCGGCTGCACTCCAAAGCGATCCGCCGTCGGTGAGAATATAAAGCTCGTTAAACAACGCCATTTTGAACCAGTCAGGCAAATCATCACGATCGACGATCGGCTGCTGCCAAGTCAGAATTTTTTCATGCCAAGTTCGGTAATGTTTCAAAGCCGTGCGAGCGATCGTCCAGGCATTGCGTCCGGTGCGCCCAAAAAAGTCGGTGTAGCGCCGAAAATAGTTGACTCCGGCTGCAAACTCTGTGACCGGAAAATCCCAACTGAGGATGAAAGGAATTTTGAGGGTTTGTCCAGGTTTGAGGGTGAATCGAACGGCGATCGCACTGCCGATCTGCTCTCCGGCTTTCGCGGGGGTTTCATCGTCGCGATCGCAGAGTGAGCCATCTTTTGCGAAGGACCGCCACACCTCAGATCCATCGCCGCTCGGATTCCAGCGAGTGTCATAAAAAACTTCCCAGAGATAAGAGTTGAGAAGGGTCGCGATCGCCCACTGTCCCTCTCCTTCTAAAGGCTCTTCTGCATCACTTCCCATGACTACGCCAATTCTCTGTTCGTCTCCTGTTAGAGTATTGAAGTTTCCCGTGCTTTCTCCCATCCGAGGCTGATAGTCATAAAATGAGCTGCCGTCATCTCGCATCTGCACATTGGGCGACTTGAGCGAATTCGTAAACCAGCCCGTCATATTCTCCCAAGTCAGCATCACACTCAGAGTAATTGGCTGATCAGTCGGATTGTGTGCCGTCCATTCAAAGATAGCGATCGGGTAGCTCGTCTCTTGATAATTGTCTGCAACGATCGGCGAAAACTGTTCACAGGTCAGATTGGCTTTTAAAACATTTTCGTAGACAAACCAGCTCCGAGGGTAGAGCGCCGAATACGTTCCGGTTGACTGTCCTTCTTGACTCGCAGGATACCAATTCCAAGTGCTTAAGCTGCCGTTCGCGGCTTCGGTGCTCAATGCATAAGCCTGAGTTTGAGTGCCAAGCTGCTCAAACACGCTAAACTGACACCCCGGAATCGTCTGAAAAACGTGTTCACCGCCGTCAATGTGCCAGAGATTGAAATCGCCTCGCGACGATCGCCCAATGCACCCTGCCCCAAATCCGCCCAGCGGCATCCCGTGCCAGGGGCCATCATCTAAATTGCTGGCATAGCGGACGGTGTAAGGCTTTTCCCAACCCCGACCGATCGAACGGCTCCAGGCAGATGCGGGAATGTTAACGGACGGCTGCTGTCTTTTCATCTCCCGATTTTAGGGGAAATGGGGACTTCAACCATCACCTTACGAAAAACATCCCTAGTCGGTATACGATCGAGGTTCACAACGGTGAAAAAAATGGGAATTAAAATCATTGAGAACTTTGACAGCAGTTTTTCTCTCGATCCAGAAGTCAAAACTGCGTTGTTTGAGTTGCTGAAAAGTGAGGCGTTTTTACAGCAGGTTGCTCAAGCCCTGAAGTGCGATCAAGTTGAATTCACAGAACTGCTGTTTCAGCCCGTTCCTTACACAACCGCGACCCCCAAAGGGATGCCTGCCGAGTTTGAGAAGTTTCACAACTCTGCGGATTATGCGATCGTCAATGTGCCTCCAAACTTTATGTTTAAAGCAAAAGTATTTAAACCCAGTCGGTTGTGTGCAATCTACAGGAAAGCCAGTTAAATCTATCCAACTTTTCTTACAGTTCTAAAATGACTTCTCAAATTAACATTCCAACTCTCGCGAGTCTAGACTATATTTCCTATATCAACGATCGCGGTCAATTGCCCGAAGAACTTCGCGGAAAAGTTGGGGCATATGCCGTTTTTGATCAAAGTAAAATCCTACAGTTTGTTGGATTTTCTCGCGATATTTTCTTAGGCTTAAAGCAACATTTAGTTCGTCAACCTGAAGGATGTTATTGGGTGAAGTTTAGTCCTGTCGATCGTCCCAGTCGCACTCTGCTCGAAAACATTCGTGACGCTTGGATCGCTGAAAATGGCTCGACTCCATCAGGCAACGGCATCGACGAAGCTAAATGGAATCAGCCCATTCAAGTCAAAGGAATGATGACTCCTGAAGAAGAGGCAAATTACACGAAGACGACGATCGAAGAGATCACCCAAATCAAAATTCTTAAAAATGTAGCACGACGAGTTGAGGCAGAAATTTTAACTCAGCTAAAAGCGCGAGGAATCCAAGAAGAAATTCGCTTTAACCCAAAGTTAAAAGAAGAAGGATTATTAGATTTGAAATAGTTTATCATCGCCCCAAAAAAAAGGAGCCTCAAAGAGACTCCCCCATCATCAGAAAAGTTATTTAGGCAAAATCGATTATTTAACCGAAACCTTACCGCCAACTTCCTCGATTTGCTTCTTGATATCTTCAGCTTCAGCTTTGGCAACGCCTTCTTTCAGCGCTTTCGGTGCAGCTTCCACGAGATCTTTCGCTTCCTTCAGACCCAACCCAGTGATCGTCCGAACGACCTTCAGAATCGCAATCTTCTTATCAGCAGGCACATCGTCTAAGACAGCGCTAAACTCGGTCTGCTCTTCGACTTCTTCAGCGGGGGCCGCAGGCCCCGGAGCCATCATCATGCCACCGACTGGAGCCGCAGCGCTCACGCCAAATGTTTCTTCGATTTGCTTGACCAGATCAGCCGCTTCCAGCAAGGTCAAGCCTTTTAACTTGTCAATAATTTCGTCAACAGCAGCCATTAGATTAACTCCTAAGATTCTAGATTTTGAACTTTGGACTTTGAGTCGAGTTTTCGGTGCAGAATTCGCAACTCAAAATTCGTTGTTTTAAGCAGATTCCTTCTCGGAAATTTGCTTGATCGCGCGTGCTAAACCAGAGGGCACTTCGTTGATACCCACTGCCAGCTTGGTTGCCACGCCGTTGATTGCGCCAGCAATTTGCGCCAGAAGCTGCTCTTTAGAAGGCAGATCTGCGATCGCTTTTAAGTCTGCCTCAGTCAGCAATTTACCGTCCATCACGCCGCCGCGAATTTCGGTTTTTTTGCTAGCTTTTTGGAACTCTTGATACGCCTTGATCGCGCCGCCCAGGTCATCTTTGACCATCACAAACGCAGAGTCGCCCTTGAGAATTTCACTCACGGCTTGCCAACGTTCGTCATCTTGGACTGCGATGCCCATGAACGTGTTTTTCGTTACCTTGCAGCTTCCGCCTTTAGAACCAAGACGATTTCGCAAATCGCCAATCTCGCCTACGCTTAAGCCTCGGTAGTTAACGATAAACATCAACTGAGATTCACTCAGCGATTGCTTGAGTTCAGCAACGATTTGCCTTTTGTTTTCTGGCGTTCTACCCACTCGAAATCACCTCCTTATGCTGGGTTGTAATCACTCACTAGATTCGCTCTCACTGCCAAGCCAAAAACAAACCCCGACTGTGATATGCCGGGGTGAAATGTGTTCTAATCCCAGTGCAAACCTTGTGCATCTAGAATGTTAGAAAACAAACCTCGGCAGGAATTTTATGCTTAACGCACCTGCTGTCTCCGGCTTGGTTATTCAGTTTGAGCAAATTTTTCTTGCGCCTTTCTCCTAATTGAAGATCTGACTTATGCAGCGTCTCCTAATTTAAAGTCACGTAGGGCATTAATGTCAACCTCGATCGACGGCCCCATCGTAGAAGAAACATAAACGCTCCGCCAATAACGACCTTTTGCGCCCGCCGGACGGTTGCGATCGATTGTTTCTTGCAGCGCTTTCAGGTTCTCTAACAAATCGTCAACCGGGAAAGCAGATTTGCCAAACAAGACGTGAACGATGCCCGTTTTATCTGCCCGAAACTCTAGTTTCCCAGCTTTAAACTCAGCGATCGCCGGGCCCAAGTCGTAAGTCACGGTGCCGCCTTTAGGAGAAGGCATCAGACCACGAGGGCCTAAGACCCGACCTAACTTTGCCACTTGGGGCATCATGTCAGGAGTCGCGATCAGCAGGTCAAAATCCATCATTCCCTTTTGGATTTCGTCAATCAGTTCTTCAGACCCGGCGATATCTGCGCCTGCAACAGTTGCTTCGTTGACCTTCTCACCTCGTGCGATCACAGCAACGCGAATCGTCTGACCCGTCCCTTTGGGGAGCGATACGGTCGTTCTCAACTGTTGGTCGGCATACTTTGGGTCAATGCCTAGACGCACATGCGCCTCAGCCGACTCTGCGAACTTCGCTGTCGCGGTTTCCTTTAAAAGGTTGAGCGCTTCTACTGGTTCATAAGCACGTTCTTCAACCTTTGCCTGCAATTCTTTGAGTCTTCGAGATACTTTTTTCATGGCTCTTCTTTGGGGTCGCTAACGAGGAGTTTCCTCTCCCCCGATAAGGGTGGTCGATGTCTTAAGCGCTAACCGTAACGCCCATATTTTTGGCAGTGCCTTCGATGATTTTCATCGCTGCTTCAATATCATTGGCATTGAGATCAGGCATTTTGGTCTTGGCAATGTCTTCTAACTGGGCGCGGGTAATCGACCCAACTTTCTTACGGTTGGGTTCACCTGAGCCAGTCTCAATTCCCGCAGCTTTTGCAATTAGCTTAGACGCAGGAGGCGTTTTGAGAATGAATGTGAAACTGCGGTCTTCATAGACTGAGATTTCTACCGGAACCACCATGCCTGCCTGATCAGCAGTTCTGGCGTTATATTCCTTGCAGAACATCATGATATTGACCCCGTGCTGACCAAGAGCAGGGCCGATCGGAGGTGCTGGATTTGCTTTTCCGGCATTAATGGCTAACTTAATAACCGCCGCGATTTTTTTTGCCATCGATCGTGATCTCTTTGAGAATCCAAATTAAACTTTCTGAACTTGATTGACTTCCAGTTCTACAGGGGTGTCCCGCCCGAAGATTGAAAGCAGAGCTTTGAGTTTGTTACGCTCACCGCTCACCTCGATCACTTCGCCTTCAAAGTCCTTAAACGGGCCTGAAAGCACGACGATCTTATCGCCTGCTGCCATGTCAATCTTTCTGACTGGCTCCTGCTCTTGGGTCTGTTTGAAGATGCGCTCAACTTCTGAATGACCCAAGGGCATTGGTTTGACGTGACCCCGCCCACGACCATAGCGGCGCTTCTGCTCTGCTCCCACAAAGTTGATCACGTTTGGCGTGTTTTTGATCACCTGCCACGTGTCGTCATCCATCAACATTCTCACTAAGACATAGCCAGGGAAAACTTTTTCAGCGCCTTCCTTAGGCTTACCGTCTTTTTGAGGTCTCAAGATAGGCGTTTCAGGGATCTGAACATCCAAAATTCTGTTTGCGACATCCAAGGTTTGGATGCGCTGCTCCAAGTTAGCTTTGACGCGCTTCTCGCATCCAGAAGCAACCTGCACTGCGTACCAGCGAGCTTTTTCTAGCTGGACGTTTTCCTCTGGATTTTCGCCTGTCGCACTATAGGGCTGATTTAAGTCTCTCGACTCGTCTGATGTAAAAGTCATCCAAACACCTTCAGCTGCGCCCATTGAAAGAGTTGGTCTACCAGGTAGATTAAGGTTGCAGAGAGCGTCACCATCAAAATCACCGCGATCGACTCGCTAATGAGTTGCTGTCGGCTAGGCCACACCACTTTGTCCAGTTCTTCTCGCGCTTCCTGAATAAACGTGCTGGGGTTGAAACTTGCTTTTTGCTCTGGAATGGTTGCTTCGTCTTTTTTTACCACAGTTCCTAAGCGCTCCCGTCAGGTTAATGGATGAGTGGTTTACAACCCTACAGGTTTGATGATCTGAATCTGGAAGAAACCATGAATTTACTTGGACTAAACCAGAATAGTCCAGCGCGCCCTGGAGGACTTGAACCCCCGACATCAGGTTTTGGAGACCTGCGTTCTACCAACTGAACTAAGAGCGCACAAGCCGAACTGATCTGATTGCCACTTATCCAGTCTAGCAGCTATTGGCGGTTTAGCTTTTAGCGATCAGTGATTGTGAAAGACCAATCGCTAGAAGCTGATCTCTTAAAGCGGACGATCGAAACGTTGCTTCAAACGGGTTGCCTTGCCGACGCGATCGCGCAGGTAGTAAAGTTTCGCCCGACGAACTCGACCCCGACGCAGCACCTTAATGCTCTCAATGCGAGGAGAGTGGATCAGAAAAACACGCTCTACGCCTACGTTTTGAAAAACCCGACGGACGGTAATGTTTTGAGTAATTCCCGCGCTGCCTTTGGCGATGATCACCCCTTCATAGGGCTGAGTTCGCTCTTTGTCGCCCTCTCTAATTTTGACACCCACGCGAACCGTATCGCCCACATGGAGAATGGGAAGGTCTGATTTCATTTGTTCCGCTTCAATCGAGCGGATCAGTTCCTGCGCTTTCATAGGGCTTCAAAAAACTCACAATTGCTTATCGTAGCTTAGGGTTTCGCTTCTCGTCTAGAGTCTAGCCCAAACATTATAGTAACTGACGGACTGCATATCTGTGCAGGAATCTTAGAGCAAGACGATCGCGCCTACAAAATCGATTGTTTTTACTTTGTAACAATACTTAAGTCCTGCTTAAGTTTATTCTTTCATCCCCCCCCACGGGATTGAATTCTTTAGCGGAGGGAAGTTTACTGAGTTTTTAGGAATCCGCCTAGCCCCCTTTATATTTCTGGCCAATGGATACAGCTTTATTGTCAATTTCGTCGTTTTTTCCGCTTCACTGGCTGATGCCTCAGTTAGCCATGCACATTCCAGATGGCTTTTTGAGTTTTCCGGTGATTTTGTTGACCTGGGTGCTGGCGATCGCACTGATTGCAGTTTCGCTCAATCGAGTTCAAGAAGAATATCAAGAGCGTACGGTGCCTTTGATGGGCGTGTGTGCCGCGTTTATTTTTGCCGCTCAGATGATTAACTTCCCCATCCCAGGCGGGACATCGGGGCACTTACTCGGTGGAACCTTCGCCGGAGTCTTGCTCGGCCCTTGGGCAGGATCGCTGGTGATGGCAGTGGTGTTTATCGTTCAGGCAACCCTATTTCAGGATGGGGGGCTAACCGTGCTGGGAGCTAATATCGTTAACATGGGGCTGATTGGCACCTTTGGCGGCTATTATCTCTATCGCACCATTCGCTACGCCTTGGGTCGAGATAGCTTTCGAGGCATCATCGTTGGAACCGCGATCGCCGCCTGGACAAGTGTAGTAGTTGCGTCCATCGTTTGCGCGTTTCAATTAGCGATCTCAGGAACAGTGCCCCTCATGGTTGCTCTATCTGCGATGGTATTCTGGCACGTCATGATTGGCATCGGAGAAGCTATTATCACCGTGATTGCAGTTAGCTATATCTGGCGAACTCGACCCGACCTACTTTATAAAGCACCTCGCACTGCACCCATCAATGCGTCTCGTCCCCTCTCGCCTCGCTAATCAGGATTGCAAAATTATGAATCAACGAAATCGCGCGTTTGTTATTTCTGGATTGGGAATTGCGCTCCTGATTGCCGTTTTTCTGTCTCCTTTTGCCAGTCAAAGTCCTGATGGACTTGATCGAGCCTCACAAGACCATGGCTTTGATAAAAAAGCGGTTGAAGAACCCGTCGCCCACAAGCTGCCGTTTTATCAGGTGTTTGATCAGTATGCGCTGCGAGGCGTTCCTGAACAGATTGCAACCCCGATCGCAGGGCTAGTTGGAACCCTGGTAGTTTTTGGTTTAGCCTGGGGAGTCGGTAAGCTGGCTGTCCGCAATTCTCGACCAGAGGATCAGATTCGAGACGATCGCTAACCAAATCTTTTGTTTGTTTACACTGAGTTCTATTTTTTGGTCACTGAATGCTGTTACATATTGGAGGCTTTCGATTAGACATAGACAGCCAGGGAGAAACGATTTGGCATCATCTCATTCCTCAAACGCGAGTTTTATGCGCGGTGCTGTTTGTGTTTGCGATCGCGCTCACTCCCAATGGGCGCTGGTGGACGTGGGCGATTTATGGCACGACTGTGACTGCAATCATTCTTGCGAGTCGCGTCTCATTGCAGGTGTTGTTAAAGCGAGTTGCCGTTGAGTTTGTCTTTATGGGTGTGGTCATTCTCGGAACGCTGTTTCGCGATGGGGGTCAGGTGCTGTGGCAGTGGGGTTGGTTGAGAGTCACCACTGAAGGTCTAACCATTTTAGGAAGCGTGTCAATCAAAGCATTGCTCTCGCTGTTAGTCATGAATGTTTTAATTCTCACAACCTCTGTGCCAGCCTTGCTTCACGCCTTGGCTGCCCTGCGAGTTCCGCCGCTGCTAGTCGCAATTTTGGCTTCGATGTATCGCTACATTGCAGTATTGGCTGAAGAGTTTAACTCGATGCAGCGAGCGGCGCGATCGCGCAACTTGTTAGGCAATGGAGAGCGTCAGCGCACGGTGATTGGTAATATGTTTGGTTCGTTATTTATTCGTACCTATGAGCGAGGAGAGCGAGTTCATCAAGCAATGCTGGCGCGAGGCTATGAAGGGTTCCCCCCGATGGCAGACGTGCCTCAAACAAAACAACGCGATATTGTAGCCATTACCCTAACGGCAATTTTGGCGCTGTCGGGTCAAGCAATTTACCTACTTTTTTAATTATTTTATTGGCTCGTTCCCTAATTCGTTTTGATCGATGCACCACAATCCGATCTCTATTCAGAGTCTCAGCTATGTCTACTCAGACGGAACACAAGCCCTTAAAGAAATTAGCTTGTCGATTCGAGCAAGTGAGCGAGTTGCATTAGTCGGAGCCAACGGTTCAGGAAAATCTACATTACTCTTGCATTTCAACGGGTTATTAACGCCGCAAACGGGCGAAGTCGTGGTTGGAGAGTTAGCGATCGAGCCACAAAACCTCAAGCAAATCCGCAATTTTGTAGGGTTGGTGTTTCAAAACCCAGACGATCAGCTATTTATGCCAACTGTTTGGGAAGATGTCACCTTTGGCCCGCTCAATCAAGGTGTGAAAGGAGAAGCGCTCAACCATCGCGTCATTCATGCATTGCAAGCGGTTGGGCTTGATCCAAGCTTGTATACTTCTCGTAGCGCCAATGGGTTATCAGGCGGAGAGAAGAAACGAGTTGCGATCGCGGGGGTTCTCGCCATGCAGCCTCAAGTGTTGGTGTTGGACGAGCCATCGGCGCAGTTAGATCCGCGATCGCGCCGACAGCTCATCGAATTATTAGATTCGTTGCCGTTGACTCAGTTAATTGCAACTCACGATTTAGATTTAGCGCT
This sequence comes from Phormidesmis priestleyi ULC007, assembly GCF_001895925.1. Classification (GTDB taxonomy): domain Bacteria; phylum Cyanobacteriota; class Cyanobacteriia; order Leptolyngbyales; family Leptolyngbyaceae; genus Phormidesmis_A; species Phormidesmis_A priestleyi_A. The sequence continues at coordinate 19,822 of NZ_MPPI01000013.1, read as the reverse complement.
GGAACTGTGCGATCGCACGATCGTGTTAAGTCAAGGTCAGATTGTCTATGATGGCGAAACTGAGCGCGTTTTGAGCGACCCCGAACTTTTGGCTAAACACGCCCTTGAGTCGCCTCTCTGCTATAGCCGCCCCTATTGCCATGTTGAAGATGCGCCTCTCAGTGCCCTTTTGCACTCGCATTGAGCAGGTTTCAGATGAGAACCCGAAACTTGAAAATGAAGAAAGCTAGACTAGGGATCGTCCTATTCGCACAAATGCTGAAACTTTATTTGCTCAGTGTCGATCGAAATAAATGTCTATAGTCCATTTCATTCACCTGACTATCGACTTCATAGGGTTTTGAGCATGTCATTTTTATCTTTTCTGCGACGATATCGCCTTCCTAGTTTTTTGTTTGCTCTCTGTTTAGCAACCATTCTCTTATCAGGAGAAATTGCGCTTTTGCCGTCAGCCAGTGCTGAACAAGCGCCTTCTAAAAAACCAACTCTCACGCAGAGCGTGCCATCTGCTCCTGCCTCTACGACTCAACAGGTCAGAAAAACCGTTTTAGAGAATGGTTTGACGGTGCTAACCAAAGAAGTGCCGACTGCGCCTGTGGTCACTGTGCAAGTCTGGTATCGCATTGGGTCACGCGACGAGGCACCGGGTGTAAACGGCATTGCTCACCAACTCGAACACTTGATGTTTAAAGGCACGAGCGATCGTCCGATTCAATTTGGTCGATTGTTTAGTGCTTTGGGCAGCCAATCTAACGCCTTTACGAGCTACGATCAGACCGCTTATTTTGGTACTGTTGAACGCGATAAACTGCGATCGCTCCTCGCCCTCGAAGCCGATCGGATGCAGAGTGCTGTAATCGGTGCCTCTCAACTGACGAGCGAAAAGCGTGTCGTTATTTCAGAACTGCAAGGCTATGAGAATAGTCCGAGTTATCGGCTCGATCGGGCGGTGATGCAGGCGGCGTTCCCCGATTCTCCTTATGGGTTGCCCGTAGGTGGCACCAAAGCCGATGTCCAGAAGTTTACTGTCGAGCAGGTGCGCGATTACTATCGCAATTACTACAGCCCTGACAATGCGACCGTAGTAATTGTGGGAGACTTTCAAACCGATTCGGCGTTGAAAGCCGTTCAAGAATCGTTTGGCAAAGTTCCGAGATCTGAAAAACCAAAAGCTTCAGCCCAACCTCCTGCCCCTCTCGTGATGAAGGGAAGTCCGGCGAAGGCTGCGATCGTACTCAAACAGCCCGGAAGCGCGTCTCTCTTGCAAGCAGTCTATCCGCTCCCTAACGTCACGCATCCCGATGTACCAGCCCTGCATCTGTTTGATTTAGTGCTGACTCAAGGGCGCAGTTCTCGGCTCTATCAGTCACTGATCGAATCGGGTTTAGCCAGCGACTATAGCGGCTATCCGGCAAACATGATTTCTGGCGGATGGTATGGATTAAGTGCAACGGCTGCACCCGGTCAGGAATTGTCAAAAATTAACCAAACCATCCAGACGAGTTTGGCCGATCTTCGTACCCAACCTGTGACGGCTGACGAACTGAAGCGAGCAAAAACTCAACTCAAATCCTCAGTGCTGCTGCGAAACCGTGACGTTACCAGTCAGGCAATGCAGCTTGGCGACGATCAAACCACGGCTGGAGATTATCAGTTTACCGATCGCTATTTGGCAGCGATCGAGCAAGTCACTGCGGCAGATATTCAACGAGTCGCAAAAACCTATTTTGATCCCAATCAGCAAACATTGGGATTCTTTGAGCCGACTCAGCTAGATGCCAAAGCGGGCGGATCGGTGAATGCAGGTCAAACCGCAGAGCAATTTAATTTAGGCCCACCCGTCGATCCGGCTGAGGTGGCAAAATATCTGCCGCCCGTGACGCAGAGTGATCGCCCGGCTCAAGCACTGCCCGAAAAAATCGTTCTCTCAAACGGGCTGCGAGTTTTGCTGCTGCGCGATTCCAGCACGCCGACGGTTTCGCTCAGTGGTCATTTAGATGCCGGGACTGCCTTTGATACGAGTCAAAAAGCAGGGCTTGCTAAACTGACGGCTGACAACTTAATGAATGGCACCAAAACCAAAGATGCGTTAACCCTGGCGACAACACTTGACGATCGGGGCATTAATCTAGGATTTGATGCCAATCGGGAAGGCGTAGCAATCAGAGCTAACACGCTCGTCGAAAATCTGCCAACGCTGGTGCAAACCGTAGCAGACGTGATGCAAAACGCGGTCTTTCCTGATAAAGAGTTAGAACTGAGCCGTCAACGATCGCTGATCGCTCTCAAAGTTCAGTTAGATAACCCCGCATCGAAAGGCAGACGCACCTTCCAGCAAGCGATCTATCCATCAAATCACCCCTTTTATAACTTCCCGACTGAGGCCAGCTTAAAGGGCATTCAACAGCAAGATTTACTGAACTTCTACAAAAACCACTATCGCCCCGATAAAACCACGTTGGCGCTAGTTGGTGACTTTGACCCGGCTCAGGTGAAGAGTCTATTAGAGAAAGAATTGGGCACCTGGAAGGCAACCGGAAAAGCACCCGCTCTAACGTTTCCTCCCGTGTCGCCGCCTACAAATGTGGTGCGTCTCTATGATGGCATCCCCGGCAAAACTCAATCGATTACCTACATTGGCTACGCGGGGATTAACCGCACCGATCCCCGCTATTATCCCGCGACGGTGATGAACCAGATTTTGGGCGGTGATACGCTATCGAGTCGTTTAGGAACTGAGATCCGCGATCGTCAAGGACTCACCTACGGCATCTACAGCGGCTTCCAGGCAGGCATTCATCAAGGGCCGTTTTTGATCTCGATGCAAACTGCCCCCGAAGATGCGCCTAAAGCGATCTCCAGCACCCTCAAACTATTGGAGCAATTTCGCACCCAAGGCGTAAGCACCAATGAAGTGTTGACGGCGCAGCGATCACTGACCAGCAGCTATCCGGTTGATTTGGCAAACCCCGATGACCTGGCAGAGATCATTCTGATGAACGAAGTCTATGGGTTAAATCCCGCCGAGATTCGTCAGTTTCCTAAACAGATTGACGCGGTGACTCAGGCTCAAGTCAATGAGGCGACTCAAGATTTACTGCACCCCGATCGTCTGGTGGTCGTGACTGCGGGGCCTGCAACGGCTCGTTGAGAAATCGATCGCGAGAGGGCACGACATGTCGTGCCCCTACCCGTGTTCCCATGCGGATCTATCGCGTTAATCAAATTGGATAAGACTCGTTTGTACGAGAATTAAGCTACCTTAGAAAATGGCGAGGGCGTGTGTTGCGCGATCGCTAACTCCACTGCTGAACTACCGCCGATCTCTATGAATATTCTCAGTAATCTGCTTCCCCAGTCTTCTCCCAAAAAGCGTCGAGGCATTGAAATTAAGTCTCAGCGCGAAATCGAGATCATGAGGCAGGCGGCAAAAATTGTAGCGATCGTGCTCAAAGAAATCTCAGAAATGGTCGAGCCAGGAATGACGACGGCTGACCTCGATGCCCATGCTGAAAAACGCATTCGAGAAATGGGAGCTACACCCAGCTTTAAGGGCTATCACGGCTTTCCCGCCTCGATTTGCTCCAGCATCAATCAGGAAGTTGTTCACGGGATTCCGAGCCGCAAAAAAGTGATTAGGACGGGCGATGTGCTGAAAGTTGATACGGGCGCATTTTTTGAAGGCTTTCATGGCGATTCGTGTATTACGATCGCCGTCGGTCAAGTCACACCCGACGCGGCTAAACTGATTCACGTTGCAGAACAGGCACTTTACAAGGGCATTGAGCAAGTTCGCGCTGGAGCATTTTTGCTCGATCTTGCTGGAGCGATTCAAGATTATGTTGAGACAAACGGCTTTAAAGTCGTAGAAGACTTCACAGGGCATGGGGTCGGTCGCAATCTACACGAAGAACCTTCCGTCTTCAACTTTCGCACCCACGCTATGCCAAACGTTAAACTTCGGGCTGGCATGACACTGGCGATCGAGCCGATCATCAACGTAGGCACCAAAAACACGCGCATTCTTCCCGATCGTTGGACGGCAGTCACTTTAGACAACTCCCTCTCTGCCCAGTTTGAACACACCGTTCTCGTCACTGAAGATGGCTATGAGATTTTGACCGATCGCACAAAAGTCTAAAAACAGGCGATGAGTTTTGAAGCCAGGTTTCAAAACTCGTCACTCAAAATTTCCGTTACTCTACTAACTGCGTCACCCAACTTGAGCCATTCTCCTCGCGCTGTTTTTGGGCAAGTCGCCAAGTTTTTCCTTCACTTTGCCGCTGCAAATAAACCTCAAATGGATTGTCTTTTTGAGTCACCGATCGCTGAGAAAGCTTGAGCGTGTAATCATAGTTGCCCTGCACTCGATAAGCCGACAAATTTTGGATCGCCAGAGGTTCTTGACTCGTAACCTTGACTCGATCGACCTTCAGATCGGGTGATTTTAGCCGCAACTGCTGGCTGAGTTCTTGCTGGGTTTGAGTGGCTTGCAGCGCGATCGCTCGTCGCACAATTTGATTGCTAGGAGTCAGATTATTCGCGCTACAGGCTGTTATCAGACTCACTAAGATCACAGCCAAAATGATTTGAATCGATCGCCGCACTTTATTTTCCTCAAACGCCACTTTTAGAGTAACAGGATAGGATGAGCCTGAAAGCGACTTAGGGAGACAGGATGGACAAAAAATCTTTTGGAGTCAGTGATGACCTCTACCGCTATATTGCGGCAAACTCGCCAAACGAACCTGAGATTCTCGCCACACTGCGCCAAGAAACTGCCAATCATCCTCAAGCCAGAATGCAAATTTCGCCTGAGCAAGGGCAGTTTATGGGGTTGCTCGTTCGCCTAATGGGAGCCAAAAAAACTCTTGAAGTGGGCGTGTTTACGGGATACAGTTCTCTCGCGATCGCGTTAGCACTGCCCCCAAACGGCAAGCTGGTCGCCTGTGATATCAGTGAAGACTATACCGCGATCGCTCGTCGCTATTGGCAAGCGGCTGGCGTGACTGACAAAATCGATTTGCACATCGCGCCCGCAATAGAGACGTTAGATCACCTTCTCGAAACCCAAGCTGAAACCTTTGATTTTGCGTTTATTGATGCCGACAAAGGTAACTATGAGAATTATTACGATCGTGCCTTTCAACTGATTCGTCCCGGTGGATTGATCGCGATCGACAACGTACTCTGGTTGGGGCGAGTTGCTGATCCTAACGATCACGACAAAATTACCCAAACGATTCGAGCCTTTAATCAGAAACTAGCGAATGACGATCGCATCATTTTGAGTTTGCTGCCGATCGCCGATGGATTAACGTTAGCGCTCAAAAAATAGATCGCTCAAGGCGAAACTTGTGTATTTTTGTGGTTGTCTAGAAACTGCTCAAAGTTAGGCGTAAATAAATCAGCTTGTGGAGATGCTTCGGTTTCTCGCTGCTGCGCCCAGACTGCATCTAAAGCTGTGCGAGTCGTCGCATCCATCGCCAAAAAAGAAAGGCACTTGCCAATGGCTTGGGCTTGCTTCATGCCTGCCAGCAAGACAGAAATTCCTTCAGCATCTATGCGGGTGACCCACAGCAAATCAACAATGACTGCCTCAGCTTCGACGATCGCTTGCTCTAAGCTGATCTCAAAAGCGGTTTTAACCTCGCCCAACAGCGCTCCACGAGGCTGCAAAACTACCGTTTTGGGAGGCATCTCACTAAGAGGTCTGCCACCCTGAAGGGTCAAAATTCTGTCGATGTTAGCAGAAATTTCCATAAGTTACCTTTGACAATATAGCCAGGGCATTTGTTGCAGCCCACGAGCCTTTATTTCTGGTCGATATGGAATGAGTGCCCATAAAGGTTGTCAGAGTATCACAAATATTTATAAAGAGCAAAATTGTCATCGCATTACTTGAGTCAAGTTTGTTAATGTGATTAAAATAGCCAGAATACCCAAAAGTCCAAATTTATTGACTCCCTTGCAAACTATTTTTTTCAGACGTTTATCTGTCCACTTTTAGGATTCCATCAGGTTATCTCCGTGACTCCTCAGACTGAACAGGCTGTTCTCACATCGCCCTCTGCATCTACCTCAGACACCGGTTTGGATGTGGTCAATCGACAGATGATTGTGATTCTGGACTTTGGCTCCCAATATTCTGAGTTGATTGCCCGGCGCATCCGCGAAACTCAAGTTTATTCAGAGGTGCTCTCCTATCGCACCTCGGCTGAACATCTTAAACAACTCAATCCCAAAGGCATCATTTTTTCCGGGGGGCCGAGTTCTGTCTATGATCAGGGCGCTCCTCATAGCGATCCTGAGATTTGGAATTTGGGCATCCCAGTTTTGGGGGTTTGCTATGGAATGCAGTTGATGGTGCAGCAACTCGGCGGCGGGGTCGAAAAGTCCGATCGGGGCGAATATGGCAAAGCAAGTTTAGAAATCGACGACCCCACCGATCTGCTGACCAATGTCGAAGACCACACCACGATGTGGATGAGTCACGGTGATTCGGTGACTGACCTCCCGCCTGGCTTTGAGCTACTGGCACATACAGCAAATACGCCCTGTGCGGCGATCGCTGATCACGATCGCAAACTTTACGGGGTTCAGTTTCACCCCGAAGTAGTGCATTCACAGGGTGGACAGGCGCTGATTCGCAACTTTGTCTATCACATCTGCAACTGCGAACCCACTTGGACAACGGCGGCATTTGTCGAAGAAGCGATTCGAGAAATTCGGGCAAGGGTCGGCGATAAGCGCGTTTTGCTGGCGTTGTCAGGTGGAGTCGATTCCTCAACGCTGGCGTTTTTGCTGCATCGCGCGATCGGAGATCAGCTAACCTGCATGTTTATCGATCAGGGTTTTATGCGAAAGCTCGAACCAGAGCGGTTAGTGAAACTCTTTGCCGAGCAGTTTCATATCTCAGTTGAATATGTAAACGCCCGCGATCGCTTTATCAACTCAGTCAAAGGCATCACCGATCCCGAAGAGAAACGCAAGCGGATTGGGCACGAGTTTATCAGCGTGTTTGAGTCCGAATCGAAGCGGCTTGGCCCGTTTGACTATCTCGCCCAGGGGACTCTCTATCCCGATGTGATCGAGTCTGCCGACACCAATGTTGATCCCCAAACGGGTGAACGAGTCGCGGTCAAAATCAAAAGTCACCACAACGTGGGAGGGTTGCCCAAAGATCTACGCTTTAAACTAGTCGAGCCACTCCGCAAACTGTTTAAAGACGAAGTGCGGAAAGTGGGACGCTCGATCGGTCTCCCCGAAGAAATTGTCAATCGTCAACCGTTTCCAGGGCCGGGTTTGGCGATCCGCATTTTGGGCGAAGTCACGAGCGAACGGCTCAACATTCTCCGCGATGCCGACTTAATCGTTCGTCAAGAAATTAATCGAGCGGGACTATACCATGATCTTTGGCAAGCGTTTGCGGTGTTGTTGCCGATTCGCAGCGTCGGGGTAATGGGCGATCAACGCACTTATGCCTATCCGATCGTGCTGCGCTTTGTCGCCAGTGAAGATGGCATGACTGCTGATTGGGCAAGAGTTCCCTATGATTTGTTAGAAACGATTTCTAACCGCATCGTCAATGAAGTGCGTGGGGTCAATCGTGTCGTTTATGACATTACATCCAAACCACCTGGCACGATCGAATGGGAATAACTTGAACGATGAGTATTTGATCGCAAACATGGAGGACGAATGTTTGGGGTCAAATGCTCTGTCATACCCATTTCAAAAATAATTGCGATCATTCGATCGGTTGCGAGAGGGCACGGCATGCCATGCCCCTAGGGTTATTTGTGGAAAACGGTCTAAACTCTGTGGAAAACTCTGACGACTTGTGGAAAACTCAATTTTCTACCTGTGAACCGTAGCTAATCTGGTCAGATTTATAAGTGGGTGGCTCTACGTGAATCATCACTCTCACAGGGCTATATTTCTCGGCTAATCGAGCTTCTACTTCCTCAGTGATCTCGTGGGCAGTCAAAACATCACGCGCTTCGACAATCAAATGCATCTCGATAAAAGCCTGCCGACCCACCACACCCCGCGATGCAATATCGTGACAGTTCAACACGCCGGGCACCTGCATCGCGACTTCATAAATCGCTTCTGGCGCGATCGCCATCTCATCGACAAGCGAGGGCAGGTTTTGCTTGAGCACTGACCAACCACTCGAAAACACTAGCAGCGCTACCGGAAAAGACAGTGCCACATCCATCCACTGCCAGTTAAACGCCCAAACGCTGATTAAACCTGCGAGAACGCTGATTGTCACCCAAACATCGCTCATGGTGTGCTGGGCATCTGCAATCAAAATCGGACTGCCCACTCGCTGCCCTTCATGGCGTTCGTAATAGGTGACAAAGATATTAACGCCCAACACAAGCAGCAGCAGCCACAACTCTCCGGCTGAGATGCGAATGGGTTTACCCGTGCCCATCAATCGCTCGATCACCCCTTGCAAAATCTCGAAACAGGCGATTCCCAAAAATGCGGCGATTCCTAAAGCGCCCACAGCTTCAAATTTTTGGTGCCCGTAAGGATGATCGCGATCGGGCATCGGTGACGAAAACCGACTGGCAATGAGTCCCAAAATGTTATTTGCACTGTCGGTTAAACTGTGCAAGGCATCGGCTAATAGACTCAGCGAACCCGTGGCCACTCCGACAAACGCCTTGAGTCCTAAAACAAACAGATTCAGCAACAGGGTAATGATTAACACTCTACGAACCGTTGGTCGATTATCTACTATCACAACTACCCACCTTGCTATTGAGCTGCTCTGTCATTCAGTGTAGATCTCGCAGATTGAAAATACCCTAAAGTCTTGTACGTTAAAGCTTTGGGATTTCTACAACTCGCTTAAGCTGTTGATGATACTCTCAACTAGCAGCTTAGATAAACCGATAACATTCACTTTCTGGCGACATATTTGAGAGATTCTTTTTGTGGATTTTTGTCATTTAGAAATTTAAGAACCACGACGAAGATCCACGATCGTCAGTTAACTTTTCTGCCTAATTCCTAATTCCCGCCTCCACTCTCCAGGTAGGATGAGATATCAGCCCCGTTCAAATAAGTTCTATGTCTTCTCAACTGACTCTTAATCTAATTGAAGGTTCTATCTCTTTTAGCTTTAGCCCAGAGGCTGCTAAAGAATTGAAAGTGACCCTTGCAGAACTAATGGAGCGGCTAAAAATCACTGCCAACAAACCGATTCCTGGCGGTAAAGTTACGCCTCAGAAGCCAGTGGAATATCGCTACACAGGCGATGTTTTTTTAGAAATCTTTTGCAATCCCAACATTTGGGCAACGCCCTTTGCCGCCAAAGTGCTAATCACCCTGAGAGACGATCGCATTCGCATCACCACCGAAGCCGAACTCAGCCGAGTCAATGACGATATCAGTCATTATCTAGAGCAAGTTAGCTGAGAAACGTGGAGTAAAATCAAGGCAATCACTCTTCTATTGATCTCTTTAAACCATGAACTCTGATACCGTCCTTCGGCTATTTCAGAAAGGATTCCACGTCACGATCGGCGCAACGGCAATGCTGATCGAAGTGTTGCAAGACCCACAAAGACGTGAGCAAAATCTATCAAAATTAAAGCTAGAGCTAGATCAGTTGGCGCAAGAATGGGCTGAGAAAGGGGAAATCACTGAGCAAGAAGCCCGCAGTTTTGTAGAGATCTTCCTTGATCAACGTCGCAATGTAAGCGATCGGGCTGCTTCTGAGACGACCGTAACGACGATCGCGACTCCGGTTGTGCCGCCTTCAACAGAGGTGCTCGAACTGCAAGAACTGACTGCCCAACTTGCCGCGATTCGAGCAGAGTTAGCCCATCTGCGAGAGCAAAAAGAACTGTAAGTTTCATTCCTGCAAACTACGCAAGTCTTAATACTGTCTTGAGATAAACGGAATCGCCGAGGAAGAGATGTCAGGATAGAAAATTCCTGGTGATGATATTCATGACCTCATGGAAAGGAGTGTGCTTGTGGAACTAGCGACCACCTTAAAAAGTCAAACCCCTCGCAGTCAGGTGCGAGAAGTCGGCATCAACGGCAACTATTGGTATGCGATCGCGTGGGCAACCGATCTCAAGCCCACAAAAATTCTAACTGCAACGGTCTGGCAGCAATCAATCGCCCTCTATCGCGATCGCCAAAACCAAATCCAAGCCGTCGAAAATGTTTGCCCACATAAAGGCGTTTCGCTCGATAAAGGCAAGGTCGAAGGAGATGCAATTTCGTGCCCCTATCACGGCTGGGAATTTAACGGGCAGGGTGAATGTCTGAATATTCCCTACTTTCCGCCCGATCAAAAGCTTCCTTGTGTGCAGATACGAAGCTTTCCCGTGCAAGAAAAGTACGGCTTGATTTGGGTCTTTCCCGGCGATCAGACGTTGGCAGAAGCGCAACCTTTGATCGAAATTCCAGAATATAACGACCCTAACTGGCTACTGCTCCCCGTCGGTGCAACCTTTAAGGCGCACTTCTCGATCTGCAATGAAAACACGATGGATGTGTTTCACGGTCATCTCCACAAAAACCTGCAAGGCTGGTTTGATCCGGTGCTGCTAAAGCTTCGAGAAACCGAAAACTCAGTCAACGCCGAATATCAACTCTCCTACACAGGCATTGTGAGCCAACTATTAGGGCTAAGTCAATCAGCCGATCGAGTCACTACAAAAGTTATCTCTGTCGATTATCGCTATCCCCATTACATCAACCATCTTCCGGGCATTTCATCGCTCTATCTAATGCGGTTGCCCATCGCGCCCCAAGAAAGTCGCTCTTTCTCACTCTTGTTTCTCAAATTAGGATTGCCTCAGTGGTTGCTAACTATTCTGCGTCCGATCTTGCAGCTTCTGATTATTAATCTGCTGTTTTTACGCTTTCTGAGACAAGACATTGAAATGATCGAGAGCGAACAGGAGAATTATTTGAAAAATCCTCAGCGTCGCTATGTAGAGGTTAACCCCGCGATCGTCGCCGCACAGCGCCTTATGGTGCAGCAATATGAGCAGTTTACACGTCCGCACCCACTTGAAAACCCCTTAGAATCATCGGTTTCGCAAGAGGCATCGGCTTGATGACAGCATTAAAAAAATCTGATTCCCTCTAATTGTTGCAGAATGTAGTCTTTACGATCATGCGCTTGATGCACGATCGCATTACATTACAGAAGTAGTCATCGGGAATAGGTCTAAAGCTTCATCAAGCAATAAATTCCATGCCCCGATTTTCTCTCTCATCCACCTTATGAGAATCAAACCTATGTTGTTTTCAAACTGGCGTGGAAGCATCTTTGCCTTAATGCTGTCTGTCGCTTTGCTGCTCACAGGCTGTCAGCCCAAAGCTCCCTCCCAATTTTCTCAGGCACAGCAAGACAGCAGCAAAAAAGGAGTAACCGCCGTTGCCAAAGATGCGACGCAAGGCAGCGAGTTTAATAAATTTTTCCCGCGCGCTGCTAATGGCTATGCCCGCACGTTTAGCCAAGAAAAGAAAGGATTTGCTGAAGCGAAACTCAACAAAGATGGCAAAAACGTCGCG